>JBCBUY010000050.1:0-20808 GCA_039817885.1 Pseudomonadota bacterium | reverse complement strand
CAGGTGATGAGAAACACACTCAACGTTCCAACCAGGTACCTGAAACTCTCTAACCGCAGGCCCGGCAGAAGATTGCCGGACAGATCACGGAAATACTCAGCGATAAAATCCATTGTATTCGTCCCTTCGGTGTTGCGGACCTAGGAGACGCGTCTGCGACGGCGGATTCTCGTCGAATTTCGACAAAACACGCTCATTTTCGAAAGTGAGGAGGGTTTTTCAGCTTTGATCAGCGAGGGCTTTGGCGCGAAACGCCGTCGGCGTGATGCCCTCCGCCGCTTTGAACGCTCGATTGAATGGGGCGAGGGACCCAAAGCCTGCATCCATCGCAATCGTTAGGACTGGGAGGCGCGCCTGTTCGGGATTAGACAAAACGGATTTGGCGTAGGTGAGCCGATAACCGTTCAGAAAACTCGCAAAATTCCTGTGCCCCATCCCTCTATTTATGAGGTTGCGCAATTGATGTTCGGGCAGGCCGACTTTCTCTGAAAGCGATCCGATCGTGAGGCCAGGTTCTGTCCACGCACGCTCATGCTCCATCATATCCATCAAACGCTTATGTGCTGCAGAGTCGCGTGGATCGATTGATAGCGATTTTGGTTCCGGAATCTGAACGGTTTGAAACAGCAAGGTTTCTGGCTGCAGACGTGTGACCCAGAAAATGAGTCCAGCAACGACGGGCAAGGTCGCCAGCGCCGTAATCGTTACAGAGTATTGGCCATAACCCTGTGCCTGGAGAATATTTTCCCCGATGACAGAGATAAGGATGGCGGCGATAACGAAGCTGACGAAAATGATCCGGACACGACGGCGGCGGTTAACCAGGTCCTCGTCGAGACCGCTGACAATTTTCCAGATCAAATGCGCGACCAGCGACAGCGTCACAATATCAGTCGCGTGCCGCATCCAGTCCGGCAGACCGTCGATCCACCCAAAATACAAGAACCGGTACGGCATGACGAAGCCGGTATACGCCAACAGTCCCAGCCAATGGATGGGTTTTAGACGAAAGTCTTCGTCGAACATGGCGAGCGAGGCCCACCAGATGAACGCGATATTGCAGGCATCCATCAATCGCAGCGGAACTTGGACCCAGAGCGGGAAGTTTGGAAAACTAAGGAACAGCGCGGACAGCGTGATCACCGCCAGAACGCTATAGCGCACAACCTTGTGTTGCCAACCGTCCCGAATAGCCAGGCCAGCATATAAGATAAGAAGGGTCGCGGTCGATGTGCGAAGAACAACGTCCAGCGTCTCGACCATCTTGGGGCGCGCCTAGTCGGTCTCTTCGAGCTTCACACCATATAGCTCTAGGCGGTGATCCACGAGCTTATAGCCAAGCTCTTTGGCGATGAATTCCTGGAGCCGTTCGATCTCTTCGTTTTGAAACTCCACCACATCCCCCGTCCGGATATCGATCAGGTGGTCATGGTGTTCATCCGTCACCTGTTCGAAACGGGATCGGCCATCACGAAACTCGTGACGCTCAATAATGCCAGCCTCTTCAAACAGTTTTACGGTCCGATAAACCGTCGCAAGAGAGATGGACGCATCAAGGGAGTTTGCGCGGCGATGCAGCTCCTCAGCGTCAGGATGGTCTTCAGACCCGCCAAGGACGCGGGCAATCACGCGACGCTGATCCGTCATTCGCAGACCCTTGTCGATGCAAGCTTGTTCCAAATTGCTCATATGCCGTAAATGCCCTTTCCTATTCAGGAAGTCCAGTAATCACGCGGGACATGATCAACGCGTCTGCGTCGTCCCCATCGGCCCGCGAATAGTATTTTCGCCGATGGCCTTCAAGGCGAAAATCAAGCTGGCGATAAAGAGCGAGGGCCGCCTCATTGTCGGCAGCAACTTCCAGAAATAGTCGTGTACACCCCCGGGCGGCCAAGTGCTGTTCGCCATTTGCCAGCAGTGCCCGGGCAAGTCCTCGACGCCGCGCGTCTGGACGAACAGCGAGAGTCAGAAGCTCCGCTTGATTTTCCACATGCTGAAACAAGGCAAAGCCACACAGGTCTGATCCCTGGTCCAGCACCCCCCCAATACCGAGACATGTCGGCAGCTCGAGCAGTGCCGACAGGCTGTCGCTGCTCCAAGACGTCTCAAACCCCTGTCCATGTAGGTTTGCCAGTTCGCCCGCATCGCAGCGGGTAAGTATACGGAATGCGATCGTCATTGCTCCGGCGGCGTCATGGGCTTGGCATCGGGCAGTCTTGCATAAGTCGGGCTTGGCGGATGCGTATCCGGCGACACGATAGGGGCTTTCATCGCCGCCCACCTGGCTTGAGGGTGCGCTGCGACACCCTCGCCAATATCGCGCTCTCCGGTTTCGATCACGGCATCAAGTCCGATCCCATCCCGCAGTGTCTGCACCCACCAGGTACGGTCTGGGGGGCGTTTTTGAGCGGCGAGAGAAGCCTGCACGGTGCCAGTCACCGAAGGGGCGACCCCCGCTTCAAGGGCTGTGATCCCGACAATGTCTGCCGTTAGCGTTAAGGCAAGTCCGCGTCCAAAAGCGACCCCAATCCGGATCCCGGTGAAGCTTCCCGGCCCGGTCACGACCGCTATGCGATCGAGGTCGGAAAGGTGACACCTCGCATCCGCAAGCAACATGTCCAGCAAGCTGGGAAGACGCGCTTCATGTCCCCTCGGCGCGTCATCAAACTGTGTGGCAAGAATCTCGCCGTCACGCACGAGCGCGATATCTGCAGTCGCAAGGCAGGTATTGATCCCGAGGATCAGCATTTTTCTTTATAAAACAACGCAAGCTTCGTCGAAGTCGAGGCGCGGTAGCCGGTCGAAAAGCCCTGCCTTATCGCCGTAACCAAGATTACAGAGCCAGTTGGATTTCCACCGAGACCGCTCTCCAATGAGAAACTCGGCGTCAACGCCTGCATTGTCGAACCCGGACATCGGGCCGCAATCAAGGCCAATCGCCCGCGCCGCGATCAAGAAGTAGGCGCTTTGCAGCGTGCCGTTTCGAAACGCGTGTGTTTCGCGTGTGTCACCGTCGCCGAACCAATCCGCAGCGGATGGATCATGGGGGAAAAGCGTCGCCATTTTTTCATTGAAATCAAGATCATGCGCGATGATGACTGTCCACGGAGCCGCCATCGTCTTTTCGACATTTCCTGCCGAGAGATGTGGCTTCAGCCGCTCCCGTGCCTCGCCTTTTGGCAGAAAAACAAACCGGCCGGGAGAACCATTCGCGCTCGTGGGGCCCCATTTTGTAAGCTCATATATAGCCCGCATAAGGGTCTCCGGCACATCTCTGTCGCTCCAGCGATTGTGCGATCGCGCCCGCCGGAAAAGCGTGTTCAGTGCATCATCATTGACGGGGTCAGCCATTGTTTTCGATCCTTACCAGAAGCCTCTCTGGCGTCGCTCTAGACGCTGTTCTGCGCCACGGCAACAGGCGTGGTTTGACACTCACTGAGACGCCCACCTTTGGCGCGGTGGGTGTCTTGTTGGCCAGATCACCCCATCATACGCCTTCGGCAGCGAGGATCGCGGCAAGGCCCGCACGATAATTGGCATATTTCGGCGTCCAACCGAGCACGGACTTTGTTCGCCCATTCGCGATACGTTTGCATTCAGAATAAAAGCTGCGTGCCATGTCGCTTAGCTCAGCCGTTTCAAATGGTTCATCTGGCGGCACGTCGACGCCCATCAGCTCTGCGGCATAGGCGATGACATCCTGCGGCGGGGCAGGGTGGTCATCACACAAGTGCAGCACACCGCTCGTATCCGGTCGCGCCAGCCGCGCTTCGAGCCCGGTCGCAATATCGTCAACATGGATTCGCGAAAACACCTGGCCAGGTTTGACGATGCGCTTCGCTGCCCCGCGCCGTAGGCGACCAAAAGCCGATCTTCCGGGCCCATAAATGCCCGGCAGGCGCACAATTGAAACGGGGGCTCCGACACTCTGCCATTGCAGCTCTGCAAGGACGCGGCGGCGTGCACGGTCGCTTTGTGGGTTCACAGATGTCCACTCATAGGCCCAATCGCCGCCAAGATCGCCATAAACCCCAGTGGTGGAAAGATAGGTGATCGACGCGGCAGTTTCCGCCTGTCTTGCCGCCAGAAAGGCCGGACACCCGGTATCCCCTGGGGGGGCTGATATCAACCAATGCGCACCGGCCGGTGGTGTGACTGGCTCTGATCCATCCCAGATTGTAATCTCAAAACCAAGTGCGCGTAGGCGATCCGCTTTCTCTTCGGAACGAACCGTCCCGGCGACCTGCCACCCCGCCTTTAGAAGTCTCTTGCCCAGGATTTCAGCCGTGTACCCAAGGCCAAAAGCGAAGAGTGCGTCTTGCTGCAATGTCATTTGCGCTCCTTCACCCCGCCATCTAAGCAAATTCTATGACATTTTCGGAGTTACCAACGTGTTTCTCATTTCAGCTATTTTGTTGACGCTCATGGGGCAAAGCGGCGTGGGCGATGCCGAGCGCCTGAATGAAGCGGAGCGGCTTGGGGCCTGTCTCGCCAAGATTCAGGTCGACCCTGAAGGCGCATACGAAGACGGCCTTGCCTGGATCAATGAAGGGGGGCGGCCGTTCGCCCGGGCCTGTACGGCCGAAGCGCTCCTCGAACTCGGTCATTTCGAAGAGGCGGCCGCGCGTTTGGAAGAGCTGGCCAATGATGAGGGTACAGGGTCTTTAAGCCAGCGTGTGGTCTATCTTGCAAAATCAGGCAATGCTTGGCTGGTGGCCGGTCAACCGGCAGCGGCCAACGTGACCCTTACCAATGCCATTCGTCTCAGTCCCCGCGACCCACAGCTGAAGATCGATCGCGCCATCGCGTTAATGTCACTCGACCGCTGGACGGAGGCCGAGTCTGATCTGGACGAGGCGCTGGTGGGTCTGATCGAACCTGCCGAAGCTTATCGTCTGCGGGCCGAGACGCGATTGCAGCTTGGCAACCTCAAAGGGGCGAAGGAAGACATCTCAAAAGCCATCGAGATTAACATTGAAGATGTCGATGCCCACGTCCTGAACGGCCGCATCAAACAGGCCGAATGGGAGGCAGAAGATAATCCGCCTCCGGACCGAATTGAAAAATTGCAGTAAGGTGTTCTCGACGCCAACAGAAGACGAGGCTCATTCAGATTTTTTCTGGTCGCCAGAAAAACGTCATCCAGAAACACATGGCGAGCGTGCCGATTGCGACCGGTGCACTTGTCCATAGGCCCGCGATTGCCATGGGTCGCGTTCGGCCCGCATATACAGCTTCTACCAGCAACGACGCAGATCCACGCGCGACCTGTTCGTCGACTTGATCCGCCAGAGCCATATAATGGTAGAAGGCCCCCATCAAATTGATCAGTACATAGACCACAGCGAAGACGAGAAACAGGAATGATGCGAGCTTGGTGAAGAAGGGCGCTCGGTGAAGAAAGTAAAATGCGCCGGCAATATAGGCAAAAACCACGGTGGTGAGCAGCAAGAAGCCTTGTAGGAATAGGCTCATCGTGTCGGTGATCTGATTGACGATTTCGAAATCTGTCATATCTGCGAAAGCCCTCCAAGCTCCATAAAAGCAGCAGATCGCCACCAGCGCAATCAGACGCACCAATCCGCGAGAGGCCGGATACGCATCGATTCCGTCTGGGTTTTCGCGGTTCAGCCCCGCCAATTACCGCTGATACAGGCGCGGTACACCTTATTGACTTGAAAAGAATGAGATGCATTCTCATCTAGGGGTGTGTCGATGTTTCCGTCAACTCTGCCAACAGGTGTTATGTTATGTTCAAAACAATCGCAAAGATCATATCCGGTGGTCGCTTTGGATGGGCAACCGTCGAGGCAGTCCATCAGCTGACACCGCATATGATTCGCATAACCTTGAAGAGCGATCTGATATCGAACTTTCCGGAGCGGTGTGCCGGGGGGCACCTGAAACTTGTTGTGCCGGGCCGCGATCAGTCTCCGGATGATTTTGCCGCCTTCATCGAGGCGGGTGAGTTCAGGAAGGAGATGCGGACCTACACGATCCGCCATATCGCGCCCGACGCAGGAACCATTGATGTCGATATCGCCGTTCATGGTGATCTCGGACGGGTAGGGCCCTGGGCACAACGTGCAAAGGTCGGCGATGAGATTGTTGTTTCGAGATGCGGGTCGCCGAAGCTGATCACAGCGGGGGCAAACCGTGTTGTCGCCGCCGCAGACCTGACCGGATTTCCGGCTCTGGCGGCAGGCCTCGAAACACTGGACCCCGATGTGACCGTCGACGCCTTTGTGGAAATTTCAAGCGCTGCGGATCGCCAGCCCATCAACGCACCTGGCGGACGGGCTATCAATTGGATCGTCAAACCGGATCCCTTTGCGCCGAGCACTGAACTTGTCGACCATATCAAGTCGCTGACCACGCCGGATGCCAAGACAAGCATATTCGTGGCCTGTGAGTTCGCCGCCGTTGCCGAGCTGCGCCGCTATTTCCGGCATCAGCTGAAGACCGAAAAGTCGATGCGCTACATTTCATCCTATTGGAAATCCGGGGCAACCGAAGTGGAGCATAAGGTCGCCAAGGCCGCGGCGGCTTAGATAGGTTGTGTAGCGGGCCACATCTGCGGCGTCGATCCCGTCATCGCGTAGCGTCTGTGCCCCAGCTCTTCGCTGAGCTGTGGCCGGAATGACAAGGTAGACTGGATTGTAATTTCAATGTCTGCTGTCGGCGTGCGGCAGAGCGGACGTTCCTAATTGGGACGTTCACCTTCTCCGTTAGAGCAATCGCCAGATCGTATTGACGGCGCTGTGCATTAGAATTGGTGCGAGTAGACTGCCGGTATTGAGTCGAAGCCAAGTAAGCAAGACACCAAAAACCCCTGCAAACAGGAAGGCGTCTAACTGGAAGAACAAGCCCTTCTCATCCCATAAAAGCGCATGGATAATTGTGAACATCAGCGTCGAGATTATCGCCGCGGACCCAAAGTTCGAAGCGGCAATGCGGGGCCCCTCGCCAAACGCGCGTACCAGACAATACAGAAATATACCGCGATAAAAAATCTCTTCTTCCAGGCTGGGCATGGTCAACTGGTAGGCGATGGTCTCCAGTGAATGAGGTTCATCGGGGAGCACTAGAGCGAGGCCGACCCCCACAACACACAACAGCCCGACGACGCTCCATCCCATCACCGCGCCCTTTGACTGTTTGAACACGCCCCCGATCTGATGCCAACGCACTATGCCTGTCATCAGGAGCGTGAGCGAAAACATCAGCGCAATGATCTTACCCGCCCAGTTGAACGATAATTCCGGGTTGCCAAGCAAATTATAGATAAGGCCGTTGAGCCCAAACACGTTCAGCACAAGACAAACGTTGACATTGAAGAGAGAGAACGCGGCGAACACCCAGCGCCACGCTACGGGCTGGCGAGCGCACACAGCAGCCACGCCAATCAGTGCGATGGCAACTCCGTTCCAGAGGATGAGACTAGCCAGAATATCCACAATAGCGGTCCTTCAGAACGAATTTGAGTCCTCACGCTCTTGATTTGAGAGGTGTTCTTGGGCAAAGTAATTTCGATAAAAAATTATCTAAAATAAATAATTAATCAACCGTGAAAGACATTTTTTATGAATAATGCTAGGGGGTGGATGAAGGTCGTGCGTGCTGTGTTTCTCATTTGCTTGCCATTGCTCGGGCTCGCGATCATTGCTGGCGTCACCCTCTATTGGGGTTTCGGAGTCGCAATGCTTGGTGACAACTTCATTGTGCTTGCTGATCGCCAGCCATTGCCGGAGCGTCGCTTTTGGGGGCTTTCGGCCGTTTTGGTCCCGACCGGATTGATGCTGGCTGCGCTCTGGCGTCTCTTTGAGATGTTCAGAGAGACAGATGTGCAGCGGATCAGATTATCAGCCATTCATCATTTGCGAGCCTTCGCGGGGCTTTCGATCGGGACTGTTGCTTCCGCTTTCTTGCTGAGCGGCGTTATGCGCTGGGCGATGGGTGTCTTCGACGACGCGCCTTTGTGGACGCATCTTGGATTCTCCGTCAGCCACGCCGCCACTGTGTTCGGAGCTGCCGTTGTGTACTTCGCCACCTACCTCATCGAAGAAGGCTATGCCTATAAACTTGAAACAGAAGAGTATGTGTGATCGATGGCAGTGATCATAACACTCGATGTCATGCTCGCCAGGCGCAAGATGAAATCCAAAGAGCTTGCCGTGGCCATCGGTGTTACGGAAGCCAACCTCTCAAAGCTGAAGTCCGGCAATGTCAAAGGGGTCAAGCTGGACACCCTGAACAAGATTTGCACAGTGCTGGACTGCAAGCCAGGCGATCTTATTGACTTTGAACCAGACTGAAGCAACGGGGCGAATTTACTTGTTCGAGCGACTTAAAATTGCTCCACAACGGCCTCTCATCCTTCGTCCGCCCCTGCCCCAAAGCCGACAAACAAAACTTACCTCAACACACACTCCGCATAACCCTCACGCTCCACCACACGCATGCGCGCGTGTAGGGTGCCGGCGCGCTGGCGGACATATGGTCCGGGTGGATCAACGCGCCATTTGTTCGGGCTCGGAAGAACGGCGGCAAGGAGGGCGGCCTCTCGCTCGGTGAGTTCGCTCGCGCGTTTGCCAAAACGTATCTGCGCGGCCGCTTCGGCTCCAAAGATACCGTCGCCCCATTCTGCGATATTGAGATAGGCCTCCATCACGCGAGGCTTGCCCCAAGCAAAGTCGATCAAGGTCGCAAACCAGGCTTCTGCCCCCTTTCGGACATACCCGCCGCCATTCCAGAGAAAGATATTCTTCGCCGTTTGCTGGGTAATGGTCGACGCCCCCCGGGTGCTTTGGCCGCGGGCGCGCTCCTCCAGAGCTTGGTCGATTGCCTCCAGGTCTATCCCGTCATGCCGGCAGAAACGGCTGTCTTCAGCAGCGATGACGGCGCGGACGAGGTGTGGAGAGATTTTGTGCAGAGGTTTCCAGTCACGGATCACGGTTTCGCCGGCCAGGTAGCGTTGCCCCATCAATATGCTGCCGACGGCGGGCACAAATCGAAGCGTAAGCGCATAGGCGTGAACGGCCAGAAAGGCGATCAGGACCGCATTGATGAGGCGTCTAATCCACAACCCCATATTGCCACTCCTCGCGCACGGCCGGGTCAGGCTCTTCTGTCATCCGGAACGCCTTTTCGGTCTCGAATCGGGAGGGATCAAGGCGGGCGAGCGCCCATATCGCGGCACCGCGGACAAGAGGGCTGTCATCCTCCAACAGGGCAAGGACTGGCTCAAGGAGGGCAGCATCACCGGAATTGCCCGCGGCGATGAGGGCGTTGCGGATGAAGCGATCTCGGCCAATACGTTTGATGGGCGAGCCTGAGTGGCGAGCGCGGAACCCTGCATCGTTCAAGGTGAGCAAGTCGGCTATGGGCGGCGATCGCAGGGCCTCGCGGGCATGGAAGCTGACATCTCGGGCTTCGCGGGCGAATTTGTTCCAGGGGCAGACGGCCAAACAATCGTCGCAGCCATAGATGCGATTGCCCATAGGCTCGCGGAACTCATGCGGAATCGGGCCTTTGTGCTCGATGGTCAGGTAGGAGATGCAACGTCTTGCATCCAGCTGATAGGGGGCGGGGAAGGCATCCGTTGGGCAGATGTCGAGGCAGGCCCTGCAGGACCCGCAATGGTCGGTTTCGTCCGGATCTGGTGCCAACTTGGCCGAGGTCAGCATAACCCCGAGAAACAGCCAGGACCCATGATCGGTGGACACAAGGTTCGTATGCTTGCCCTGCCAGCCGAGGCCGGCTTGTTCAGCCAGAGGTTTCTCCATCAGCGGGGCCGTGTCGACAAAGACCTTCACCGCTTCATCCGTCTCCTCCGCAAAGGCGCGGGCCAGGCGCTTTAGGCGCTTCTTCAGAACATCATGATAATCCTTACCCTGAGCATACACCGAGATCGTGGCCTGTGAGGATTGCTCCAGCGATGCCAGTGGATTGTGGTCCGGACCATAATTCATGGCGACGACAACGGCGCTGCGGGCGTCGGGCCACATCGCGCGGGGATGTTGACGCCGCTCCAGCGTCTCCTCCATCCATGCCATGCTGCCATGGCGACCCGCCGCGACATAATCCGCCAGACGCTCACCGGCCGCCCAGCCATCTTCGACGCTGGTAATGCGGCACACCTCGAAGCCGATATCGTCGGCGAGGGACTTCACATACGATTCTCGCGTTTGGAGGGTTTGGTCTTTCAGCATACCGCAAGCAATTTACCCTGGGATGCCTCGAAAGTCGAAAGCGATAGCGTTAAAAGTCAAGGTCGGCATAGTGTGCGGCAGGTCTCGATCCTTCGAGCGTATCTGCCAATAGGGGCCGGAAGGATGGACGCGATTTCATCCGCCCATACCAATCGCGCAGATCCGGCGCGAGATCCCAGGGCACATCATTGAAATAGTCAAAGCACGACAGATGAGCGGCCAGAGCAAGGTCCGCAAGGGTAAGAACACGACCGGCGATAAAGGCTCGCGTTTCAGCCAGATGATTGAGAAAGGTCAGCCGGCCACGCAATGAATGGGCCCCCATGCGGAGCGCTTTGGAGTCCGGTATATGGCGCGGCTTCGTGGCCATTGTAATACGTTCGGCCAGCAGCGTCTCGACAGCCAGCAGCAGCTCGTCCTCACACCAGCGCCACAGTCGCCGCGACTCTGCGCGCATCTCTGCCATACGCGGCAGCAGTGAATCGCCCTCGCCCGCCTCTTCCAGATATTCGCAGATAGCTTGAGACCCAACGGCGACGTAGCGAGCTTCGTGAGCCCGGTGGATCAAGGCAACACCCATCGCCCCGGGCGCAAGTGCCTTGACGTCCGGATGCGACATGCCGGCTGGCACCTCAACCATCTGAAATGGAAGTCCTTTTTCGGCGAGCACAAGTCTGACCAGCCGCGCCTTCGGATCCATCTGCGTATGAAATAGCCGCCTCATAATGGTATGTAAGATATCCACAGGGCCTTTCTGATAGGTGAACCGCTGCGCATTCGGACGGACTTCAGGCCATAATCTTCTCATCGAGCGCGCATAAGGCTAAGAGCAGCAGCAGGTACACCAAGGAGACGCCCATGGTTCGCGCGCGCACCTTTCAAAATTGTCTGTCCGGCGTCGCCGCGGTCGCATTGATCGCGGGGTGTGAGTCGGTTCGTGACCATTGGGAAACTGAGAAAGATGCCCCGCTGCCATCCTCCGTAGAGGCCGTCGATATCAAGCCTGATCCGATTGTCACCGATGCAGATATATTATCCGCCGAGGCGGCAAGTGTCCCGACCGGGCAATTGCCAGAGGGCGTGACGCCAAAGGCCTATCGCCTTGAGCTAAGGACAGATCCCGCTGCCGAAGCGTTTTCGGGCACCGTTGAAATTGACGTATTTTTAGATAACCCCACGGATCAGATCTTTCTCCATGCTCTAGGACCCAAAATCTCTACCGCCATGGCAATCTACCAGGGGGATATCGCGGTTCCTGCTGAATTCGAAGGCAACCTCGCCGAAGGCGGTGTGTCGCAGCTCACCTTTGCAAGCGACCTACCGGCCGGAGACATCACTTTGCGCATTGCCTATGACGCTCCCTACAATTTCGGGTTGGCTGGTCTTTATAAGGTCTTTGCCGATGGAGAGCCCTATCTCGCTTCCCAGATGGAGGCGATTGATGCCCGGCGAATGGTGCCAAGCTTTGACGAGCCGCGATTCAAAACCCCGTGGACGCTGACAATTACGGCACCTGAAGGCAACAAGGTCATCACCAATGCACCTGAAGTCTCGGCCACCGAAGGGGAGGAGGGCTGGATCCGCCACGAATTCGCCCCGACCCGGCCGATCCAATCCTATCTGGTGGCGCTCGCCGTCGGGCCCTATGATGTGCTGATTGCGGACTCAATTCCCGAAAACGAGATACGCGATCACGATATCGCATTCCGCTCGTTCGCTGCGGCCGGGAAGGGCGATCAGTTAAGAGAAGCAACCGATACGACCTACGACCTCCTTCGCATCCAAGAAGAATATTTCGACTATCCCTATCCCTACGCCAAGCTTGATCTCATTGCTGCGCCGGACTTTGCCTATGGCGCGATGGAGAATGCAGGCACCATTATTTATCGAGAAGCTGCCCTGCTGATCAATGACCGCACACCGCTCTCACGCAAACGGCGGATCTTCGTGACACATGCTCACGAACTGGCCCACCAATGGTTTGGCAATCTCGTCACCCCGGCTTGGTGGGATGATATCTGGCTGAATGAGGCATTTGCCACATGGATGGCCTATAAGACCATGCACGCTTACGATCCGGCCGGTGGGTTCGATCGCCAGCCGACCGTGCGCGGTATCGGGGCTATGGGCTCAGACAGCTTGGCATCGGCGCGCCAGATCCGCAATCCGATCAATTCCAATGGCGATATCCTGTCTGCTTTTGACGGCATTACCTATTCAAAAGGTGGCCACGTCCTCTCCATGTTTGAGAACTATCTGGGGCCAGACGCGTTCCGCGAAGGCTTGCGCATTCATATGCGCCGGTTCGAAGACGGCGTCGCAGATGTGAACGATTTCATGGCGTCGCTGGCAGATGGGGCGAAAAACCCGGGTGTCGTGCCGGCGTTTAAATCCTTTATCTTTCAGCCAGGTATTCCCTATCTCGACGTTTCGATCAGTTGTCCCATCCTGGGCGACACAGCAACTGTTACGGTCACCCAGGAGAGATATGCGCCGCTCGGCTCGGCGATCTCCCCGGATGAAAGCTGGATCGTTCCCTTTGCGATGACGGCGTCGGTGAATGGGGACCGCATTCAAGTGACGCAATTGCTGGAAAACAAGAGCACCGACATACGCTTGGAAGGCGGATGCCCGGACTGGGTAATGCCGAATGCCGACGGCAAGGGCTATTGGCGCCTGAACACAAGTGAGACCAACTGGAATGCGCTATCGGCAAACTATGCGGCCCTGTCGGCGGGAGAGCAGTTGATCTTCGGGGACAGCCTGGTCGCCGGTTTCAAGGCTGGAGATGTCTCGGCGGCGGCGATGCTGGCTGGGTTTCAAGCAACGACGACAGGATCCTGGGACGCGGCGAGCGAGCCCATGGGCGATCTTGGCGGACTGTCCGAAATCCTCGACGCAGATGGTCGGGCAGCCATGCGCGCCTGGGCCCGGGAGACCTACCGCCCGCTCTACGAAGATCTCACCGCCCGCGATGATCTTAGCGATGGCGAGACGCTTCTGCTGCAGCGAACCTATCGGACGCTGGTCGATTTCGCCGGCGAACCCGAACTGAGAAACGATATAAATCAAAGGGCTAGGGCCTTTGTCGGGGTGCAGGGGCAAGCGGACAATAGCGCATTGGCCCCCTCAGAGATCACAACTGGAATAAGCGTCGGCGTTGCGGAGGGGGGATCGGAGTTCTTCAACGCGGCGCTCGCCGTGGCACAGGCATCGGACAATCAGTTCGAAAGACGTAATATTTACAACACCTTAGCTAATACAGGTGGTCTGGAGGACGTCACCGCGCTCCTCGATTTTGCGCTGACCGATGCCTTCCAAGGCCAGGAGGCGCTGTTCATCTATTACGCTGCTATCGGCAATAGTGAGCCGGCGGTCAGTCGTGCGGCATGGGATCATTTCCAAAGCAATTTCAATGACTTGATCGACCGGATCCCGGAAGTGCGCAAGCCACAGGTTCCGGGCATTGCGGGCATTTTCTGCGAGGCCGAGGCGATAAATGCGGCGGAGGCCTTCTTCACCGACAAGGCCGATCTGATCCCCGGTTATGAGCGCCCGCTGGCCCAGGGTGTGGAGCGCGGCCGGCTCTGCGCGGCCCTGAAAGACGCGAAGGGCGAGGAGCTGAAAGCGGCACTTCTGGCGGAGTAGATCGGTACCGGATCACCACAAAAGAGGGACAATCGCCTTCCGCCCCTTCGGGTAATCTTCAAATTTTTCAAGGTACCAGCGGTGATGGCTCGCGGCGCGAGGCGCAAGGTTCGCAAAGGTGAAAAAGGCAAAGGATGCCCCGGCCAGGGTGCAGCCGGCGATCGCAAACCCAGTCCATTCGAGGATCTCACCGAGATAGTTCGGCGAGGTCACCAGGCGAAAGCCACGCCCGCGCGGGATCTTGTATCCGGTCTCGCCAGGCTTGCGCAGTCGCCGTAAAATCGCATCAGAATCAAGGTTTAACCACATGCCAAATACGAAGAGGCCGATGCCCACAAAGAAATAGGGCTGCGATAACCATTCATCGGTGAGATGCGCCGCGTGCCCCGCCGCCCAGCCATTCACAGACCCATTGAAAAGATTGAAGAAACAGGCCATCGCCACCGTCGCCACAGGCACGTCGCGCTTGGCCTTGATCCGCCACGGATAGATCAGCGCGCGATACATATAATGCCCGCAAAACATCACCATCAGAGTGAGGCTTGCTGTCGTCTGCACTTCGCCGCCGCGCCAGAAAAAAGTGAGAAACATCAAGGGAGAAACAAGCTCCATCACCATCCAGCCGAGGCGCTCATTCATCTGGGGCCCCCAACCATCGCGATTGTGCCGGCCATAGGGCGCGGCAACGAAAAAGAGCGAGATGAAAATCAGTGCACCCGCAACGACAAGGCCGAGGCAGACGCTCTCATAAAGTGGCAATCCGAACATCGAAACCTCCTCTCCAGACACCCAAAATGACACCCACTTTCGGCGCGGTGGGTGTTTTGCGGGGATAAAGGGGGTTGGTTTACGGTTTCCCGAGAAGTGTCAACCGGCTCGCTGAGCCGGAGCCGCGCCTATGGCCCGCGCCTATTGCATCGTGATCGCCGTCTGAAACGCCGGGCGTTCAGAAATCCGTTGCACATAGGCTTTCAGGTTCGCCATCTCATCTGGCACACAGCCAAGGCGGTTCGCCATGAAAGCCGCGTGGCCGAGCATCAGATCCGCCGCCGAGAAGTCCCCGATCAGATAATCCTTGCCGGCAAGGGCCTCATCGATGGGCCCAAGCGCCTTGGTGAGCAAGCGTTGGGCCTGGCCGAGCACGGTGGCGTCCCGTCGGTCCTCCGGCAGAAGGATCGTCTGTACAACGATTGTATTGATCGGCGGCATCACCATGCCTTCGCAATAGTGAAACCACTGCAAATAGGCAGGGAACGCCGGCGCATCGACGGCCGGCTTCAGGCCGCCATCCTTATGACGCGCCAGCACATATTCGATGATCGCGCCGGACTCATAGATCGTGACATCGCCGTCCTCGAGCACTGGGATACGCCCCAGAGGGTGCCGCGCGCGGTGCGCATCGGATTTCAGATCCTTCGGATGAAACGCCATCCGGTTCACCTCATAGGGCAGGCCAAGCTCCTCCATCAGCCAGATGATGCGGCCCGCCCGCGAATTCGGCGCAAAATGAACTGTCAGCATGGCATCAATCTCCGATCTTTTGTCTTGGAAGAGACTGAAACGGACTGACGATGGGGCAGGTCAAGCGGGAGAGGGGATCGCGTTTCAAGAGATCAGCTTTTCGGACGCGGGACTCCCATTTTCAACTTGCGCGGGGAACGGCCTTCGTGGTTAATAAAAAGTTAATGACCATCAATCGGGGGGTCGATTGTGGATTGGTTCGAATACATAACGTCCATCTTTCATGATGCTGACAGTCCTGCATATTTCAGTGCGGATTTCGCACGAGAACTGTTGGTGGCTTTTGTTATTTTCTTGATCGGCTGGGCAGCGTCACTGCGTTCATCACGAAAAAGACTGCGACAAAGAGCTATAGACGACTTGGTACTTGCTCAAAAAGAGCTTCATTCAAGAGCATATCCTGACGACTGGAGTCAGAGCGGCAAGCGAGAAGAATGGATGCTGGCTCCGTTTGTTGATCGAGTAAGCTCTGTCGTCCGAAACCTGATTGAGGAAGACCTACTCAAAGCCAAAGAAAAAGAAACCGTCGAACGCTATCCTTTTGCGCTTACCGCATTTGTCGAACAATGGGCATCAACAATGAGCAGAGGTCCAAGATATCATTCGAAGTACAATGCGACTTATCTTATTCTTCAGCAGTTCATCGAACTGGCGGCACCAAGGCAGCTGGCGCGACTGGACGGGTTGATAGAGAATCTTGACGTTGGACCAGAGATATTCGTGGCTGCAGAGTAAGTAAGCTTAAGCGGTGTCGTGCAGCCTAAAACCCGCCATTCTCCCGGATCCAGGCTTCTTCGTCCGCATTGCTGGTGCGTCCCAAAATCGCGTTCCGATGGGGGAAGCGACCAAAGCGCTCGATCACGGCCTTATGTTTCTCGGCCCAGAGCAGGGCATCCTCCATATGATCCCGGAACGCTGCCCGGGCAGACGCCACCGCGCCTGTGAAGGCTTTGACACACAGCGCCTGATCGGCGAGGCGCTCAGAATGCTCCAGCGGCAGATAGAAGAATTGCCGCTCAACCTCGGTCATCTCCATATCAACGGCTATCAGGATGCCATGGGTCGCGAGGTCGACAGCAATGGCGTCGTGGGAAAAGGCGGCCGGCATACCGCGGAAGATGTTGCGGCTGAACTGGTCGAGGCCGATGATCGCAGCAAGGCGGCCCTCTGGCGAGGCGACGGCCCACTCATACGCCAATCCAGAGGCAAGGGCCGACAGGGTCGGCAGGAAGCGCTCGGCAATCAGGCTGTCGGTCTCGAAGGATTTCGTGAACCAGAGCTTGCCCTTGGCTTGAGCAGCGTCGGGGTCATTCTTGGCCGGCCCGATCCAGAAGTCGAGCAGGGATTGGGGCGTCTCGATGGCCATGGCGGGGGCAGGACAGTCACTCTACAAACAAGGGTCAGGCGGCAAGCCGCGTCGCAACTAACATATAGTTAACACTTGGGTCTTTCGAGAGGGCCCACGCATCTGTGAGGGGATTATACGCAACGCCGATGGCAGCATCGGCCAAAAGGCCGGCCTCACCGAGGGGGGCGGCCAGCTCTTCCGGCTTCAGAAACTTGGTCCATTCATGGGTGCCGCGGGGCAACCAGCCGAGGACATATTCCGCCCCGACAATGGCAAGCGCAAAAGCTTTGGCTGTGCGGTTCAGGGTCGCGAGGATCATCAGGCCCCCGGGGGCGACAAGGTTCGCCGAGGTTCTAAGGAAGTCCGCCGGGTTAGCGACATGTTCCACCACTTCAAGATTGAGGACGATATCGAACGGGGCCTCACCGGCTTCTGCAAGACCCTCCACCGTGCCAGCGCGATAATCGATCTCAAGACCGGACGCATTCGCATGGGTAAGGGCGGTCTTAATATTGGCTTCCGAGGCATCGATGCCAGTAACGGAGGCCCCGAGGCGCGCCATCGGTTCAGAGACGAGCCCGCCGCCACAGCCAATGTCCAATAGCCGCAGGTTTGAGAATGGTTTACGCGCCGACCGGTCGAGATCGAAATGCGCTTCCGCCGTGTCGCGGATAAAGCCGAGCCGGGTCGGGTTGAATTTGTGCAGTGGGCGGAATTTGCCTCTCGGATCCCACCATTCATCCGCAATGGCCGTGAACTTTGCGACCTCATCTGCATCAATACTGGGGCGAACGGGCTGTTTCGTGTCGTTTTCGATGGTTTTCACCATAGCGGGGCGTGTCTCCATTTGCCTCTCGGGGCGCTGACCCTTACAAAGCGGCAACTCATACGACAAATGGGCAAGGAGACGCTATTCGACAATGGCGCGCACGGTATTGAAATTTGGCGGCACGTCAGTGGCCGACCTCGATCGCATCGCCCATGTCGCCGATGTGGTGGCCGCGCGTGCGAAATCGGGCGACGGGCTCGCCGTGATCGTGTCGGCCATGGCGGGCGAGACGAATAAGCTTGTCGACTATGCCCGCGGCGCAGCGGGGGAGGATCTCTCCGGCGGCGAATTCGATGACGAATATGATGTTGTGGTCGCCTCGGGAGAGCAGGTCACGAGCGGACTTCTGGCGCTGGCGCTACGTCGGCGAGGGTTGAAGGCGCGCAGCTGGCTCGGCTGGCAGCTCGCCATGCAGACAAGCGATGCCCATGGCAGTGCGCGAATTGCGGGCTTCGAAGGGGCTCAGCTGCCAGATTCCGTCGATGCGGGCGAGATCGCGGTGATCGCAGGCTTCCAGGGCGTGACGAAAAACGGCCGCGTCGCAACGCTCGGGCGGGGCGGGTCTGACACAAGTGCGGTGGCGGTGGCGGCGGCGCTCGGTGCGAAATCCTGCGATATCTACACCGATGTGGATGGGGTCTATACGACCGATCCGCGGATCGTATCGAAGGCCCAGCGCATACCGAAAATTTCCTATGAAGAAATGCTGGAAATGGCGTCCCTCGGCGCAAAAGTGCTGCAGACGCGATCCGTAGAACTGGCCATGAACCATGGCGTACCGATCCGTGTGCTGTCGAGTTTCGATGAAGCGGTGGAGGGAGATCCGAACTCCGGTACGCTCGTATGTGATGAGGATGAAATTGTGGAAAAACAAGTCGTCAGTGGGGTCGCCTATTCGCGAGATGAGGCGAAGATCACCTTGTTCGGGGTCGCCGATACACCGGGGGTCGCGTCGCGGATCTTCTCTCTCCTGGCGGCGGCTGGCGTCAACGTCGATATGATTGTCCAAGCCAATGCTCGGGGCCCCGACCGGGCCAATATGGTGTTCACCTGTACAGATCGCGACAGCACGATCGCAGAGCAGGCTTTGCGCGATTCCGCAGAGGATATTGAATTCGAAGCGCTAGAAGTAGACCGGGACGTTGCCAAAGTTTCAATTGTCGGCGTTGGCATGAAGAGCCATACAGGTGTGGCTGAAACCATGTTCCGTGCACTCTATGAAAAGGGCATCAACATCGATGTCATTTCCACATCCGAAATCAAAATTTCAATCCTCATCGAGGCTGCCTATACCGAGCTTGCTATCCGAGCCCTTCATACCGCCTTCGGACTCGACGGCGAATAAGCCGCTGACGGGTATGGTCCAAGGCTTCTCTTCTCCCCGGGTTCTGTTGAACCGCTTGCGCGATATGATGGCGCAAGGGGAGGGTGGCCGAGAGCGGCTGCAGCGCGTCGTCCAACTGATCGCGACGGGCATGGTGGCCGATGTTTGCTCGATCTATCTTCGCACGCAGAATGATGAGCTGGAGCTGGTCGCGACCGAAGGGCTGCGCTCAGAGGCAATTTCTGCCACACGTCTATCGATGGATGAAGGCCTGGTCGGCCATATCGCTGAAACGGCTGTACCCCTTGCGATTCAGGATGCGCCGCGCCATCCAAATTTTTCCTACCGGCCGGAAACGGGTGAGGACCCCTATCACGCCTTTCTCGGTGTTCCGATCTTGCGAGGCGGCCGCGTCACGGGTGTCCTGACGGTACAGAACCGCACCGAAAGGCTCTATGACGAAGACGAAATCGACATGCTGCAGACCATTGCCATGGTCATCGCCGAAGTCGTCGCCTCCGGCAGCATCATTCTGGCTGGAAATTCGCTGGACCCCGGCCAGCGATCCCTGGCGGGCACGATCACGCTCAAGGGCAGGGTCATATCAGGGGGGCTTGGAATTGGCGGTGTCCGTCGCCACGATCCCGAGGTTCCCGCGGCCAAATTCTTCACGACAGATGTCGACGGCGAGACCATACGTCTCGCCGCTGCCCTGCAGACCCTCAGGGAATCCGTCGATGTCTTGCTGTCCGGGGGGCGTCATCTTGGGGATGACCCGGTGGATATTCTGGAAGCCTATCGCATGCTTGCGAATGATCCGGGGTGGGCCAGCCGTCTAGCCGAAGGCGTCAAACAGGGCTTGAGTGCGGAAGCGTCGGTGGACCGGGCACGGCGCGAACACCGGGCACGCCTGGAAAGCGCCCGCGATCCCTATCTTCGGGCCCGGCTCCACGATCTCGAAGATCTCGACAACCGCCTTTTGCGCATCCTCGGTGGGGCAGATGCCAGCGACCGAACAAAGCATGCGGAGGGAGCTGTGCTTGTCGCCCGGCGTCTGGGACCCGCTGAGCTCCTCGAATACCGCGATGCAAATCTTGCTGCCCTCGTTTTGGAAGAGCCCGCAGCAGCGTCCCATGCCGCAATCGTTGCGCGAGCCATTGGGGTTCCAACCCTTGGTGCCGTCGATAAAGTCACGACACTTGCGGAAACCGGAGATGAAATCATCGTGGATGCCGAGTTGGGCGAGGTCCACATCAGACCCGATGAAGGGCTGACGTCTTCCTATCGGGCACGTGCAGAACTTCGAAATCAACGAGAAGAGATTTATCGCCAGCTTCGCAATGAGAAAGCCGTCACACTTGACGGCATCGAAGTCGAATTGATGCTCAATGCCGGTCTTCGTATCGATGTTGATCATTTGGGAGAGACCGGCGCGACCGGGGTTGGGCTGTTTCGGACCGAGTTCCAGTTCTTGCTCGCTGACAAACTGCCGTCGATCGCAGAACAGGCCGAGCTCTATGCCTATGTGCTGGATACGGCTGCCAGCAAGGAGGTCTGCTTTCGTACCCTCGATATTGGCGCGGACAAGCTCATCCCGGGTCTCGAGGGTCATGGGGAAGAAAATCCGGCCTTGGGCTGGCGATCAGTGCGGTTTGCCCTCGATCATCGCGGTTTGTTTCGCCGACAGATGCGGGCTTTGATTAGAGCTGCGGCAGGACGGCCCCTGAAAGTGATGTTTCCAATGGTGACAACGGCTTCGGAGTTTAAAGAAGCCCGGTCTCTTATGGAGCGAGAGGTCGAATGGGCCGCCGCCCAGGGACGGCCTGTGCCATTGAACCTGTCGGTCGGCGCTATGCTTGAAGCTCCGGCCCTCGCATATGAGCTCGACGCGCTCGTGGGTCATGCTGATTTCATTTCCGTCGGCACG
>JBCBUY010000049.1:0-20924 GCA_039817885.1 Pseudomonadota bacterium | reverse complement strand
CGTCGTGTCTGCGATCAAAAAGTAAGCTCTGCTTGCAATCGAAAATCAAAAGCCGCTCCAAATCCGGGGCGGCTTTTTTTCGTTAATCGGAAGACGCTTGCTTCGATTTCAGCTGCTTGAGTGTTCGCAACCGTTCGCGGTTCTCTCTTGCTTCGATCAATTCGAACTCTGAGAACGTGCGAGGACTGGCCTCGTCCTCAGATGTTAGATCAGTGTGACTGCACGCCGTCAGAGTAAGGGAACTTAACAACAGCACCGCGATGCTCGCCTTGCTCATACAGGTATTCCTAATCCGCATTGCGCGCTCCTGTGTCTATTCCCCTCGCGCCGCCGTCTTCAATCTCGACATCGAACGTCTCCAAGAAGCGACAAACCATCATATAGTATCCTGTGATCAGGGTCAGTTCTTGGACGCCATCGGGTCCGTAACTCTCCAGCATGGGCTGGAACGTATCGTCTGATGCGCGCACATTGACGACGAGATCATCAACAAATCGAATGATGCCCCTTTGTTGATGTGTCAGCTCCGGTGCATCGGGGCCGGATTTCACAGCATCGATCAAGGGCTCGGACATTCCCACATCGCGGCCAATTTTTTCATGCTGGGCGGTCTCATAGGTGGCGTTCGACAAGTATCCGACGCGAAGGATCGCGATTTCTCTATCGATCGGATCAAGAACCCCTTTGAACAGAAATGCAGTGCCGAGATCGACAAAGGGGCCAATCAGATGCGGTGCATTTGCCATCATGCGGAAGATGTTAAGGGGGGCGAGCTGGCCGAGAAGATCACGTGTATCTTCGGGGTGTTCTTTGGGGTCTGAGTATGGAATTCGCGGCATTGCGGCTCCTGTTCCTCAGATACTCAAGATGAAAAACAGCGGAACCGCAAGATAAGCGAGGATTGAGATGCCCAGCACACCTCGTACCCATAATGACCGAAATCGTCGAAATAGGACGATGCAGAGCACCAATCCGAGGAGGGTTTCCAACGGCGCTACGATTCCGGCATGGTGATCTCTGTCCCAATAGGAGACGGGGGAGTAGAACCGCCAGTCGCTGAGTGGCCAAAAATGCTGATGGGCGTCGTCATTGTGAAGCGGGATGTCGGCCATGAGGTGTGTGAGGGCTGCCAGGCAGAAGAGGGCGGGCAAGGCCTGCCAGCGCGGCCGGCCGTCACCGGGGCGTATCAGCGCCAGGCTGATCAGCAATCCTGTCAGATAAAGCGGTATGGAATTTCCCGCTGCCGTCCAGGTTTGCCAGGGGTCCTGCCAGTAGACCTCGCGCCACAGCGTTTCCTGGGGAATGCCCGTCATAACGGCCCACCCGAACAGGATGAAGATTGCTGCATCGGGGATCAGCGCCCCGGCGATGACGGCTGAATTTCGGCGCACACTGTCCCGTCTTGTGAACAGGGCTGCAGCAACCAAAAGATGCGTTTGAGTCATCATTTCAGAAGATGGTATTGCTCGGGTGCCGGGCCGTAAAGCAAATGGCTTCTCTGCTCGTTGTCACAAACCTGCAAAATCCCCTCATTTCCCCTGTTGACGTAGAAGAATCTCTGACATAGAACGCGCGCTTCGACGAGGTGGCCGTGCCAGAATAGGCAGACGCATCTCCCCGAAACAGACAATTGAATTCCCAGCGTGGGTTTGGCGCGCAACCGTTTGCGGCCCGAACACACGCTTTTTTGCGGACGGATGGACCGATGGACAGACAGAATATCCGGATCAGGCTCAAGGCTTTTGATCACCGCGCGTTGGACTTGTCTGCCAAGGAGATCGTCTCCACGGCAAAGCGGACCGGCGCGGATGTGCGCGGCCCGATTCCGCTGCCCACGCGCATAGAGCGTTTTACTGTGAACCGCTCACCCCATGTGAACAAGAAATCTCGCGAGCAATTTGAGATTCGCACGCACAAGCGGATGCTCGATATTGTTGACCCAACTCCACAGACCGTGGACGCGTTGATGAAGCTCGACCTGTCGGCTGGTGTGGCCGTTGAGATCAAGCTTGAGGGAGCTCGCTAATGGCGCTTCCGGCTCAACGAACGGGCGTCGTCGCGCGCAAGCTCGGCATGACCCGCGTCTTTAATGATGATGGCCAGCATGTGCCGGTCACCGTGTTGGCGCTTGAGGGCTGCCAGGTCGTCGGTCTGCGCACCGAAGACGTGCGCATGGTCAAGACCAAGAAGGGCGGCGATCAGGAGCGTACGGATGGCTATACAGCTGTCGTGATGGGAGCTGGCACGAAGAAAGCCAAGCGCGCATCCAAGCCGGAGCGCGGCCAGTTTGCGAAATCGGGCGTGGCTCCGAAAGCAAAAGTGGTTGAGTTCCGGGTTAAAGGCGACCTTCCAGAGATCGGCGCGCAAGTGGTGGCCGATCATTTTGTTCCTGGTCAGAAGGTAGACGTGGCTGGCATCACGGTTGGTCGCGGGTTTGCCGGTGCGATGAAGCGCTGGAACTTTGGCGGTCTCCGCGCGACCCATGGTGTATCTATTTCTCACCGTTCGCACGGCTCGACTGGTCAATGTCAGGATCCCGGCAAGGTGTTCAAGGGTAAGAAGATGGCCGGCCATTATGGTTCCGCGCGCCGCACAGTTCAAAACCTTGAGGTTGTTCGCACTGACACGGAGCGCGGTCTTGTGCTCGTGAAGGGCGCAATCCCCGGCCATGACGGCTCGTGGGTTGAGGTGCGTGACGCTGTTAAGAAAGCGCTTCACGCCGACGCGCCAGCGGCAGGGTCGTTCAAGGCTCCTGAAGTGGCAGTCGCTGACACGTCGGATGCTCCTGTTGCGGGAACCCCGATCGCTGAGGGCTCGCCGGCGGACACAATTGTGCTGGTCGATGGTATCGGTCCGAAGACCGAGGAGCAGCTGAAGGAGAAGGGCGCTGGTACGCTTTCGGCGTTCGTTGCGCTTTCCGATGACGACCGCAAGGCGCTGCTCGAAGAGCTCGGTGTTGCAGAAGACGCTGAGACTGAGGACTGGCTCGGTCAGGCAAAAGACATTCTGGCTGGCGGTGAGCCACGTGCTGACGTGGACAAAAAACTGCTCGCCAAACTGCTTAAAGAGGGCGGAGAATAATGGACGTCTCGGTCAAAACACTTGCGGGGAAGGCGGCGGGTAAGGCCAAGCTTGACCCGGCAATTTTCGGCGTAGAGGAGATCCGCTCGGATATCCTCCACCGCGTGGTTCGCTGGCAGCTTGCTAAGCGCCAGGCCGGTACTCACAAAACGCAAGAACGCGGCGATGTTTCGGTTACGACCAAAAAGTATGTGCGCCAGAAGGGCTCCGGCGGCGCGCGTCACGGGTCTCGCAATGCAAACATCTTTGTCGGCGGTGCAGTTGCTCACGGACCTCGCGTTCGTAGCCATGCGCACAGCCTGCCAAAGCGCATTCGTAAGATGGCGCTGGCCCATGCTCTGTCGTCCAAGGTCAAGGATGATGCGCTGATCGTTCTTGAGGACGCAAAGCTTGATGCGCCGAAGACGAAAGATCTGCGCGGTCAGCTCGCGGGTCTCGGCATTGAGAATGCGTTGATCATTGGTGGTGTTTCGGTTGACGAGAATTTTGCTCGCGCTGCCAAGAATATCCCCAATGTCGATGTGCTTCCGGTCATTGGTCTCAATGTTTATGATGTGATGCGCCGCAAGACACTCGTGCTCACAAAAGACGCCGTAGACGGTATTTCGCAGCGCTTTGAAGGTAAACTTCAGGGCGCTTCGCCGTTTTCAAAGGATAATTTTGTTGACGATATTCAGCTCGTCGATGGGATTGGTCCGAAGGTTGCCAAGCTGCTTCGGCAGAACGGTGCTGGCACGTTGACGGGCTATGTTGCGCTGTCTGATGGCGATCGCGACGCGCTGCTTGAAAAAGTTGGCAAGGCTGAGAAGGCGAAGACCGAAGACTGGCTTGGTCAGTGTAAGGAAATGGTCGCTGGTGAGCCGCCGCGTGCCAAGGTCGATCGTGAATATGCTGCTCGTCAGCTCGCTAAGCGTGCGAAGGAGGGCTAAGCCATGGCCGACGTAAAGAACCACCATTACGACACGATCCTGGCGCCGCATATCACTGAGAAGGCCACCTATGCGTCAGAAGACAACAAGGTGATCTTCAAGGTCGCAATCAACGCTGACAAGGCATCGATCAAAGAGGCCGTCGAAAACCTGTTCAAGGTTGAGGTGACCAAGGTCAACACGATCAAGATGAAAGGCAAGACGAAGCGTTTTCGCGGCGTTGCCGGCCGTCGCCCTGATTGGAAGAAAGCTGTTGTCACGCTGAAAGATGGCCAGTCCATCGATATCACGACGGGTCTGTAGGAGAGAGATATGGCACTGAAGACATTCAATCCGACCTCTCCCGGCCGTCGCCAGCTCGTTCTGGTGGACCGGTCAGAGCTGCACAAAGGCAAGCCTGTCAAAGCGCTGACCGAGGGCCTGACAAAATCCGGTGGTCGGAACAATAATGGCCGCATCACATCCCGTCGTCGCGGCGGTGGTGCCAAGCGCCTTTACCGGAAAATCGACTTCAAGCGGAACAAGTTTGATGTCGAAGCGACGGTCGAGCGTTTGGAGTATGATCCGAACCGGACGGCGTTCATTGCGCTGATCAAATACACAGATGGCGAGCAGGCATACATCCTTGCGCCTCAGCGTCTGGCTGTTGGCGATAAGGTGATCTCGTCTGCGAAGGCAGACATTAAGCCCGGCAACACTTTGCCGCTGAAGAACATTCCCGTCGGAACGATCATACACAATATCGAGCTCAAGCCGCAAAAGGGTGGTCAGATGATCCGCTCTGCTGGCGCTTACGCTCAACTGGTTGGTCGCGATGGTGGCTATGCGCAGATCAAGCTGGCGTCCGGTGAGCTTCGTATGGTGCTTGACCGCTGTCTTGCGACAGTCGGTGCGGTGTCAAACCCTGACAATATGAACCAGGTCATGTCCAAGGCGGGCCGGAACCGCTGGAAGGGCAAGCGTCCGTCGGTTCGTGGTGTTGTCATGAACCCGTTTGATCACCCCCATGGCGGTGGTGAAGGTAAGTCCTCCGGTGGCCGTCATCCTGTGACGCCATGGGGTAAGAAAACGCGCGGTCCCAAGACCCGTAAAAACAAGGCTACGGATCGCTTGATTATCCGTCGCCGTAACGCGAAACGATAGGGGAGCTAGAGACATGCCACGCTCCACATGGAAAGGGCCGTTTGTTGACGGCTATCTCTTGAAGAAGGCCGAAGCTGCCCAGGAAGCGACGAAGCGTCAGGTGATCAAGACCTGGTCACGCCGCTCGACGATCCTGCCGCAATTCGTTGGCCTCAATTTTCAGGTCCATAATGGCAACAAGTTTGTGCCTGTGCTGATCACCGAAGAAATGGTGGGTCATAAGCTCGGCGAGTTCGCGCCAACGCGGACCTATTATGGTCACGGCGCAGACAAGAAGGCGAAGCGGAAATAGTCATGGCGAAGTCCAAGAATCCTCCGAAACAAGCCTCTCATGAAGCCCGCGCGGTGCTTCGTATGCTGCGCATCAGCCCTCAAAAGCTGAATTTGCTGGCTCAGCAGATCCGCGGTCTTACGGCTGAGAAGGCTCTGAACGAGCTTGAATTCTCTCCGAAGCGGCACGCTGCAGACGTTCGTAAGTGTCTTCAGAGTGCGATCGCCAATGCCGAGAACAACCACAATCTCGATATCGACTCTCTGGTTGTTAGCCAGGCGCATGTCGGCAAGAACCTCGTCATGAAGCGCATTCGCGCCCGGGCCCGTGGCCGCGCCGCACGCATCATGAAGCCGTTTTCCCAGCTTACCATCGTGCTGACCGATACGTCGGCCACGCCTGAAGAGGAGGCCGCATAATGGGTCAGAAGGTCAATCCGGTCGGGCTCCGTCTCGGCATCAACCGCACCTGGGATAGTCGCTGGTATGCAGATAGCGCCGATTATGGCCGTTTGCTCCACGAAGATCTTGCGATTGAAAAATATGTTCGTGGCAAGCTGAAGCAGGCCGGCATTTCGAAGATCATCATCGAGCGTCCGCACAAGAAGTGCCGCGTGACGATCCACACGGCTCGTCCAGGTCTCGTGATCGGTAAGAAGGGCGCGGACATCGAGGCGCTTCGCAAGAAGCTGTCGTCCATGGTGTCAGATGAGGTGTTCGTAAATCTCGTTGAAGTGCGCAAGCCAGAGATCGATGCGGCACTCGTTGCAGAAGACATTGCGCGCCAGCTAGAGCGCCGGGCGTCGTTCCGCCGCGCGATGAAGCGGTCGATCCAATCTGCCACGCGTCTGGGTGCGCAGGGGGTTCGTGTCATGGTGGCCGGCCGTCTTGGCGGCGCAGAGATTGCGCGGACCGAGCAGTATGCCGAAGGCTCGGTGCCATTGCATACGCTGCGGGCGGACATCGATTACGGCACAGCCGAAGCGCTGACGACATATGGCATCATTGGCATCAAGGTCTGGGTCTACAAAGGCGAGATCATGGAGCATGATCCGATGGCGCAGGACCGTAAGCTTGAGTCCTCTGGCCAGTCACGTGCCCGTTCAACCAATCAACGTGGTCCTGCATCCGGGGCCTCTAATGCACCTGCAGGAGCGTAGTCGATGCTTCAGCCAAAACGCACAAAATTCCGGAAGGCCTTTAAAGGCCGTATCCGTGGGAATGCGAAGGGCGGCTTTACGCTAAACTTCGGGTCTTATGGTCTGAAGGCGCTTGAGCCTGAGCGGGTGACGGCCCGTCAGATCGAGGCGACGCGCCGTGCCGTAACGCGCCATATGAAGCGTCAGGGTAAGGTCTGGATCCGTGTCTTCCCGGATTTGCCGGTGTCTGCCAAGCCGATCGAAGTTCGGATGGGTAAAGGTAAGGGGTCGACTGACCGGTGGGTCGCTCGGGTCAAGCCTGGCCGGATTCTGTTTGAGATCGACGGTGTATCAGAAGAAGTCGCTCGCGAAGCGCTTCGTCTCGGCGCTGCAAAGCTGCCGGTGAAGTGCAAAGTCGTGAAACGTATGGAAGGGGTCTAGTCATGGCGGCCAAGGAGCGTGGCGAACGCATTCGCAAGCTAAAAGCGATGACCGAATCTCAGCTCAAGGACGAGCTTACATCATTGAAGAAGGAGCAGTTCAATCTGCGCTTTCAGACGGCGACAGGCCAGCTGGAGAAGACGTCACGCATTCGTCATGTCCGCAAGGATATAGCGATTGTTAAAACAAGACTGCGTCAGCAGGCTGAAAACAGCGCCGAGGCCTAGGAGATAAGACATGCCAAAGAGAATTATGGAAGGTGTGGTGGTCTCCACCAAGCAGGACAAGACGGCGATTGTGAAAGTCGAGCGGACCTTCCTGCACCCACTTCTGAAGAAGATTGTGCGTCGCTCGAAGAAGTATCACGCACACGATGAACAGAATGCGGCGAAGGAAGGCCAGACGGTCGCCATCGTAGAATGTGCGCCGCGATCGAAGCTTAAACGCTGGGAACTCGTTGACGGGCAAGGAGACGCTGCATGATCCAGATGCAATCAAACCTGCGCGTCGCGGATAATTCCGGTGCTCGCCGCGTCCAGTGCATCAAGGTGCTGGGCGGTGCTGGCCGGCGTTATGCCTCCGTCGGGGATGTGATCGTTGTGTCCATCAAGGAAGCGATCCCCACCGGCCGCGTGAAGAAGGGCGATGTGCGCCGCGCGGTTGTCGTGCGCGTTGCCAAAGACATTAAGCGTCCAGACGGGTCAGCCATTCGTTTCGATACGAACGCTGCTGTTCTGATCAACAATAATAACGAGCCGATCGGTACACGGATCTTTGGGCCTGTTCCCCGCGAACTGCGCGCCAAGAACCATATGAAGATCATCTCGCTCGCACCGGAGGTGCTGTAGCCATGGCTGCCAGAGTGAAAACGGGTGACCGGGTGATGGTCATCGCCGGCAAAGATAAAGGCAAGACGGGACAAGTGCTCCGGGTTGTAACGGACACCAATCGTGTCGTCGTTCAGGGCGTGAATGTTGTGAAGCGTCATGCCAAGCCGACCCAGGCTGATCCGCAGGGCGGTATCCAGACCTTCGAAGCGCCGATCCATATGTCCAATGTGTCCCATGTCGATCCGCGCGATGGGAAGCCTGTCCGGATCGGATTCAAGACAGATGAACACGGACGCAAGATCCGTTTCGCCAAGCGTTCAGGGGAGTCGATCGATGTCTGACGCATACGAACCACGCCTGAAGAAGAAATATCGCGATGAAATTCGCGGTAAGATGCAAGAGCAGTTCGAGTATTCGAACCCGATGCTCGTGCCCAAGCTCGATAAAGTCGTCATCAATATGGGTGTTGGCGAAGCTGTTCAGGACTCCAAGAAGATCAAGTCGGCGCTGGCTGAGCTTGAGCTCATTGCGGGTCAAAAACCGCAGCCGACCAAAGCCCGTAAGTCGATTGCTGGCTTTAAGCTGCGTGAAGGCATGACGATTGGTGCGAAAGTCACGCTGCGCCGTGATCGGATGTTCGAATTCCTCGATCGTCTGACAACGATTGCGCTGCCCCGGGTGAAGGACTTCCGTGGTCTCAACGGCAAGAGCTTTGACGGTAATGGCAACTTCGCCATGGGCGTAAAAGAACACATCGTCTTCCCAGAGATCAATTACGATCAGGTTGATGATATTCGCGGTATGGACATCATTGTTTGCACCACGGCGAAGACAAATGAAGAGGCGAAGGCGCTGCTCGCAGAGTGCGGCTTCCCGTTCAGGAATTAGGCGCGAGGGACTGAAGATATGGCCAAGAAAAGCGCAGTCGAAAAGAACAATCGCCGCAAGAAGCTGGCAGAGAAATATGCTGCAAAGCGTGAGAAGCTGAAGGCAATTGCCATGGATGAGAATCTCTCTCTCGAGGAGCGGTTCAAAGCGCGTCTCAAGCTTGCCGAATTGCCGCGCAATTCCGCACCAAGCCGCGTGCGCAATCGCTGTGAGGTAACAGGGCGTCCTCGTGGATATTATCGCAAGATGCGCATGTCACGTATTGCACTTCGCGAACTCGGGTCACTCGGCAAGGTGCCGGGCCTCGTAAAGTCGAGCTGGTAGGGAGGAGAACACTATGAACATTTCTGATCCTATCGGTGATATGCTGACACGCATCCGCAATGCTCAGTTGCGGGGCATGACAGTGGTCTCGACACCAGCGTCGAAAATGCGCGTCCGCGTGCTAGAGGTGCTGCAGGCGGAAGGCTTTATTCGCGGCTTTACTGAAGTCGAGAAGGGTGGTCACCGCAACATTGAAATCGAGTTGAAGTATTATGATGGCGCGCCGGTCATCAAAGAGATCAAACGTGTCTCGAAACCCGGTCGTCGCGTTTATTCTTCGGTTGGTGATATCCCGCTGGTCCGCAACGGACTTGGCATTTCCATTCTGTCCACATCGAAGGGCGTTATGTCCGACAATGTGGCGCGGACGGAAAATGTCGGCGGCGAAATCCTCTGCCGGGTATTCTAAGGGACCTGAACCATGTCACGTATTGGCAAACTCCCGATTTCTGTTCCGAACGGCACGACCGTGAACGTGAACGGCCAAACCATTGAAGCGAAGGGCTCCAAAGGGGCTCTGTCCATGGTTCTGTCTGATCTCGTTACGCCGTCGATGGACGAAGGCGCGTTGGTGATCAAGCCGCGCGCGGACCTCATGGAAAAGGCGGAAAAGCGTGTCGCCGATAACGACGCCAAGGGGCGTAAGAAGATCACGTTCGCCGAAGCGCTCGACGGTGCTGCGCGCACGCAGTGGGGCACCGCTCGGGCCCGCGCGGCTAACCTCGTCGAAGGCGTCTCGAACGGTTTCACGAAGAACCTTGAGCTCGTCGGCGTTGGCTATCGTGCGCAGATGCAGGGGCAAGGGGTGAAGCTTTCCCTCGGCCTTTCGCACGACGTCGTTTACAATGCCCCTGAAGGTATAAAACTGTCGACGCCGAAGCCAACTGAGATCGTTGTCGAAGGTATCGACAAACAAACGGTCGGCCAGGTTGCCGCCGAAATCCGCAAATTCCGTCCGCCAGAGCCTTATAAGGGCAAAGGCATCCGCTACAGCGACGAATATGTCCGCCGCAAAGAAGGCAAGAAGAAGTAAGTCATGAAGACGACACGGGAAAAAGCACAGCGTCGCGCCCAGCGCACCCGCACCCGCCTTAAAAAACTGGCTGGTGGACGGCCGCGCTTGTCCATTGCGCGCTCGCACAAGAACATCTCTGCTCAGATCATCGATGATGAGCAGGGCGTTACGCTGGCGTCAGCTTCGACGCTTGAACCGGATTTCCGCAAGACATCCAAAGGTGGAGACAGTTCAGCTGCCGCTGCTATTGGTAAGCTGATTGCTGAGCGCGGGAAAAAAGCGGGCATCGAAGATGTCATCTTCGATCGCGGTTCTTATTTGTTTCATGGCCGGGTGAAAGCCTTGGCAGAAGCTGCCCGCGAGGGCGGCTTGAAGTTCTAGGAGGCTTTCATGGCTGAAGAGCAAGGTCAGGGTAATGGCGGAGGCCGTGGTCGCGGACGCGGGCGCGGGCGTGATCGAGATCGTCGCGATGAGGAGCAATCCGAACTCGTCGATAAGCTGGTTGGTATCAACCGCGTCGCGAAGACCGTAAAGGGCGGTAAGAATTTCGGGTTTGCCGCGCTGGTCGTTGTCGGTGACGGTAAGGGTCGGGCCGGTTTCGGCAAGGGTAAAGCCCGTGAGGTGCCGGAAGCGATCCGTAAAGCCACCGAAGAAGCCAAACGCAATCTTGTGCGCATTCCGCTTCGCGAAGGTCGTACGCTGCATCATGATGGTCGCGGCCGCTGGGGCGCAGGCAAAGTCGTTCTTCGCGCAGCGCCTCCCGGTACCGGCGTGATCGCTGGTGGTCCGATGCGGGCCGTTATGGAAGTGCTTGGGGTTCAGGATGTGGTTGGCAAATCACTTGGTTCGTCCAATCCGTACAATATGGTCCGGGCGACATTTGACGCGCTTAAGAACCAGGCCAGCCCGCGCTCTGTTGCATCCAAGCGTGGCCTCAAGGTTCAGGATATTGTCAGCCGCCGCACCGATGGTGCCTCTGAAGTCGGCATGGCAGAAACTGCTTAAGGTAAGAAGGCAAAAGCGATGGCTAAAAAGACAATCACTGTCCGCCAGACCGGCAGCCCGATCCGCCGTAACAATACGCAGCGGGCGACGCTTGTTGGCCTCGGCCTGAATAAAGTCGGCCGCACGCGGACGCTAGAAGACACCCCGTCCGTTCGGGGTATGATCAATAAGGTCTCGCATATGGTCGAGATCGTGGAGGAGGGAGCTTAAGGCCCACAAGGCTGAAGCATCCCAGACGTGACAGATATGAAACTGAACGAACTCTCCCCAAAAGCTGGATCGACCAGTGCGAGCAAGCGGATTGGCCGCGGTGTTGGCTCTGGCAAGGGCAAAACCGGTGGCCGCGGCGTCAAAGGCCAGAAGTCCAGGTCGGGTGTTGCCTTGAATGGCTTCGAAGGCGGCCAAATGCCGATCTATATGCGTTTGCCGAAGCGTGGATTTAACAAGCCAAATGCGAAGACATTCACTTGGATCAATCTTGGTAAGCTCGGCGCTGCGATTGAAGCAGGCAAGCTCGATACGACGTCAGAGATCACTGAGGCGGTTTTGGTTGAAGCCGGCGTTGTGCGCCGCGCCAAAGACGGCATTCGCCTACTCGGTGAAGGCGACGCGCCGAAGGGGCTTAACATAACGGTGACCGGTGCATCGAAAGCTGCCATTGAGGCAGTTGAAAAAGCCGGCGGCAAAGTGACGGTCATGGGAGTTGGCGCAGAAGACGCGGCCTAGTTTGCTGCTCAATTTTCTGCTCTATCTCTTCACAAATCTCATTTCGCCGCCAATCTTGGCGGCGAAACTGTTTTCGGAGGATTAGCGCGTGGCATCTGCTGCAGAACAAATGGCTCGAAGCGTTAACTTCGAGACCTTCTCCAAAGCCAAGGATCTGCAAAAGCGGATCATGTTCACCCTTGGCATTCTGCTGATCTACCGCTTGGGCACGTTCATTCCCGTTCCCGCAATCGATCCCGAGCAATTCCGGATCATCTTTGAGAATCAGTCGGGTGGACTTCTCGGCCGGTTCGATATGTTTGCGGGCGGCGCGATCGAGCGGATGAGCATTTTTGCGCTCAATGTGATGCCCTATATCACCGCCTCGATCATCATCCAGATGATGGCAACGGCGTCGCCGACTCTTTCTCAATTGAAGAAAGAAGGGGAGGTGGGCCGCCAGCAGATCAACCAATACACCCGTTATCTCACCGTCGCTTTCGCTCTGGTGCAGTCTTTCGGTATCGCTGTCGGCCTTCAGGCCGTGGCGCTTGATGGCATCCCGTCCTGGTTCTTTGTTCTGACTTGCGTGGTCACGCTGACAGGCGGGACCATTTTCCTGATGTGGCTTGGTGAGCAGGTGACAGCCCGCGGTATCGGTAATGGTATCTCGCTCATCATCTTCGCCGGCATCATCGCTGAGATGCCAACGGCGATTATCAACTTGCTCCGTCAAGCGGGCGAAAACGCCGTGTCGCCGCTCTTTATCATCGCGCTCATCGCGCTTGTTGTGGTGCTGATCCTGTTCATCGTGTTCATGGAGCGGTCGCAGCGCCGTTTGATCATCCAGTATCCGAAACGTCAGCAGGGCAATCAGATCATGCAGGGGCAGAATTCGTTCTTGCCGTTGAAGCTCAACACATCGGGCGTTATTCCACCGATCTTCGCGTCAGCGATCCTGCTTTTGCCGACGACAGCTATCGGGTTCACCGGGGGCAATGCTGCTGCGGGGCAGACCCCTGAAAGTGGCGGCGGTGCTGTTGGTGACGTACTGCAATGGCTTGCGATCAATATGGGATACAATACGTGGGGCTTTATTATCGCCTACGGTATTCTGATTGCCTTCTTCACCTTCTTCTACACGTCGATCACCTTCAACCCGGAAGAGACGGCTGATAATCTGCGCAAGCATGGTGGCTTTATCCCCGGCATTCGCCCCGGCAAGAACACAGCCAAGTATATCGACTATGTTCTCACACGTCTGACTGTGATCGGTGCGGCCTATCTCGTTTTTGTCTGCGTCATGCCGGACATTTTGCGGATGAACTACCCAACTGTCCCCGCCGTTCTAAATGGTATGTCGCTGCTGATCGTGGTCTCGGTGACAATGGACACGGTGTCGCAGATACAGTCGCACCTCATAGCTCACCAATATGAGGGCATGATCAAGAAGTCGCGGCTGGGAGGGCGCAAACGTTGAACATAATTCTCTTTGGTCCTCCTGCGGCCGGAAAGGGCACGCAGGCCAAGCGCCTTGTGGCCGAGCACGGCTATATCCAGCTGTCCACCGGTGATATGCTGCGGGCCGCACGTACATCGGGAACAGATGTGGGCAAGAAGTGCGCGGCTATTATGGATGCTGGGCAACTTGTCTCGGATGACATTGTCATCGCGCTCATCGAGGAGCAGCTTGATCTAAACCCCAATGCGCCAGGGTTCATCTTTGACGGGTTCCCTCGGACCGTTCCACAGGCGGAAGCGCTTGATTCCTGTTTATCTGCGCGCGGACAGAAAGTTGATGTTGTTATTCGCTTGCTGGTCGATGACGACAGGCTCGTGCAGCGTATCACCAAGCGTTTTAGTGAAGAGGGGCGCAAGGACGACAATCCTGAAACCTTCTCTTATCGGCTTGAGCAATACAATGCGAACACCGCGCCATTGATCCCGCTTTATGCCGATCAGGGCAAGCTTGTCGAAGTCGATGGAATGGCCAGTATTGAAGCTGTTTCGTCGGGAATTGATGCCGCGCTCAAAGAAGCTGTCTGACAAGTACATTTGCCTGTTGACGTGTGCATTTAGGGGCCTATAACGCCCTTCTTCGCTAGACGACTAGGGCCCGGCGCGTGTGATGGTGATATCATTATGCGTCTACGGGCTCGTTTGAGTTTCAGGAGATAGAATTGGCCCGCATAGCAGGCGTCAACATACCGACGAATAAACGCGTTGAAGTCGCGTTACGATATATACACGGCATTGGTCCGGCAAAGGCACGTGAAATTACGGAAAAGGTTGGCATTACTGCCGATCGGCGTGTTGCTGATCTCACCGATGCTGAAGTGATCCAGATCCGCGAAACAATTGATGCGGACTATATGGTTGAGGGGGACCTCCGCCGCGAAGTGTCGATGAATATCAAACGGCTTATGGATCTTGGCTGCTATCGCGGCCTGCGCCATCGTCGCCGTCTTCCGGTGCGCGGACAGAGAACGCACACCAATGCACGCACCCGCAAAGGCCCAGCACGGCCGATTGCCGGTAAGAAGAAATAGGAGACGAACATGGCTCGGGATACGCAGCGCGTTCGTCGTCGCGAACGAAAAAATATCACCTCTGGCATCGTCCATGTGAATGCCAGCTTTAACAATACGATGGTGACCATCACGGATGCTCAGGGCAACACGATTTCCTGGCAGTCGGCTGGTGGTATGGGGTTCAAGGGATCACGGAAATCAACACCCTATGCGGCGCAGGTGGCCGCTGAGGATGCCGTGAAGAAAGCCCAGGAGCACGGACTGAAAACCGTTGAGGTGAATGTCCGCGGTCCAGGGTCTGGCCGCGAGTCAGCCCTCCGTGCGCTTCAGGCCGCTGGGCTCACCGTCACGTCGATCCGGGATACGACGCCCATTCCGCACAATGGATGCCGTCCGCCCAAACGTCGCCGCGTATAATACGCAGGCAGAATACTACTCCCAGGAAAGGGACAGGCCATGGCCGATACCGATGTCACCGTTAATGACCGTAACTGGAAAGAACTGATCCGTCCGAACCGCCCTGTGATTGAAGAGGGCTATGATCCGGATCGCAAAGCCAAGCTGGTGGTGGAGCCGCTTGAGCGTGGATTTGGAACGACGCTTGGAAATGGATTGCGCCGTGTGCTTCTGTCGTCGCTTCAAGGCGCTGCGATCACTGGCGTTCAGATCGACGGCGTTGTTCACGAGTTTTCATCTATTCCCGGCGTTCGGGAAGATGTCACGACAATCGTGCTTAATCTCAAGCAAATCGCTATTGATATGCAGTCTGACACGCCGAAGCGTATGGTGTTGAAGGCTTCCGGTGCAGGCGCTGTTAAAGCCGGTCAGATCGAAACGTCTGGTGATATCCAGATCCTCAATCCGGATCTTGTCATTTGTCACCTGGATGACGGTGCTGAGCTTCGGATGGAGTTTAGCGTTGCGACCGGAAAGGGCTATGTCCCTGCTGACCAGAACCGTCCGGAAGATGCGCCGATTGGGTTTATTCCGGTCGACTCTATCTACAGTCCGGTGCGCCGGGTTGGCTATCAAGTGGAAGACACCCGCGAAGGCCAGGTGCTTGATTATGACAAGCTTATCCTGACGGTCGAAACGGATGGATCTATTACGCCCGAAAACGCTGTGGCTTATGCCGCGCGCATCATTCAGGACCAGCTGCAGCTGTTCATCACATTCGATGAGCCTGTTGTTGAGGCTCAGGTGACGGAAGAACAGGACCTTGGCTTTAATCCAGTTCTGCTTAAGAAGGTCGACGAGCTTGAGCTGTCTGTCCGGTCTGCGAACTGCCTCAAGAACGATAATATCGTTTACATAGGTGACCTCATTCAGAAGTCGGAAGCGGAGATGCTGCGCACGCCGAACTTTGGACGCAAGTCGCTGAACGAGATCAAAGAAGTGCTCGCGGGCATGGGGCTTCACCTCGGAATGGAAGTTGCCGATTGGCCGCCGGAAGATATTGAAAGCCTCGCGAAGAAATTCGACGATCACCACTAATAGGATACCATTAGCAGGGGCCGGTTAGGCTTCTCCAGGGAGACAGAAAATGCGCCACGGACTTGCGCACCGCAAACTCAACCGGACAGCGTCTCACCGCAAGGCGATGTTCGCAAATATGGCCTCGTCACTCATCACCCATGAGCAGATTGTCACGACCCTGCCCAAGGCGAAGGAGCTTAAACCGATTATGGACAAGCTCGTGACCCTGGCCAAGAAGGGGGATCTTGCTTCCCGCCGGCGGGCGATATCTCAAGTGCGCGACAAGGCTGCGGTGAAGAAACTGTTCGACGTGATGGGAGAGCGCTATTCAGACCGTAATGGCGGGTATACGCGTGTTCTGAAGGCTGGCTTTCGCCATGGTGACAATGCGCCGATGGCCGTGATTGAGCTTGTCGATCGTGATCCAGATGCGCGCGGGGCCGGTGACCGGGCGCGTATCGAAGCTGAGGAAGCGGTTGCTGACGAGCTATAGTGTTCGCTCCGCCTATTCATGTAGAATTCAGAGGCCCTGCGCTTATTTGCGTGGGGCTTTTGATTCAGGCCTTACCACGCTGAAATTGTGTCCTAAATGTCATGAGGTCGCGAGAATAAGGTGATCAGGTCGCCGTAAAGGAGCCATAGAGTATGACTATATCTTTCCCTATGACCCGTCATGTTTCCAAATTCCTCGCAGGATCGATCGCGCTGGTTCTGTTTCTGTTGATGGTGCTTCTGTTGCCGCTGTTTGATCAGCGTGCCGCCGCACAGCTTGAGGAGGGGGCAGACGTCCAGCTCTTACCCGTATCGCAAGCCGATATTGTGCCGGCGAGCCAGACCCAGGTGAACCTCACCTTTGCGCCCCTCGTGAAGCAGGCCTCGCCTGCGGTTGTGAATGTGTATACCAGCCGGACCATTCGGCCCGCCGTGTCGCCCTTTGCCAATGATCCTCGCTTTCGGCAGTTCTTCGGTGCGCCGCGTCAGCAGGAGCGCGTACAGGGCTCGCTCGGTTCGGGTGTGATTGTGGCGCAAGATGGTGTTGTGGTGACGAATAATCACGTCGTTGCCGGCGCTGAAGAGTTTCGCATCGTCCTGTCTGATCGGCGGGAATATTCGGCCGAGCTGATCCTCGCCGATGAGCGGACCGACCTTGCGGTGCTCAAAATCGATGACTCGGCCGGCGACCTTCCGACATTACCCTTTGCGGACACGCGTGACCTTGACGTTGGGGACCTTGTCCTCGCCATTGGTAATCCGTTTGGCGTCGGCCAGACGGTCACCAGTGGCATTGTCTCTGCAACGGCCCGAACCGATGTCGGCGTCTCCGACTATGCCTTCTTCATTCAGACAGATGCCGCGATTAATCCTGGCAACTCTGGCGGTGCGCTGATCGATAATCGGGGGCAGCTTGTCGGTGTGAACACGGCCATCTTCTCTCGATCGGGAGGGTCCAATGGAATCGGTTTTGCGATTCCCGCCGAGATGGTTCAGCGCGTGGTCGATGCGGCGATCAATGAGGGGCGGATCACGCGGCCCTGGCTCGGCCTGAAAGGCCAGGCGGTCAATTTTGACATCGCTCAGTCCCAGGGGCTCGATCGCCCCGTCGGTGTGATTGTCACCGAAGTGTACGATGATGGCCCCGCGGAAAAGGCAGATCTTCGCCGCGGCGACCTCATAACCTCGATCGATGGCCGTGAAGTCTATGATGAGCGCGGCCTCAACTTCTTTACCGCGACCATGTCGCCGGGGGAGAAAGTCGAACTCGACGTCCTTCGTGGTGGCCAACCGTTCAAGACGGATGTCCTCCTCTCGGCTCTCCCTGGTGCGACCGACGGTGAACTTCGTCTGCTGGACGGGCGTCACCCCTTCTCCGGTGCAGAAGTGGCTGAGCTCTCTCCAGCGCTTGCCGAATCCATGGGCTCTGATCCCTTTGCTAAAGGTGTTCTGATTACCCGCATGTTGCGGCGCAGCCTTGCCCGCCGGGTTGGTGTTCGCCCTGGCGATATCATCATCGCTGTGAATGGCCGTCCGACAACGACGTTTCAAGAGCTGGACCGCGCCTTGGACGAAAGCGATGGGGCATGGCAGGTGACCATTGAGCGTCACGGTCAGCGCGTCACCACCAATATTCGGCTTTAGGGCAGGTTCCTGCCCTTTGGTGCTCTTCGAGCTTGCTGCTACGCTTCGTCACCAGTTGAAGGGAGGGAGCGTATGGGCCCCGTGATAAGAGTCTTGATCGCAGCGCTCGTGGCTGTCACGCCCGTTTGCGCGCAACCAGATGCACCCTCGACTGAGCTCTATATTGTACGCCATGCGGAGAAAGTTCGGATTGGCGATGCCTCCATCGACAATAATTGTGCGCCCGGGCCCCGTCTGACGCGTGCGGGCTTTGCCCGTGCGCTGGCCCTTCGTGACCTCCTGTCCGACGCGAAGCTGGACGGTGTCTTCTCGACGAATTGCCGACGGACGATCCAAACCGGCATTCTCGTCGCTGCGGATCATGGCCCAGACGGAGACCGACCGGCATCGAACCGTGAGGTCTATGCGCCCCTGCGGATCTATGAAACACCTGAAGCGCTTGCCGAGCAGCTGGATCAGCTGTCTGGGCGATATCTGGTGATTGGTCATAGCAATACGATGGATGTTCTGATCGAAGCGCTCGGCGCATCGTTTCAGGGCGGCCCGGTTGTGACCGGTGAAAATGACCGTCTGTATACGGTCTCTCGGATAGGTGAGGGCCAGTATTCAGCGAGCGGGCCATGTTCTTTCGGCGAGCCGTTCAAACGTCCCGCCACCCGTGAGTTGCCGATGTGTGAGCCAATCCGTTGACGGATCTCTTCGCTGCCTCGGGCCTTGCGGATAGAGCGCCGCAGCCGCTCGCCGATCGTTTGCGCCCCGACAGATTGGAGGAGGTGGTCGGTCAGGACCATTTGGTGGGCGAGCAGGGGGCTCTTCGTCGATTGTTGGAGGCTCCGCAGTTTCCGTCAATTGTTCTGTGGGGGCCACCAGGCGTTGGTAAGACAACGATTGCTCAGCTACTGGCACGTGAGACGGATCTTGAATTTGAAGCACTCTCGGCCGTTTTCTCCGGCGTGAAGGATTTGCGTGCTGCATTCGATCGCGCTGAAACGCGGCGGCAGACAGGCCAAGGCACGCTCCTTTTTGTTGATGAGATCCACCGTTTCAATCGGGCTCAACAGGATGGCTTTCTGCCCTTTGTCGAGCGCGGCATTGTCACTCTGGTTGGTGCAACAACGGAGAATCCAAGCTTCGAGATCAATGGAGCGCTGCTCTCCCGCTGTCAGGTGCTTGTTTTAAAGCGACTCGATGATGTTGCGCTCGAGCATTTGCTAAAGCGCGCCGAGGATGCGACAGGCCGGGGGCTCCCATTGGACGAGGACGCTCGCATGGCGCTGGTTGCTATGGCGGATGGTGATGGCCGATTTTTGCTCAATCTTGCCGAACAGGTCTTCGCTCTGACGACGGACAATATTGTCATCGGTCGGGACGCGCTCACCCAGCAGCTGCAGCGCCGGGCTCCGACTTATGACAAGGACCGCGATGGTCATTACAATCTTATTTCGGCGTTGCACAAATCTGTTCGTGGGTCAGATCCCGATGCCGCGCTTTATTGGTTCGCGCGCATGCTTGAGGGCGGAGAGGATCCACGGTTTCTTGCTCGCCGGATCGTGCGCATGGCGTCGGAGGATATCGGTCTCGCCGATCCCACAGCACTGATGATTGCCAATGAGGCGGCCCGTACTTATGAGCGCCTGGGAAGCCCGGAAGGAGAGCTCGCCCTTGCACAGGCGGTGATCCACCTCGCTACGGCGCCGAAATCGAATGCCGCCTATGTCGCTTACAAAGCTGCCCGTAAATCGGCGCGCGAGACGGGAACGCTGACGCCTCCGAAGCATATTCTCAACGCGCCGACCGGTCTTATGAAGGATGAGGGGTACGGCGCGGGATATGTTTATGATCATGATACGGAGGATGGGTTTTCGGGGCAAAATTACTTCCCTGACGACATGGATCGGCAGACCTTCTATGCGCCCAAGGGTGAAGGCCGCGAGAAAGCCATCCGCGAACGGCTGGATTACTGGGCCAAAAAAAGAGGTGAGTAGGGGGCCAAGCTGCTGAGGCAACCCGGTCCTCCCAGGCAACGTTCGCACCCTGGAGACCGCTACTGGCCCGTGCGCGGGGATGAGCTTCACATGTGTCTTTGGGTATAGAGATCGAGATGTAGACGTCGAACTCACAGCCCTGAGCGCGTTTAACGGATTCGCGTAGAGAGGCCGGGAACAAATAAATGGACTTCTATACCTATCTTCTCGCCAGTCAGAAAAATGGAACCCTTTACGCTGGCCATACCGACGATATTTCTCACCGGATTCACGAGCACAAAGAGGGCCGCGGCGCTGCCTTCACAAAGAAATATAATGTGACACGCCTGGTCTGGTACGAACGCCATGAAACACGAGAGGGCGCGAAGACTAGAGAATATCAAATTAAGGCTTGGAAGCGCGCCTGGAAGATCAGACTTATCGAAGACAACAATCCTGACTGGCGCGACCTTTATTTGGAGTTAAACCGCTAGACATGGCTCCGCAGATACCTGCGAAGGCAGGTATCCAAGGTGCTTCGTTCCCAGAAAAATTGGTGGTCACTTTATTGCCATGGACCCCAGCCTTCGCTGGGGTCTGCGGTACGATATGTCAGCCCTGAGACAAATCTATCCGACCGATCTCGCGCCTGCCGCATACTCCTCCCATGCGCACCGATGACGCCTTGTTTCCCCTTGCGATCGAGCAGATCGGCCTTGCCGTCATCGGCTTGATCGGCTGGACGGGCATTCACATCGCCGAGCGACCCCCCGCCAAATGGCGCCTCCGCCGGGCCGGAACAAAGCTGAAAGCGCTTGAGAATCTTGTCCGCCGGCTGATCATGCTCATCGCCCTGAAGCTGGACGTCGCACCCAGCGAGAAGCGCAACGCCCTCAAAGTCCAAGAACAGGATTCAGATCCGCAAGCCTCTGAAACATATGAGAATATTGAGCAGGCCGTGTTCCCGCAAACCCGCCGGGTCAGCCTCTCCCTCCTGCCGCCGCTGATGGATTTTTCCGAACGGCCGGATTTCTCAGGGTTTCAGCG
>JBCBUY010000048.1:0-21655 GCA_039817885.1 Pseudomonadota bacterium | reverse complement strand
TCTCGCACCCCTCCAAGCTGGACCTGATCAGCGACGCCAAAGCGGCCGGTTTTCTAGTCATTGTCTTTCATGTCGGCGTGGATGGTAGAGACCTTTCTGTCGCCCGCGTTGCGACACGCGTCTCCGAAGGCGGCCATGATGTGCCAGCTGAGAAGATCCGTGAACGGTATGACCGGAACGGCACCCTAATCCGCCAGGCCGTCCTCAATGCCGACCTTGCTCATGTCTTCGACAATTCCAAACTAAACACGCCGCCACAGAGAGTTCTCACATTCGCCTTCGGCCAGCTCAGCCATGTCGATCCACAGCTTCCAGCCTGGGCGGCGCGTATCTATGCGGCCGATCTCACTACAGGCTCATGATTTGAATGATGACATGTCACGGACGCAATCGATGAGCATGGTTCTGATTTCTGGGTCAACCACGCCAGAGAAATAGTGGATGAGATCATGAATCTCATCCGCACTCGGATGCGCTTTCCGAGGGTCAATCTTCTCTTTCGGCAAGAGAACATTCGGGAAGAGCGTCTTCACGTCAATCTCAAACAGTCGAGCGAGTTTAACGAGCTCTTCTGAGGTGAACCGACGCTCGCCTGTCTCACCAAACTGATAGTCGGCAAGACTGATTCCAACCGCATCTGCGGCTTTCTCCTGGATCATTCTCCTATCCCGCCGGGCCCAGCGGACCCGCTGACCGATGTAGCGGTCTATTCCTGATACTCCAGACATGCCCATGCCGTCTCCTTCCTGACACATCATCCGGGCAAGCCGGATGCCGCTAGGCCGGGAAGACGAGCTACCCGTGCATGTGTTTGGGCCGAGGCCTTGGACATTCCATGCCATCCGGCCCATTCCGGATGGCGTGCAGGAGTGTCCAGGACGCACCGATATCGGCCGTCTCGTCTCTTTTCTGGGGCTAGCGGACCCCACGCGCCCGATTTGGCGAGCACGCAATTCGAGATTACCGCTGAACTGTGAGATTCGGCAAGCGAGTGAAGAACACAGGTACCAGCTATGCGCCCGGATTTATCTTGGATAAACGGGGTTTGGCTGGCAGGCTCAATATGCGGAGACGCATTTCAATGACCAGTTATCGGTTCCTCTGACGCATAACCGAGCGCGATAACTCCAGCGGCTTTCTCCACTTTTTCCTCGGTGTGAAGTTGAAGAAGCCGCGAAATTCTTACGGCTGGAATCCCGTACCCTCGGCAATTGGCGCTGGTCAGACAAAGGTAACGTACCACAAACACGGGCAACGTGTCGTCCACCGAAACCGATATATCTCCGCATGTGCCAATGTCAGGACCAGGTCGCGCTTCGGAGCACTGGCCAGGACATTGGCATCAATAACAGCGGTGTACCGATTGGCAAACATCAGATAAAAAGAGCTCTTGATCCTCACCGATGAAATCATTGTGACGCTAATCACGCTCGGCATCTCTGGCACGTTTGTATGCAAATAGATGCTGTGCCTCGCCCCGTCGATGACGACCGGCTTTCGAATGTTGCAGCTTCCGCTGCTCCAATAGCTTGATGAGAAAAGAACGAGATACATTAAAAAACATCAGCCGCTTGTTGCGTCGTCAGCTGTTTCGAATTCGGAACAAATGTCACACCGTCGCCTTTCTCGATATGACTGAGAATGCCGCGAAGGAGTTTTGATAGCTGCGGCGCAAGCACCAGACGCGGTTCCTGATGAGCATCATCCCGAACGATGGGACCTTTACCCTCCTGATGTCAAAAGCACCTCGCGCAATTGCGCGGCCGAAGACCGCATATCTCTACTCGCTTACTAGAAATCAGTTATGCACACTTTTCGCCTGGCACGCGATTTGCAACTCTTATGCGAAAACAGTTAGAGGGCGCTGTAAGATGGGACACGCGGAATTCGCAATTGATAATGCGTTGGAAAAATACAATTATCTGTCAGGCCTGACACGCCGAGGCTGGGCATGGGAACACCTTAGACGCGATCCTGATTTTCGTCAGGCCGCCTTTTTCCGCCAGAAAGATGCAATCAAAATCGATAGGTATTGCCACAATATCCATGTGATCGACCTACTTCGACCCCAGCCGGAGGCTGAATATTGGGGACTGATCTTCTTCCCCAACCCTGATCAAAGCGCAATCGAAGCCGACGTCTTCTGGTCTGAAGCTTCTTATCCAAATCATATCAGAGTCAACGTCTCTCCCAGACAGGCAGGGGAAATTGATGAAATTTTCGAAGCCTCCGCAAGATTGACTCGGATTCGCCAGCTAACCGATCTTGAAGGGCGCGAACATATCCTCATACAGGGAGATAACTGCGCCATTCAGGTCCGTGCCTACGGACTTTCCCTGCGATCCACACACCCTGTCAAAATGACATTTGACCTTTCGGGCCCCTCGCAAATGGAGCAACAGTTCAAGCTAATTAAACAAGCACGCAAAGCATATTCCCCGTGCTCAGCTGACAACCTGATCTGGTCACCTAAAGCCGAACGACTGCGCAATGGACTTATCGCGCTTGATGTCATAGAGGCCGGAATGCCTCTGCGTAGCGCAGCAGAAATCATCTACGGAAAAGAACGCGTTGACGAAGACTGGCAACCGCACAAACGCGCGATGAAAGACCGCCTTCGCTCCCAAATGGAGGCCGCAAGAAAACTGCGCGACGGCGGCTATCGCACCCTGCTTCAGAAATAGCATAATGCTGGCATCATTGTTGAGGGTGCCGTTCTCAAATAACTATCAAAACCTGGCGGTGCTGACCGGGCGCATCTCAACATTATGAGACCAATCTTCCCAATAGCATCATTACGTTTTGTGAGTTTGGGAGGTGCAGAAGCCCTGTTCGAGGAGAAAACAAGCGAAGCCTTGATCTTAGGACAACAGGTCGATGATGATCGACTATACGTCCTTTCCCGAGCAGGCGGCGTAGGGCGGGAGACTTGGAGGAAATGTGACCAATACGCAACCAACAGCACTCCTTGTCGCAAAGACCGGACCCCGCATATATGTGGCGTGTCTGGCGGCTGATAATAGCAGCCACCTGAACGGCGTCCAGATCGATACAATTGACCCGGACACAATCGGAAAAGCCGTCACTGATATGTTGGCCAGAGGCCCAATTTCCAATGCCGCGGAATGAGCGATCTATGGTGCGACCAGCAAGTCGCCTCTCACAGCAAGATTGGCCGATGCGCACCAACTGAAAAACTGGTCGCTGGAAGAAGATTTCCCCGGCACAAACGCCTCCTCCTGCGTAAATTTTAATCAAGCGACAAGGTGCCCCACATGCGTTCCGCCCCGGCTGACTTTCAAGCAATTCCGACCGCCCTTTTCGGCTCGCGTCGACAGAGCAGAGTGTTGTGAAAGACAGCCAATACAAAAAGGAAAACCCATGGCAAATGAACTAGGATATGTAATCGAAACCTAAACTGGATTTGAGAGCATGCTCGCAATGCTGAACCTCCCAGCCGCGATTCGGATCGAACAGAACACGGAGAAAACAGACGACAGCCGCCCCGATTGCAGCATCTTCGCAGACGAAACCACAACCGATATTGATGGCGGCTGGAACGCAACTGTCAAATCATCCGGCAAGCCCTATGTATCTCTGAGACTCTCAGATCCAGAGATCGGTCCGCGCGTAATCTATGCAAACCTCGTTCCGGTCAAAGGCAAGCAGGGCCGCTATGTCATGCTCTGGAACCCCGGATCAACATAACAAAACAACACCATGGTCTCCCACACCGAAATCAGTTTCGGTGCCTTTTTTCAGTGTCTACACGTGGAAAATGACCGCGTCATTATTTTGGTTAATCGGAGGTGCGGTTTTCTATTAGCACAATATTTGCACTCCCCTTAACCATACCGATCTGTCCCTATCAGCTCCCTAAGCGCACGAAATACCTCGTCTGCATACAGAAAAAATGGGAGCGCAATGATGACGCTGACAATACCAGAAGGCCACAAAAGCCCCTTCCTTACGAGAGAGGAAGCGGCAGATTTTCTAAGGGTCGAACCAAGAACACTCGACAATTGGCGTAGCGCCGGAACCGGTCCTGCCTTCAGAAAACATGGAGGCCGTGTCGTCTATCACCTTACGGAACTAGAACGGTATTCCGAAGGCAGAGCCTTCTCCTATGGCCAATAATCTGACCGCTGTATCGATTGCGTGGCGAAAACGCAGGCGTAATCATCGTCTCCTGTTCGGAACACCCTATCGATGGGTCCGGCTGAACTGGAGACGGCGGTTGGCAGTCTTCCAGCCAGATCAGATCTTTGGCTACGAACGCTGGCACGCCAATAAATACGGAACTCAGTCCTGGCAGATCTTTGTCGTTAAGGCGGTGAGCCCTACCATGCTCACACAACGTATTCCGGGCATCATGCCGGGCGGCGAACTCTTGCTCTTCGCTGATGGCCCAACTGCCTCGAAATGTCTCCTGAAGACCTTCGATAGGCTGGCAAAATCAGATCCGCTTGAGCTCTTTTCTGAATGTAGATGGCGACAAATCTCCTGCCTGCAATCAGCCGATTTATTGACTCTCGCGCACCTAAACATGGACGCATAATTATGAAATCAAAAACCTTCATCTTCTGCATTTTATTGCCTGGCGCGCTTGCAGTTATTCTGGCTTTCTCTGAATTCGAACCACGCCCAACGCTTCTCTACAACCCAACCTCAAGCGCCCCGAAAGGATGGTACATTGTGGACCGAAATGCGGGGATAAAGGTCGGCGATCTGGTCGCAGCTTTCCTGCCTGACAAAGCCGCCGATCTGGCAATCACGCGCAGTTATCTACCGTCAGACATTCCCGTCATCAAAACGGTCTGGGCGGATGCCGGAACTGAATATTGCGTTGAGCAAGGCTGGTTCAAAACAGATGGACGGCCCCCTCTTCGCATACACCCCCTCGATAGCCAAGGGTTGATGATGCCGGCTTATCAGAATGGATGTCGACGAATATCTAGAGGGCATTATCTCCTGATCTCAGAGCGGATTGAGACCTCATTCGATAGTAGATACTTCGGAGAGGTGGGCAGAGAGTCTATACTAGGCCAGGCTGATCTGATTTGGGAAACCCGTTAGATGATCGGGCGGGGATGGTCGGTCATGGGCGGGGCGCGGGTTGTGGGCGCGGAGGGCAAGATAAAAGGGCACAGCGCCAAATGGGCGCTAATGCTTTGTCTGCACATCACTTTTCAGGGCACCAATTCTCACCTTCCCGCGCCAAAGATCTCAAATACCATATATTTTTCAATACATTACCCCAGCGCCATTGCGCGATTGTTCACGGCCATTCACGCAAATCAGGCGCAATGAACTATCGCAAAGATGGCCAATTCCAACCCCACCTCGGGCGGATCCGGTCACTTGGAAACGCCGAGCGCGCGCGGTCATATCTGTCTCGTGTCAGCCGTGCCATAAGCCGGGCGGGACACAATGGAAGATCAGTTGCCAGAGAATCTGATCGGCGACCAGTCTCACCTGGCCGCAGGCGTGTCATCGTGAAGGCCCGCTTCATCAAGACGCCCCCTGCAAGCAAAGTCAGCCTTCGCAAACACCTTGATTATGTTAGCCGCGACGGTGCGATCCGGGAGCAAGACAAAGGCAAATTATTTGCGCGCGCAAATGACGAGGTTGATCGAACACGCTTCGCCGAACGTGCAGATAGTGACCGGCACCATTTTCGATTTATTGTGTCGCCAGAAGACGGTCGGAAGATGGAAGACCTAAAGCCATTTGTTCGCGACCTCATGCACCAAATGTCCAACGACCTCGGAACCGAGCTCGACTGGGTCGCGGCGGTCCATCATAATACCGAATATCCGCACGCTCATATCGTCGTTCGTGGGCGACGGGATGATGGACGCGATTTGGTGATCCCGCGAGAATACATATCGCATGGAATAAGAGATCGTGCTGCTGATCTTGTATCGCTTGAACTTGGCCCAGAAACACACCTCGAACGCGAGCAAAAACTCCACCGAGACATCGACGCCGAACGCCTGACCCAGAACGATCGGTCACTGATACGTGCTGCAGATGACAGCGGTATTGTCGATATAAATCGCACACCAGCTCGCTATCGCACACAGAATATCGCCAGACTGAGAACGCTGGAGCGTATGAAACTTGCCCAGGAACAAGCACCGGGGAAATGGCAACTGGATTCCCACCTCGGTGAAAAACTACAGAACCTGGGCGAGCGCGGCGACATCATCAAGGTACTAAACAAAGTGGCCGCCCACCGGCATGGCCGCCGACTCGATGTGGATTACTGGCAGAAAGATCCTGGACGCGGAGCGCGCACGATCGAAGGTGCAGTTCTGAAAGCTGGCCTCGATGGTGAATTCCATGACCGAAAATACGTCATCATCGATACGCTCGACGGGCGCATTACAAAAGCGTTGATCGATCTCGATACAGATCTCTCAGAACTTATTACCGGATCGGTCGTGAAGCTCACCTCCAGTTCTGGTAGTTCGAAACCGTCGGATCGAACGATCGATGAAATCGCCAAAGCTAATGGTGGCAAATACTCCCCCACCCTGCACCAAAACGCCGATCCTCGAGCGACGCCCGGATACATAACGGCTCATATCCGAAGGCTGGAAGGACTACGGAAAGCGGGCTTTGTTGCGCGACACAAGGATGGCAGTTGGTCTGTTCCCAGTGATCACCTCAATCACGTGGTGACATATGAGCACGAGCAAGCGCGAACGCGTCCATTGTGGGTGGAGGTTTTAAGTAGCCATTCGATCAACGATCAGGTGCTGGATGATGGGTTGACCTGGCTCGACAAGGCCGAAGCGCAAGATGAATTCGCCGAGGGATTCGGAGCCGAAGTATTTCAAGCTAAGCTCAATCGGCAAAAGATACTCCACGAACGCGGATACCTGAAATCACCAAGCGATCCGCTCAGCGACGCCCAACGGTCTGTTTTGAAAAATCGAACGATCAAGCACCTATCCGGCCAAGTCGCTTGCGAAACCGGAAAGCTCTATCGCGCCCAACCTAATAATGGTGCCGTATCGGGAACCTACACCCAAAAACTCAACACGGCAGACGGCCCCTATGCCGTCATTGAACAGCGACAATCTTTCACAATTACAAGATGGCGTCAGGTGCTGGAACGTCGTCGAGGTTTGTCGGTCTCTGGAGCTATCAAAGCCGGAAAGATCTCCTGGTCATTTGACAAAGGTATAGACAAAGGACTGGCACTATAGCGTAAGAGTCCGTTGTGGGGCGAATTTAGGACGCTGTTTAACCTTGAATACCAACATGCACAGTGACCTTGTTGGCATTGATACTGTCGTAAACATCATAGTCCGCGATGTATGTGCGTTTCAGCGGCATTTCCCATATCGATCCCCATTGTGAGATGAGTGTGTCTGGTTGAGGCCCAAGCGCTTCAAACCTATTCATCAGTTGAGCCGGGACGTTTACCTTATTTAATCCGCCAATATCAGCAGCATTGATTGAGACTTGAAAACCTATTGTCATAACAAATGGATCAAGGTGAGCACCCTGATAGTCGTGATAGACACAGATCATATCCTCGCTCAGCTTATCGATGATTGTCTCGTGTAGATCACTTTTCCATACCTTATCCCAAAGGGCACCGATGCCAACAGGATCATCGTTTTCAACCCGTCCCGATATGCCCTGAACAGTAAATGCTTCTGTGTGATCAGTCTTCATGGACCTCTCCTGATTTGCGATTGCGTAAATGATATTGATCGCTTAAACTACGATAAATATTATCGGAGTTTATAATGCAACTTCCTGTCACTGTCGAGTGGGCTCTCCATAGTTGTGTGGCCCTTGCAATGCTGCCGAGCGGCGCAAGGATTCCGGCTCGTTATCTAGCCGAATATCATGGCGTGAAACCGGCTTATCTTACCAAAGCCCTACACCGGCTTGCAGGCGCTGGTTTGCTTTCATCGATAGAAGGTCGGAATGGCGGCCTTGCGCTTGCTAAGCCAGCATCGAAAATAACGGTACTAGAGATCGTTGATGCCCTTTTAGATGAGCGGTCATTTTTCATGTGTACCGAGATCCGGCAAAAAGGCCCGTGCGTCGGTCGAAAAAGCAGTTACAAGAAGGCCTGCTCAATTGCTCGAACGATGCGGCAAGCTGAAGATGCCTGGCGAGAAGTCCTCAAAACGCAAACGCTTGCAGGCCTAGTTGAGCAGGTCGGAGGAGAAACTGACCCCATTGTCATCGAGAAAACAAACGACTGGCTAGAGGCAAACAATGCTGTTCGCCAATCATAGAATTTTACTTGCACTGCTCAAATGCATGATTGTCCAGTGTCTTAAAGAGGGCGTTTCCCGCCTCTGAGCTTATGTCCGCTAATGCGCCGATAGTGTTGAAAAGGTCTCTGCATTCATAGTCGAACTCTGATTCATTGATTTCAGGATCAGTCGATCTTGCGTAGGAGGTGTTCGCCCGGAACCATCTAATCCAGTGAGAACTCACAGAAGAGCTTTCCAGCACCTTCCTCCAACCGACCCATCATCGCGCATCTCCTCGATCAGCACAAAGAGTGAATCACAGTTCGATCGATTTGACTCGGTGTTTTTCAACAGAATCGGGCGTTTTACTTCGTTCGTCAGAAGTCCAAGATGGCCGTTCCGCTTTAGGGTAGCGGTCTTCGACACCAGCATTGGGCCTGACTTGAAATCTCGAAATACCCCATAAATTCTAGGCAGTTGGACGAACCTCTTGCCAGTAGCTTGCACGAGCCTTCACCCACGTTCACTACGACGATGCGCGGTGCATTCCAGCACACTCCAATCTGTTGTTTTTGCTCAATTTTCCGACTAGGCAAGTTTCCCTTCGTTCGTCAGCCTTAAGGCATGAAAACGAACACCAACCTTTTCTGGCACCTCCTTCTCATCCTTGCGACCATAGTCGCCGGGGTCTCGATTGCTTGCCAGACGACCGCTGCGGCGCTCAGGTATTCATCCCGGCTTGGTGAAGCGTGGTTCTACTTCGCAGATACACCGATCTATGAACCCTGGAGGTTCTTTGGCTGGTGGTATTCCTATCACGCTTACGCACCAGAGATCTTTGAGCGTGGCGGGCTGATTGCAGCCAGCAGCGGCTTCGCAGCGATCATTGTTGCGGTCATCCTCTCCCTCATTCGCGCTCGAGCGGCAAAACACGTGTCCACCTATGGCTCATCTCGGTGGGCGACAAGCAAAGATATTCGCAAAGCTGGCCTATTCGATGAAAGCGGGGTGTTCCTCGGAGAAGCCCACGGCGAATATCTTCGCCATGATGGCCCTGAACATGTCATGGCCTTCGCTCCAACCCGGTCCGGCAAAGGGGTTGGGCTCGTTGTACCGACCCTCCTCTCCTGGACAGGCAGCGCCATCATCCACGATATTAAGGGTGAGAATTGGAAGCTTACAGCGGGATGGCGCTCCAAGTTTTCCAGGACGCTTCGGTTCGATCCAACATCGCCAACATCCATCCGCTACAATCCCATCCAAGAAATCCGCAAAGGTCATCGAGAGATCAGCGATGTCCAGAACATTGCCGACATTCTCGTCGACCCTGAAGCATCGACCCTCAAAGCCAATCACTGGGAAAAGACTGCCAATGCCCTCATGGCTGGATCGATCCTGCATATTCTCTATGCGGAAGAAGAAAAATCTCTCACCGGTCTGGTGAAGTTTCTCTCCCATCCGACACGGACGATCGATGAAACGATCAAACTTATGCTTCAGACCAATCACATTGGGACAGAAGAACACCCACAGGTTCATCCGCAGATCGCCCAATATGCTCGGGAAGTAAAAGACAAGACACCAGCTGAGCGCTCAGGTGTTGTCTCAACCGCCCTCACCTGCCTCCAGCTCTATCGCGACCCAGTCGTCGCCGCGGCAACCTCGGTCTGCGACTTCAACATCGATGACCTCATCAATGGTGACGATCCAGTCTCGCTGTACCTCGCCGTACCACCATCCGACATCTCTCGGACAAAACCACTTATCCGTCTTTTACTGAACCAGATCGGCCGGCGACTAACCGAGGGTACAGACGACGCACCGCGTGATCATGATGTACTCTTCATGCTCGACGAGTTCCCAATGCTGGGTCGGCTCGACTTCTTTGAAAGCGCGCTTGGATACATGGCGAGCTATGGGCTGCGCGCTTACCTGATCACCCAATCCCTCAATCAAATCGATAAGGCCTACGGTCAGTACAACGCCATCCTCGACCACTGCCATGTCCGGGTCGCGTTCGCGACCAATGATGAGCGCACAGCCAAACGAATCTCTGATGCGCTTGGCACCGCGACTGAACAACGCGTCATGAAGAATTATGCGGGCCATCGTCTCGCGCCATGGCTCTCACATGTCATGGTTTCACGCCAGGAAACAGCTCGTCAGCTTCTAACCCCCGGCGAGGTCATGCAACTCCCGGAAGATGACGAGCTCGTCCTCCTCTCAGGCAAACGCCCGATCCGAGCGAAGAAGCTCAGATATTATGAGGATCAGAACTTCACGCCGCGCCGGATAGATTCCCCCAGCCCCGACACCTACAGGCTCCCGGCCCCGACGAGTGATTGGGCCGGATTGCGCGCCCATCTCCACACCGACCTCCTGCTGAGTGAAGAAGACGCCAAGTTCGGAACAGCGACAAAAGGCGGCCAGGAGCGCGCACCGGAACTCAACGCACAGCGCGAGCCGCAACAGAGCGAACTGGAACTGGCCGATGGTGGAATGCCGGATTCCGGGTCTGACGCTATGGATGCCGAGAGCGACGTACGCGACGCCTACAATCTCGACGAGGCAAACGATGTCGGAATGCTCGGGAGGTCGAAAAAATGACTGTTCGTATCCATCCATACGTTTCGGAGATGAATCATGCCCGGCTGACGGCGCTATCTCGCCAACCGAGACAATCGGTCAGCACCATCGTCGATGTTGCACTTACAAACTACTTTGCCTCCAGTCCTGACGGTGTCGGAGGACATGCCCTCCTCAGACGCCTCGATACGGTGACGCGCCAAATCGGTCGCCTCGAAGAGAAAGATCTCATCATTGGTGAGACACTAGCCCTGTTCATCCGCTATTTCATGATGACAACACCGCCTGTCCCTGCGGATAGACAAGAAGTTGCAAGGGCGGCCGGTGACCTTCGCTTTGAAAGCTTCCTTGAGCAACTCGGCATCGATCTACAGTCCGGTAAACGCATCCTCGAACAGGTCGTTCGGAACCTCTTCATCGACGAAACGGATCTCTTCACAGACGCAGAACTCGATCGGCTCCATCAGCCAGCTCCCACAATAGAGAACGGCGAGGTGCACGATGCGTGACCCAGCCGCAGATACCAGAACCGCCAATATGCTGAGGACTGCCTTCGGTGCGGATGTGATGGAAGCACTCGCAGATCCGAATGTCGTGGAGATCATGATCAATCCGGATGGCAAGCTTTGGGTCGATCAGCATGGGATTGGCCGGTCTGAAACCGGGGCTTTCCTCTCACCGCACGACATAGAACGCGCAATCAGATTGGTCGCGACACAGAACGGGCGGGACGCCAGTCGAACCTCTCCAATCATCTCAGCTGAACTTCCCCTCGCGGGAGAGCGATTTGAAGGTGTCCTGCCGCCCGTCACAACAGCTCCCTGTTTCTCCATCCGGAAACCGGCCGGACGCGTCATTCCGCTGGACCATTATGTGGACGAGCACATTCTTCGCTCCGCCCATGCGACGGCCTTGCGAAAAGCCGTCAAAGACCGCGCCAACATATTGGTTGTCGGTGGCACCGGGTCCGGTAAGACGACTCTCACCAATGCGCTGCTGAATGAGATCGCTGAGACGGGCGACCGGCTCGTCATCCTGGAAGATACAAGAGAGCTACACTGCTCAGCTAAAGATGCAGTCCAGATGCGCACTCAGCCGGGTGCCGTCACCCTCGCTGATCTTGTCAGGTCAACACTGCGCCTTCGCCCAGACCGGATCATTGTCGGAGAAGTTCGAGGCCCCGAAGCGCTCGACATGCTGAAAGCCTGGAACACAGGGCATCCCGGCGGCATCGCAACCCTACACGCAAACTCTGCAGAGGCTGGACTTCATCGCCTCGAACAATTGATCGGCGAGGCCACCCACACCGTTCCTCATGATCTGATCGCAGAAACGATCGACCTGGTGGTTTTCATCCGCCGCCAAGCTGGTGATCGCAAGGTTGAAACGGTCGCCGCCGTCACAGGTCTCGCCTCCACCGGCTACTCGATCGAGCCCGTCACCGCCGATCTCCAACTCGTTTTTCCAGACTTCACAACACACCAATCCAAAGGGGAGTAATCCATGACTCTGTATCATCAAGTAAAGGCGATCAATCAGACCCTATTCGCCATCGGCGTCTTCGTACTGATCACAGCGCTGTTCACACCTGCCGCCTATGCCGCTGGCTCCGGAATGCCCTGGGAAGGCCCGCTCCAGAACATACTGGATTCCGTTTCAGGACCGGTCGCCCAGATTATGGGGGCGATCACCATCATCCTGACCGGCCTTGCCTATGCAAGCGGTGAAGGCGGCGCTGGCATGCGCAAGCTGATCCAAATCGTCTTTGGCCTCTCCATCGCCTTCACAGCGAGCAGCTTCTTTCTTGGCTTCTTTTCCTTCTCCGGCGGAGCGACGATCTAATGCAAACGTCGGACGGACTTCCCCTCGGCTATCAGGTGCCGCTGCACCGGGCCCTTACTGAGCCCATTTTGCTTGGCGGAGCACCCCGAATGGCGGCCATCCTGAACGCCACCATCGCCGCCGCGATCGGTCTCGGAATGCAGCTCATTCTGGTCGGCATTGTCTACTGGATTGTCTCCCACAGTCTCAGTGTCTGGGCTGCCAAGCGTGATCCGAACTTTGTCGAAGTCCTCCTCCGTCACATTCGCCACAAAGGGTATCTGTCATGCTGAACCTCAAAGAGTACAACGACAAACCAACCGGGCTTGTCCACTATATCCCTTGGGCTTGTTTGATTGCTCCCGGCATCCTTCTGAACAAGGATGGAAGCCTACAGCGCACGCTCCGATATCGCGGACCTGACCTGGAAAGCTCTACGCCAGAGCAACTCGTTGCCTATACAGCGCGGCTCAATAATCTCCTTCGACGCCTCGGATCTGGCTGGCTTATGTCGTTCGAAGCCTCCCGCCGTCATGCCACCGGATATCCTGCATCAGAGTTTGAAGATGACGCCAGCTGGATTGTGGATGAAGAGAGACGCGGCACGTTTGAAGAAGCCGGAACACATTTCGAGACCGATTTTTATCTGACTCTGACCTGGCTCCCCTCCGCCGACAGCACCTCACGTCTCGAAAACCTGATCATCGATGACCCGGCGGATGTCCCCCAGTATTACTGGCTGGAAAACCTGGGGCATTTCCAGCGCACTTCGTCTCGCTTGCTCGACCTTATTGAGACAATAATGCCAGAGGCGGGGTGGCTCACAGACGACGAGACTCTCACCTATCTCCATCACTGTGTCTCAACGAAACGCCACCCCGTCAGATGCCCGGACATTCCTGCCTGCCTCGACTACTTCCTCACAGATTGCGATCTGAAGGGAGGTCTCTCCCCGGAGCTTGGCGATCATCATCTTCGCGTGGTGTCTGTTTTAGGCTTTCCGTCCATGACAGAGCCAGGACTGCTCAATGAAATTGACCAGCTCGGCTTTTCCTATCGCTGGGTGACTCGCTTCATGCCACTCGACAAAGCGGATGCCGAGAAGATCCTCACCAAGTATCGCCGCCAGTGGTTCGCCAAGCGCAAAACGATCCTGACCATATTGAAAGAGACGCTGGAGAATGAGCCAGCACCTTTGGTCAACACAGATGCCGACAACAAAGCCGCAGATGTCGACGCTGCCCTTCAGGAGCTTGGACAGGACCTTGTCTCCTACGGGTATCTCACCATCGCCATAACGGTCAGCGATCCTGACAAAGACCAGGCCGATGAGAAAGCGAGAGCCATTGAGCGCGTTCTGAATGGTCGCGGCTTCAACTCTATCAATGAGTCGGTGAATGCGGTTGACGCCTGGCTCGGCACACATCCTGGAAATGCCTACGCCAATGTCCGCCAGCCACTCATCAACTCGTTAAACCTTGCACACATGGCTCCGGTCTCAGCGCTCTGGGCTGGACCCGAAAGCAACGAGCACCTTGATGCCCCGCCCCTCCTCCTCGCTCGTTCTGGCTCAGGCACCCCGTTCCGGCTTGTTACTCATCAAGGCGATGTCGGTCACACCATGATCGTCGGCCCAACGGGTGCAGGCAAATCGGTTCTCCTCTCCCTTATGGCGATGCAGTTCCGGAGATACCAAAACTCCAGGGTCTTCGCCTTTGACAAAGGCCGGTCCGCCCGAGCAGCCATGCTCGCTATGGGTGCCAGCGAATACGAACTGAATGTTGACGGTGCCTATTCCTTCCAACCGCTCGCACAAATCGACGACGACGCTGAAATTGCCTTTGCCCAAACCTGGGTGCTGGCTCTTCTGGAACAGGAAGGGGTCACCATCGACCCGACCGTGAGCGAGACAATCTGGACAGCCCTCTCCAGTCTCGCCGAAGCGCCTACCGAGCAACGTACCCTCACTGGCCTCGTAGCGCTCATACAGTCCGCAGACCTTCGACAAGCACTCACACCTTACACGCTCAACGGTCCGTTCGGCGCTATACTCGATGCCGATAAAGACTGTCTCGGGGATGATGATCTCGCGCTCTTTGAGATGGAATCCATTATGCAGGACGCCCGGCTCGCCGCTCCCGTGCTCTCCTACATCTTCCACCGACTAAAGTCGCGATTTGATGGATCACCCACCCTCTTCCTCCTTGATGAGGCCTGGGTATTCCTCGACCACCCCATGTTCGCAAGCCGATTGCGGGAATGGCTGAAAACGCTTCGTAAGCTGAACGTCTCGGTTGTCGTCGCCACCCAGTCGCTCAGCGACATCGAGAAGAGCTCAATCGCTCCAGCACTCATTGAGAGCTGCCCGACCCGGATCTTCCTGCCGAACAATCGGGCCGAAGAACCAGCTATGTCGAAAACTTATGAAGCCTTCGGTCTGAATACACGTCAGATCGAACTCATAGCCCGCGCCACCCAGAAGCAGGATTACTACCTGCAATGTCCAAGCGGCAATCGGATGTTCGATCTGGAGCTTGGACCGGTCGGCCTCGCCTTCTGTGCCGCCAGTTCTAAAGCGGACCAGGCGGACATCGACGACATTCTCGCATCGGCTGGTCAGGGCATGTTCGCAGCCGCCTGGCTCAGTCGCCAAGGGCTCGAGTGGGCCGCTGATCTTCTCCACCAATCTCAAGAAGGAGGCCTGCCATGCGCCGCCGAATAGTCTCCACCTGCCTCGCCGCAATACTGATGACGAGCCAGGTTCAGCCTGCCCATGCTTTCTTTGGACTAGGCCGTATTGTCCTCGACCCATCGAATCTTGCTCAGAACATTTCGACCGCAACGAACACGGTTCGCCAGATCAACAACCAGATCCGCCAGCTTCAGAACGAAGCTCAGATGATCCTCAATCAGGTCGAAGATCTGAGACAACTCGACTTCAACTCGATTGAGGAGCTCCTCTCGATATTGGACCGGATCGACGATCTAATGCGTGAATCCGAAGAGATCAGCTATGAGGTCGCAGAGTCAGAGCGGCGTTATCAGGAAACTTATCCGGACTCCTATGAAGAGCTGACCAACGACGAAATCGTTACCCATGCGATCGACCAATGGCGCGTCTCACGAGAGACGTTCGCACATTCGATACGCGTTCAGTCCGGCATCGTCACAGCCGTCACAGATTCCCGGACGACGCTGGGACGGCTCGTCGCTGAGAGCCAGGCCGCAACCGGCAATCTCGCCGTCAATCAGGCGGGTAATCAGCTCATGGCGCTCAGCATCGAGCAGCAAATGCAGATGCAGCAGCTCATGGCATCCCACTACCGGATGATGGTCACCGAACAAGCCCGCCGCAACGCCATCGAAGAGCAATCCCGTGTGCTTCATGAGCGCTTTCGTGGCGACCGCTCGGCCTATGCGAGGAACTAGGGACGATGGAAGACCTTGGAATCATCGATCAGTTCGTCGAGACCTTCTCGCTCTACATCGATAGTGGTTTTGGACTTCTCGCGCCGGACGTCGCCTTCCTGACGTCGGCATTGATTGTCATCGATCTGACCCTCGCCGGTCTCTTTTGGGCGATGGGACCAGACACAGACGTGATCGCCAAATTCCTGAAGAAGGTTCTCTATGTTGGCTTCTTCGCTCTGGTTCTCGGCAACTTCGCCTTTCTTGCCGACGTCATATTCAGAAGCTTCGCGCAGCTCGGATTGAACGCAACTGACGCAACGATCACCGCAGACGACATTCTGAAACCTGGCTTTGTAGCCGCAACCGGGTTCGAAGCGGCCCATCCTCTTCTCGATGAGATATCATCTCTCACAGGGCCCATCGCTTTCTTTGCAAACATCGTGATCATTGGCGTGTTGGGACTTGCCTGGGCGATCACGCTCTTTTCGTTCTTCTTCCTCGCAATCCAGCTCTTCGTAACCATCATCGAATTCAAGCTTACGACACTAGCTGGCTTTGTCCTGGTTCCCTTTGCGCTTTGGAACAAGACCTCCTTCCTGGCAGAACGTGTTTTCGGAAACATTATCTCGTCCGGCATCAAACTCATGGTGCTCGCCATCATCATTGGCGTTGGCTCCACCGTGTTTGACCAGATCACCGCTGCGTTCACACCGGGCGAAGTGACACTTGAACAAGCCGCCGCCGTCATACTCGGCTCACTCGCCCTGCTTTGGCTCGGAATCTTTGGCCCCGCGATAGCGAACGGCATCATTTCCGGAGCACCCCAGCTCGGTGCAGGCTCAGCCATCGGGACAGCTGCTGGCGTTGGGGCCGGCGTGGCAGGCAGCGCGCTCGCAGCGAAAGCTGGAGCTGGGCTTGCTGGCCGAGCGACAACGAGTTCGGTCAAAGCGGCCGCATCGGTCGGTGGCGCGACAAGCACGGCATACTCCCTCGGCAGCACAGCAGCTGGGGGCTCCGGTTTTAAATCCGTCGCGGGCGGGGTTGCAGGTGTCGCCGCCGCAGGTGCCGGCCAGGTCAAATCCGTGATCGGCAACGCGGCAGGCAGGGTCAAATCCACCCTAGCGGAACGCGTGCAAAGCGGCAGCCGTGCCGCGTTCACAGCCACTGGCGGCAAAGGCATCTCAAGCACGGGCACCGGAAGCAGTGGGCCGGGGTCAGAGCCGCAATGGGCTCGCCAGATCAGATCATCTCAAACCCGGCGCGACGCCGCTATGACCGCCGCTGCTGCAGCTCGGGCTGGCGACAGCCCAGGCAGTGGCGGTGCCAGCCCAGTCTTAAGAAATGAGGAGGACAGATAGAATGCTCTGGAAACGCAGCACGCACGCCTATGGGGAAGCCCCTGAACCGGTCACCCCCTACCAGAAAGCAGCTCAAGCCTGGGACGACCGTATCGGCTCAGCGAGAGTGCAGGCTAAGAACTGGCGTCTGGTCGCGCTTGGGCAGACAGCCCTTGTGCTGATGTTCGGAGCCGGATTGCTCTGGCAATCCTCTCAATCCTTCGTCACACCCTATGTTGTTGAACTCTCAACGGACGGAGCCGTAAGAGCGGTCGCGCCCGCCGTTGAGAACTATCAGCCAGATGATGCGCAGATCGCCTTCCATCTTGCTGAGTTCATCAAGAATACGCGCAGCATCTCAATAGATCCGATCATCGTTCGCCAGAATTGGATGAACGCCTACGCCTTCGCGACAGATCGAGGCTCTGCGACGCTCAACGAATATGCACGAGACAATGACCCGTTTGCAGATGTCGGTACGCGATCGGTCGCCGTCGACATTATGAGTGTCGTTCGCGCCTCCGATGACAGCTTCACAATCCGCTGGCGGGAAACAGCCTTCCGCAATGGCGCAGAGACAGGCCGCGAATATTGGACCGGCACACTCTCTGTCGTCTCCAAGCCGCCGCGCGATGAACAGACCCTGCACCAGAATCCGCTCGGGCTCTACGTGCACGGCATCAACTGGTCACAAGACCTTAATCAGGGAGAGCCCTCATGAATATCAAACCAATCATCTTACTTGCAGCGGTTGGCACACTTGCCGCCTGCGAAACCATGTCCTTTGGCGGGTCAGCACCAGACATCGTTCTCGATGAAGAACCCTACATTGAGGCGGTCCTCCTCGAAGATGAAGAGGACGAAGAAGCCGACGTCGAAACTGCTGTGCCGACCCCACCACCGCCGCCCATTGTCGCTCGAACTTTCGGCCCAGGCTTTACGCCAGAAGAGATGGCCGATATCGCCAATGTCTCCGAAGTCCGTCCTCATGTCGCGATTGAAACGGCGAATGCAGAAGCAGCCATTGAGCCGCATCCGGATAACTTTCAGAATTCGATCCAGGTCTACCCTTATGCCCGCGGTGCGCTCTATCAGGTGTATACCGCGCCGGATCAAATCACTGACATCGCGCTGCAACCGGGAGAGATCCTTACCTCTGTCCTTTCAGGAGATACGTCACGCTGGGTGGTCGGCGACTCCATCTCAGGGGAAGGCCCGGAAGCTCAGGCGCATATTCTGGTCATGCCGACAACATCAGGGCTCAAAACCAATCTGGTCATCACAACATCTCGCAGAGCCTACTATGTTGAGCTCCACGCTTTCCGTGAGACATATATGCCAGCGGTGTCCTGGCGCTATCCCAATCAACCGCTTGGACAATCCCTCATATCAGCTGCGCACACGGCATCACGGGCACCAGCCCAGCCAGGAACCACGCGCGGGCTCCAGCTGGAACGCTTGAACTTCCGCTATGAAATTACCGGTGACGAAACACACTGGCGCCCGCATCAGGCCTTCGATGACGGACGTAAGGTCTACATCCAGTTCCCAACGCGCCTAGATCAAGGTGAAGCCCCGCCCCTCTTTGTGGTTGGCCGCGATGGACGGACCCAGCTCGTAAATTATCGGATGCGCGACCATTACTATGTCGTCGACCGTCTCTTCGCCCGCGCCGAGCTCCGTCTCGGAGAACGCGAACAGGATGTGGTTCGGATTTCCCGAAGCGATCTGGAGGACGACTAGATGGCGGATCCAAATCAGCCTGAAACGCCGGAGCTCCAGCCAGAGGACCTCGCAATCCGAGGCAAACCGAAACCCGTCAAAAGGTTCAACAAGAAGACGTTGGGGATCATGCTCGGCGGAGCCGGACTTCTCGTCTTCTCCAGCTTCGGAATGGCTCTTAGAAGCTCCAGCCCCACAGCGAACGCGCAAAAGGAGGAGCTTTACTCGACCAGTAACAATGCGACCGCCGAAGGCCTCGCAGTGCTTCCAACAAGCTACGCTGAAATCAAGCCTGAGGTACCAGAGCTAGGCCCTGCCCTTCCTGGTGACCTTGGCGCGCCGATCCTAAAGGCTCAGCTTGAAGGGCGGTTGCCTCCTCGGGCTGACCCGCTCGCGAACGCCCCTGATCCGCAAATCGCCGATCAGGAAGCGGCATTGATTGCAAGTCGTCACAGAAGCCTGTTCTTCAATATTTCAACGGGACGTCAAACAAGAAGTCAGGGCACATCCATCCCGGCTGCCCCCTCTCAACCCGCATCAACCCATGACCCATTTGCTGTTTTGAACTCATTGGTCGGAGATCCTGTTCCACCAGCGATAAGTGATCAGGATCGCAAACGCGCGTTCACAGAAGAGGTTGCAGATGAGTCGATCTACAATCCTCATCTTTTGGAGAGACCGGTATCGCCCTGGCAGCTGATGGCAGGATCGGTCATTCCAGCAACGCTTCTTACGGCGATCAATTCCGATCTGCCGGGACAAGTTGTTGGTCAGGTGACTGAGCCCGTTTACGACACTGTCACTGGCGACACATTGCTGATTCCCCAGGGCACCCGGATCATTGGTCGCTATGACAGCGCAATCGCCTTCGGCCAGTCCCGCGCCTTGATTGTCTGGAACCGCCTCATTATGCCCGATGGCTCGTCTATTCGGATCGACAATCTGCCGGCTGTCGATGGCCGCGGAAATGCGGGCCTCAAAGACCGAGTCAACAATCACTCCATCCGATTGTTCACCGCTGCCGCTCTTTCAAGTCTCATCAGCATCGGCGCGGAGGTCGCCAGCAATGACGATGACGAACGCATTGCTCGAGCGTTACGCGAGGCCGGTCAAGACGGCGTTAACGCCGTCGGCCAAGCTGTCGTGAATCGCGAACTTGCGGTCCAGCCAACATTGACGATCCGCCCTGGCTGGCGGCTGCGCATCCTGGCCCATCAGGACATCATCCTCAAACCTTATGGAGGCCAATAGTATGAACGATACCAAGCTCAAAATCGGTCCTATTCCTGACCAGACACCGGTCAAATTATCGGTCCCGCTTACGCCGGATTTAAAAGCGGACTTGGACGACTACACACGCGCTTACCGCCTCGCTTATGGGGCAGATGTCAAAGTGGCAGATATCATTCCCACAATGTTGCGGACATTCATCGACAGCGATGCTGGGTTCAAACGCGCCCGCAAACGGATCGGTCTATCGGCCTAGCCAGCACAATCGCTCAACCAACAAGGAGCTTACCAATGGCAAATATCGGACATTTCAAATCTACTCGCTCTGGCTATGAGGGCACAATCATGACCCTCACCCTCTGTGCGTCAGTAAGGTTCGTCAGAAACAGGAACAAGAAGAAAGACACTTCGCCAGACTATTTCATCAAAACAGCCGACAGCGATCTTGGCGTCGCATGGAATGCTGAGAAGAAGGGAGACGAACCGGTTTCTTACTTGAGGTGCATTCTCGATGATCCAAGTTTCGCCGCCCCGGTTCAAGCAGCTCTATTCGACAATGGAAACGGTGCGGATTTGGTTTGGTCGAGGATGTCCGAACCTTGAGGTGGCTCGGAAATAATTATCCAAGCTCATCCCCACCTGCCTTACAACCATAAGCAGGCGCCGCACTTAGATCGAAATCCTTTTGGGAATGTGAGGCCCTGCGCTTGAACTTGCGGCGCGTCCGACTCTGCTATGGCATAGCCACACCACGCTTTATAAATTCCTTATCGAAGCGCATAACATTGACGTACCGCTACGGTGCAAAGTGACAAAGTCAATGTCCTCGCCACCCTAGCACTTACGAAAAACCCAGAATCAAAATGATTCTAAGAAACCACGCACGTGCAGCAAGACAGCCTAACGACTCCAGCAAAACAAAAATAGGGCTGTTGACACCTATATATTGAATCACCCACTAATCCGTAAACGTTAATACTATCAATTAAATTTCCCAGTCAGACAGCTCAGCATATTAATCTTATTCTCCCATACTGAAATCGCCCAGCAGAATACCCCCGAGAATAAATATATATCAACACCAGCCGCCATTCTGTTGATTATATAACTTAGTCCTACCCGCCAACTCGCGTTCACTTTCAAAGAAAAAGACCATATCAAATTCCACAAAGGCCTGCTCGATCATGACTACATTGAACCCCACTGTTGCAAAAAATCGCCTGGAATCGCCCTTTTCGAGTTTTGATATCCTGCCGGATCGAGCGATTTACAGTTTGGCTGGTCAAGCGTTTGACCTATTACACAAACATGAGACGCCAC
>JBCBUY010000047.1:0-21683 GCA_039817885.1 Pseudomonadota bacterium | reverse complement strand
CAGCCAACGGCTCTTTTGAAGATGCTGTTTTGGATCATTCAATCGTCTCCAATTGAATGACGAAGTTTTGCTGTCCCTTCCCCTCGTCGATCACAGGCTCGGCAAATGACATCGACTTTTCCGGAAAGGTTTGAGAAATTTTCTGTAACACCCTGGCGGCGTTTGGTGACCGGCCTGAAACCGTCTGGGAAGTACCTGCCAATTCCACCGACACCCACCAGGCATCATTCGGCGTCGCAGCAGAAAGATCCTGCAACGACGCCATCCTAGCAGCGATGGTTTTGGCTTCCACACCCCATGCAGCAAGTGCGTCGACCGTCGTCAACTCTCGGTCACGCTCAGCTCGCTCCATGGCAAGCCGCCGCACATCCGCAGCATTTGTGCGGATTTCATACGCAGCGGATTCCATCGTCAGTGCCAGCATCTCAGTCGCTCCCCAGCTCGCGCACAAGCACCAAACAAGGCATAATACCCAGGAGAGACTACGCGTTCGGTTCCTATTGAGGCTATCCGGAGATAGGAAAGATTTATCCGCTGCGCATTCTGGAGAGATGAGTAACGCGGTAGCGCCTCGTTGCGATGAGGTCTTCTCCAATTCAGCCACTTCGCTCTGTCTTACGAAGAGTAGGTCAACCTGCTCGCGGCGCTGATCATCTCGCCTTGCCAGCGCTTGCAAGTCATCGCTTGTAATCGGTGCGAGGTCGTCGAATTTATTCGCGACGATCTTCCGCTGGTCGACGAGGTTGGATGTTCGGGTATCAAGAGCATGCGCAAAAGCGACATTGCCTGGAAGCATGACGCGAACCGGACCGCCAACGATCTCCTCGGCGCTTAGAAAGTCTTCGTAAGCAAATGTTTGGGGGTCGGCGTTCTTAAGACCTAATGCTAGGCGAACCGCTGAAGCGGCAAACTGAAGGACAGCTGCCAGACCACTCGGCGTGCTCCATAGAATAGGAGACGTCATCTGCAGCGCCTCCCAACCAGGTCAAAGCGGCAGTCCGGAGACTGATCAATTTGAGGAGCAGCAAGTATCAAGGTAGACTGATCGGGGTCAGGCCCCTCCAAGTAGAGACGTTCGCTGGTATTGCTCTTTATGGCGGTTTCAAATGCGTGGACTTCTTCAGCTTGGGAAAGCAGTCTGTCGGCGTGATCTCGGAGCTTTTCGGCTCGAGACCAATGGCCAATTAGTCCAGACACGATCCCTTGCGTTGCGACGGCTCCGGCTGAAATCACAAACAGGGAAGCCAATACTTCGGCAAGCGTGAAACCCTTGTCATCCCGCATGCAGGCCGCCCCGCCGAACAGTTTCGACAGTCAAAGAGTGTGTATCTTGCCCTTCAGGCCAAGACACCGTGATAGAGACATCCTGGAGGACACTTTGAGGATTTCTGTCGGTGATCCGGCGGGTCCACTGATAGTCTATATCCCCCCGACGTATCGAACCGATATCTTCGATTGCATAACTGCGCGTAAGTGCCCTCGCAATCAAAGCCGCTTCCAAGCGAGCGCTTGATGTCTCAAGGCCTCTCACCATAGCGAAATTGGATGTCATCAATGATGATGTGAACGCTGCGATAATCGTTAGCGCGACCAAAGCATCGGCCATTGCAAATCCCTGGTTCTTCGTCACAGCGCGCCTCCCCCAATTCCGGATAGAGAACCAAGGACCGTGAGCATCAGTCCTGCGACCATGCCGCCGATGCCGATCACAAGAACCGGCCCAGCCAATGCTGAAAGGCGATCCAATCGGAGCATTGCGCGCTGGTGGCATATGCGCCCCGATTGGCGGAGAGCTTTTGCAAACGCACCTGTCGTCTCGCCTAACTTCGCCAATCGGCGAACTTCGTGCGGCAATGAGTCAGCTTCTTCAAATGCCGTACTCGCCAAGCAACCGTCCTTTAGTCTGTCCGCGATGGCGTGGAAAATACTTGCCATCGCAGGACTCGACGCATTTCCGGCGAACTCGAGCGCATTTGAGAGCGGTCGTCCACTCTCCAGAAGCGCGGCCGTCACTTCCATAGCCTGTCCCACGCTCAAGTCTCGATTGACGTTTCCGATGATCGGGACAGTATAGGCAAGACTTTGCGATATGTTTTGACCGATGCCGGTTCTTCCAAACATCGCACCAATCGACAGAATGGTCGCGATCCCCAACAGAACTTCTGTATTGTGCCCCTGAACCCAACTCCCAATACCGGCGAGTTTTAGAAAGACGGCATTGGACTCGCTGTCCTCCAAAGTTGGTGCAAGTGTCGGCGCAACATAAACAATCATTATAATCAGTGCGGCTAAAGCCAGGATCGCAATAAATGTCGGATAGGCTAAGGCAGAGCGTGTTTTGCGCGCCGCTTCACTTCTCGTCGTGAGAAACGTACCCCCTGTATGCAGCATCGTGCTCAATCCAACCCCCGCCTCACCGGCGGAAACAAACTCTGCGAGGAGAATGCAGGCACCACCTGCTTCGCGTAGCGCGACAGAAAAGCTGCGCCCGGACTCAATATGGGCGAGGATTGCGCGGGACAAACGAGCTGAGGGCGTCGTTCCCTCGGAAAGAATAGTAAGCGCCTTGTCCAACGGAGCGCCTGCCTCAATGAGCCCAGCAAGTTCAATTGCAAAGGAGCCAGCAACGTGAAGTTTGATCTCTTTCTGGCGTTCTAACTTCAGCCAGCGCCGCTCCGCCACAGGACTAAGATCGACCAGAAACTCCCCTGCACCAGATACAAACCTTTGTGCTTCGTCAGCACTATCTGCATCGATACGTCCACTGATCTTTGTGCCGTCGGGGCCGATGGATGAATAACGAAACAGGGTCATCCAACATCCAGTCCCACGACTTCGCTTAATGCAGTTTTTCCAAGGGCGACCAGTCTCAAGCCGTCTTGTTCCATCGTAACGTCTGGCTGTATGACTTGTGCTGATAAGGTGATTTCACCAAGGACATGACGCTTCGAAAAACCCGTCTGACCACATGAAGGACATCCATTAGGAACGTACAAATCAGATGGCGCGTCCACACCTGCTTTGGAAAATATGACTTCTTCTTCCGGGGTTATCTCATTCGCTTGAGCACATTCAGGACATAAGAGGCGAACGAGACGTTGCGCCAAGGCTCCATTAAGTGTGGCGTCAAGCTTGAAAGGCTCCACACCCATATCGATAAGGCGTGTCCGAACCCTTGCCACATCTGTCGCATGAAGTGTTGCGAGAACCAGATGTCCCTGTAGCGCCGCCTCGACGGCAACCTGAGCCGTTTCACCATCCCTGATTTCGCCGACCAAAATGATGTCGGGGTCGTGGCGAAGAAACGCCCGAATGGCCCCGGCAAAACCGGTTCCATCCTTGCCCGATACTTGGACTTGGCTCACATGGTCAAAGTGATACTCAACAGGATCTTCAACCGATAGAATCTTAAGGCCGCTGTTTTTAAAGTGTTCAAGGCAGGCATAAAGCGTCGTCGTTTTTCCGCTACCTGTTGGGCCAGCAACAACAAATAGGCCGTTCCGCCTTGCCATCATCGACTGCAACGCAGAGGTAATCTCTTCGGAGAAACCAAGCCCTTCGATCGACAACAAGCCCGAGGGACGATCGAGTAAACGAATAACGGCGCTTTCACCGTCAATCGTAGGAATGATTGAGACCCGGATATCGAGCCGACGTCCCCTGACAACAATGGTGGCCCGGCCATCTTGCGCAGCTTGACGCTCGCCAAGATCGAGCCCTGACAGAACTTTTATTCGTGCGATGACCGAGTCTGCTGCACTCTTCGATTCTGAAGCAACAGTTCTTAGTACTCCGTCTATACGATAGCGCACTTCTAATGCATTGCGCTTTGCGTCGAAGTGAATGTCAGATGCGCCAAGATCTGCTGCTTCCGCGAACCATGTGGCCACTCGTCTTACGATTGGTGCGTCGCGATCTTGATCGGCAACCAGATCGTCAATGAAGACAGCACTTGGATCGTTGATATCCAAAGACAGGTCTCTGCTTTGCTCATAAAGCGCTGCGTACGCTCTTGCCCAATCGCCAGCTTTGATAAGCACCTGATCAGGCACGGCACCCAATGCGAACTCCGCTGCACGTAACGCGGTGTCGTCAAGAGGATCGACAACGGCAAGTGGACCATCCTCACTCAGTAAGAGCGCCCTTGAGCGTTTCAGGAACTGGGGATTGATTAGTTCGAGGCAATCTTCCGGGACGTTGTCCAAGGCGAAGGGGTCAATATCTGGCAATCCAGAGATTGACCGATAACACTCCAAAAGGTGGTCGTCGGACAAGACTCCTGTCTGGTTGAGTAGACTGAGTAGCGACCTCGATTCGTTTGTTTGCCGCAGCTTTGCCTGGCGCAGATCATCATTATGCAGATGTCCTTCTGCTAGAAGGCGATTGATCTCGAGATCTTCTGGATCGATGTAAGCAGCGCTGTCCATCCTCGCACCTCACCGCTGAAACTCGAGGTTTGGAGCTGTTAGATCGGCGGCATCCCGCGCGCCCCCCTGGTTTCCATCGGCCCCAAAACTAACAAGACGGTAAAATGCGTCATCGCTTGGCGGTTTATATTGGATTGGATTGCCCCAAGGGTCTGTAAGGTTTTTGGCAGATCGAATGTATGGGCCGTACCAAGCGTCTAAGCCGGCAGGTTGCCTTAGCAGTGCCTGCAAGCCTTCCTCAGATGTAGGATAGCGACCGAGATCTATTTTAAAGAGATCGAGCGATGCGCCAAGCGTTTCCATTTGGAGTTCTGCCGCTTTCACCTTTGAGCGGTCCAATCGGCCGATCACTTGGGGCGTTATCGCTGCAGCGATCAAACCAAGAATAACAAGTACGACCAATAGCTCGGTAAGCGTGTAGCCGGCCTGTTTCTTTTGAAGAGTCGGGTTTTCAACCTTAAGCATGGGATGAACACTCCACGATGTCACTTGCTGGACCTGAGCTCCAATCAAGGACCCAAAATGGACTAGCTCGGTCGCCGGTGAATAGTACGGCGATATCTAGAGACCTTGGTGATGACTGATTGATGGTCCTTGCACGTACTCGAACAATGGAACCGTCGTGAACAAACGCCTCTGCATTTTGATCGACCAACGATCGTTGCGCGTGCATCAGCGTTAAATTGTCAGAAAGGCATACACGTTGTCGCGGCGTTATAGGTTCAGATAAGATATCTCGTAGCGTATGGACGCCTCCGGTATTTCCAACCCTAAGCTTCTTAATCCGATCAAGGACTAGTCTTGTCTCAGAAGATGACAGAACACTCTGCAGAACACCTTCAATTGCATCCAAACGATCTGTTTGAAGGTTTAGTTTCTGGTGCTCATCCGTAATCAGGTATTCGACTTTAGAATTCGACAGATCTGCTTGATGCCAAACGCCGGTGTTCTTCAAGGGCTCCCGCCGCTCTGCCCATATCGTCACCTGATTCAACATCCAGGCTTCAACCATTATATCGTTAAGCACGGATTGTGTCGCGGCTTCGAGCTGGCGTGATTTTGCCACCGATAGGTTTGTATAACCGATCGCCACGAGCGAGAGCGACGCCATTAGGGCGGTCGCTGCAATCGTGGCATATCCGCTGTCTCGCCGTCCCATAGCTCACCATCCCTCCCGTGCAGATTCAAGCGCAGCACGCAAATGGACGGGAAAATCCGTTTCTGGTTCATCGGTTGCGACCACAGTTGGCTCGACAAGGACAACAAGTTCAGTGCGTCTTTGATTGGTTGCGCGCGAACGAAATGCAGCGCCAATCAAAGGCGCTTTTTTTAATATGGGCACTCCTGTCTCACTGAGGGAGACCGTTTGGCTCATCAGCCCGCCAAGAATCGCGACGGCACCGTCAGGAACCGCCAGACGACTTTCAACGGATCGCTGCGTGATCGTTGGAGAATCAATGTTTGATGTCGTTGTCTCTGCGACACCGCTGACTTCCTGGCTAATCTCAATCTCCACCATTCCGCCTGCACGGATGCTTGGTGTGACGGTTAGAATGACGCCCGTATCTCTGTAAGACGTAGAGTTCACCAATGGCGCACCAGGATCGGATATACTGACGGCACTTTGGGTAATTACCGGAACTTGATCGCCTATCTGCAAGCGCGCCGTTTCATTATTTAAAACAAGCACGCGTGGCGATGAAACAATCTCGACGTCATTGAAGGTCGACAACACGTTTATGACGGCCGCGACGTCTGCCCCGGCAAAAGATAATGATGCGCCCGGAAACAAAGACGTTACAGCTCCGGATCCAATATCTGAAAATGCTGCACGGAGCTCTCCTGCGACCGCATCCCATTGCACTCCGATTTGGTCGGTTTCCGTTAACAGGACTTCGACAATTGTTGCTTCAATCAAGACCTGTCTTTGCGGCTGATCAATGGTCTCAATGAGAGATAAGAGGGATTGAAGATCGTCTTCAGGTCCGCGGGCTATGATGGCATTTCGACCTGAAAAGACAGTAATCGACAATTGATCATATAAGCCAGGTCCAGCAATCCCTCCTCCAGACGCTTGAGGTGGCAGAAACGGATCCTGCGGTCCGGCAAGTGGTGGGGGACTAATCGGAGCGGCCTGTCCCGCACCAGAAACGATTTCAACCAATCGGTTTGCGTCGATATAGCGTGCCTCATAGACGAGCGTGTCAGAACTCAATTGTGGCTGAGCTGATTGATCAAGCTTTGTCGCCCACTGGCGGACCTGCTCCAGTGCCTGCTGTCGTCTCGAGATAACGAGAAGACTTTCCAGACGCGACATTGGAATGACCGACACGCCGCCGAGACGTGAAAGAATGGGCTCCAGATCCGCCTTGATCTCGTCGGGTGTCGCATTCTCGACCGGAATTAACGCCGTGGAGATCGCCTCAAGCCAATTCACGTCCAACGATTTGAAAATGCGGATGGCAGATGAAACAGCAGCTGCGTCGCCGCTCAAAACAATAAAGCCGAGTTCATCGTCAACCTCCCGCAACAACCCGTCTGGAACAAGGGGGCGAGCGATCTCCGCGATCCGGTTGACGTTTGCATATTTCACTTGAAGCACAGCAACTGAAGCATCGGGCGGCGTTACCTCACTCGTTGTGACGAATACCGGCATAGTCATCTCTGAACCGCCGTCGCGTCGTCCCTTTCTGGCTATCAGAAAACTGCCGCCGCTCGTCGTGAGCTCCACACCTTGCAAACTGAGCGCTGCACCAAGACCAGCCGCAGCATCGTCGAGAGATGCAACACCATCTAAGCGAAGCGTTATCGTACCTTGGACGTCCGGGGCAATTGAGTATCCCGCTCCGTAGGTTTCACCCAAGATCTCATGGACAACAGCATCGATAGGAGCATTGCGAAATACAAAGCTCTCCCCACCTGCCCCGCTGGCCGGCGCGCCGTAGTATTCTGCGAGCGGGCCTCGATCTATAAATTGCTCTGTGCCATAGTTAAGTTCGGTTGAACGTTGAATACGTTGTCCGGCTTCTGCAGCAATTTTTGCAGAATCCGACAAATAATCTCGGTCTGCCTTTCCAACGTTCTCGGCGGCAGCTTGTGTGTGAGCGCGGCGTCCGTCAGATCCGTCCACTGAGCCTTCTTGGGCAGTCGCAGGCAACGAAATACCCAGCATCGACAGTACCACTACCGACCATATCAACTCTCGAAAAACCGCATACGGTTGATCTGTCACGATGAACGTCACTTCCCAATCTCGGCGTCGCAATCTCCGAACGGGAACGCTGCCGACCCTCAATTTCTAGTGAGTCTTAGGATTCAAGTGCTAAGACGAAGTAGGATGAAATGAACCAATTGAGCATGAACATTAACCACAACCGGCAGCAGCCGCTTGGGATAAGCCCCTCACGCCTCCAGATGCGATAGACCCGCTTCTCATTCACATGCTAGCCGTCGGCTCGCAGCAAGGCAGTAATCCGGCGATAACCATATCGACCGAACCGCGACGCAAGCGCGATGGTGGCAGAAGTTAGAACCTCTTCATCCTGACGCGGCACACGGGATTTCCTTTGGGTGGAGCGGTGCTGGCCGATCACGCGGCAGGCCCGGCGCGGCATTGTCAGGGGAACTGGACCTTGAGGCGGTTGATCCCCTGCCCTAGCTTCGTTTTACGACCAAATCTCCGTTTCGCTACTTCAAGACATCACCCGAGATCATCCAGCTTGCAGTCATGATGCATGTCCGGTTCCCGCTCTCATTGCGCAATGTAGAAGACTTGCTCCATGAGCGCGGGATCGACGTTTGCCATGAAAGTGTCCGCCTCTGTGTCGACCGTTCCGGCACCCATTTCGCAGGGAAGATCCGTAAGCAGAGAGCCTCCTATATGAGACAGATGACCCATTGGAAGTGGCACTTGAACGAGATGTTCGTGAAGATCAGAGGCGAAACCCACTACCTATGGCGTGCCGTCGATCATGAAGGCGAAGTGCTAGAATCGTTCGCAACGAAGAAACGAAACAAAGCTGCCGCTCTGAAATTCCTAAGAAAAGCGATGAAGCGATATGGTAATCCGCAAGTCATCGTCACAGATCGATTGGCCTCATGCGGAGCAGCAATGAAAGAAATCGGCAACGTCAACCGCCAGGAGGTCGGTCGCCATCTCAACAACCGAGCAGAGAACTCTCATCTCCCTTTTCGACGACGAGAGCGTGCTATGCTCAGATTCAGGCGAATGCGAAGCCTACAGAAGTTCGCAAGCATGCATTCCTCCGTGCACAATCATTTCAACCTAGATCGACACATCAACTCAAGAACCAGATTTAAAACCAAACGCGATGCAGCGCTTCTTGAATGGCGCGAGCTGATCGCTGCCTAGAACCTGATGACCCGCGAGAAGTGGAGACTGGTTCGCATTAGACTGACAGCACCGCCAGACAGTCTTCAGATGTCAACCCATTTCAGACTGTCACCAATTAATGCCGAACTAACCGGGACTTAGCCGTGCGATCAGGGATAGGTCTGTCTCCGAAGTTTAGGATTTCGTGTCTCTAACCCGCATATACCAGTCGTGTCTCCCTTCCCCATTTCGAGGGTCAGGTTTTCAAGCCAGTTTCCCCGATACGCGGGAATCAACAGAGAACTCCGAGATAAACTGCAGATTTTCGCGAGAGATCATTCTAGAAAATGTTGTGTAATCAATGCTTGAACGAGCAATTTCCCTACTCCGAAGAGCAGGGAATTTTCATCCCAGTTGCAGGGAACTTAGAGTGAGGAACAGGGACCAATCAAGGTTGAACAGAGTACCTGACAATCATCGGAGCAGCAGCTCATTTTGAGCAGACCATTCGGTTGGAAAACCCCGCATCCGCGTTATGGCTTTTGTCGACAAGTGCGGTGGCAGCCGACCTGTTAAAACCGCATCAAGAATCTGGGGGGACAGAAACCCAAAATGCAGATTGTGCGAGATGTACTCCGAGGAGACAGATTCGTGTGCTGCAACTTCAGATGCCAGCACCCCTGACTTGATTTGATCAACCCAGTTCATGGCGCGCAGAATACGTTTAGCAAGAACAGGATCCGGGTCCCGTTCTGTGCTCGTTTGCAGAAGCAGTCTTGTCTCAACCCCTCGCCGACGGAATGTGTACGGAGCAGTGATCATGAGAGTTGCCTGATCGAACGGTGCAGCCATTGTCAACTCGAGATGGGCTTCCGGGATTTGCACCCGCAGGACGTGATCGAGAAGCTGCTTATCACTGACCTCCATCCTTCCGAAAATTGCCCAGGCCAGTTGGACGTCTCTGTCCTCTCTAACAGCTGCACAGATCGAGCGTTCGACCTCCGCAGCTGGGATTCGCCAGCCTTACTGTCCGGTCCCGCTGTCTTCGATCAGGCGCCTGCAGACGTAGTAGCGATATTGCTTGCCTTTCTTGCTGGCGTGGCTTGGGCTAAGCGGTTCACCGTCGCCACCGAACAGCTTGCCGGCGAGCGGTGATCGGCTCTTGGCATTCGTGCGTGAGGCCCGCCTTTTGCGGTTGGCTGCGAGCCTCGCTTGAACCTGCTCCCAAAGCTCGTCGCTAATGATGGGCTCATGCAGACCATTATAGATCTCGTCCTTATGGCGGATCTTGCCGATATAGATCGGGTTAGAGAGGAGATGGTACAAAGCGCCGCGCATAAGAGGTCTTCCCGATACTGCGATACCGTCCGGAGAGGAGCGCGCTTTTGATCTGAGGCTATCTTTATAAGCCCAGTCTTTCAGCCGACGAACGCAGCCAAGTTCGCGGTAGGCTTCGAATAAGGTTCGGACCGTCTCTGCTTCTCGTTCATTTATGATCAAACCAGCATCGGTCTTGTCGTAGCCGAGCGGCAGGAGACCCCCCATCCACATGCCTTTCTTCTTTGACGCAGCGATCTTGTCCCGGATGCGCTCAGCTGTGACCTCTCGCTCAAACTGGGCAAAGGAGAGAAGGACATTGAGTGTCAGTCTTCCCATACTGGTCGACGTGTTGAATTGCTGGGTCACTGACACGAAGGACGCGCCCGCGTCATCCAGCCAGTCCACGAGCTTCACAAAGTCAGCAAGAGAGCGGGTCAACCGATCGACTTTATAGACCACAACCATATCGACCCGACCGGCATCGATCTCCGCGAGTAATCTCTTTAGAGCTGGGCGCTCAATGGTGCCCCCAGAGATGCCTCCATCATCGTACTGCTCGGACAATAGCTTCCAGCCTTCATGGGTCTGGGACTTGATATAAGCCTCGCAGGCCTCTCTCTGTGCATCGAGAGAGTTGAAGCTTTGATCCAGCCCCTCCTCTGTCGATTTTCTTGTATAGATGGCGCAGCGGATCTTGTTCATGCCGCTACTCCGAAGAAACGCGGCCCCGACCACTTGGTACCAGTGATCTCCTTTGCTATGGCGCTCAGAGACCTCCAGGTCTTGCCGTTCCAGAGATAGCCTTCTGGAAGGACATCAACCACGTGCCGCCTGCCATTCCACTCCCGGATCAGACGATTGCCGGCACGTGCATGTGGCTTCGGCGACTGTTCTGCCTCCACGATCCGCTTCAGCTTCTTCAGATAACGCGCTCGGGACTGACCTGAAGCTGTCCATTGCCGCTCCACCAAAATGATCCGTGCCATCATCTGGCGGCTGATGTTGTTCGGGACGATGGGTCCAATCTCGTCCTGCCAGATCTGCTTCAGCACGGTTCGTTCCAGAGTAGCGAGATCCGATATGCATAATTCCGAACTCACAGGCTGGACCTATCCAGCTTAAAAACCGAGACGCCCGTCTTCTTTGACTGGGTTCGCGTGATGACATAGCCACGCTGGCGGAGCCGGGTCATTGCGGCCCGAACAGTGTGCGGTTGCCAATCGAGCGCATCGCTAAGCTTCGCAATTGTCGTTCCCCTCCCCTTCAAAGCGGTGGCCAGAGTTGCGAGCTTACTGCCAGGCTTCGGTGGAATGAGTGTATTCGTTGCCATTATTACCTCCGTGTCTGGACGGGAGTCTTACCGTCCCACTGAGGCGAGCCCGGACCTTGCCGGGCGAAAGGGTCACTTTGGCTTCCCAAGCCACCTGAGACTACCGCTCGAAAGACCATAGAAGTCCAGTGGAAACTGCCGCACGCCCCAACACTGCTACACTTCACGATATCGACTGGACTTCTTCCCATAGTCGAGTGTCAGTCAGACCCATGGCCGATATTGACCCAGCCCGAATTGAAATCGTTGAAGCCCTTGGTTGTATTGAGGACGCACACCTCGCGGCAATGCCTGGACAAGCACCGAGGTCGACAAGAGACGACATAACGGAAGCGATCAGGAAAGCAAGACGACTGATTAAAGAAGCGCTGAAGCACCTCGATAACGCAGAGAGGATCGTTGCGAAGTAGCGATCTGGGTTTCAGCTCCAAGAATCCCAAAACCAGTCATTAGCCGCCCGGCAGGAAATTCCTACTAGCAGACATAACGAACCGACCAACTGATCACAGAGTTGGGCGTAAAGAGCTCAGCACGCATTAAATTTTATCACATTCAAACGGATTGAGATTCGTCAGGGGTTAAAATCTGCTTTCTCAACAATTCTATTTGATTGTGCGCCAAGGTCGATCGCGCCGTCTGGGGTCGCGACCTGACATTTAAGGACGTTTCCTGGCCGTAAATAGTCGGGATCTTTCACAGCGCGCTTGGCGATAATTTCGCTTCTCTGGATCGGCGACATCAAAGCTCCAAGCAACATGGCGAGTTTCCCAGGCACTTTAAGCGCGACGCCGCCGGGTGTGCCGGTCGCAATCATGTCGCCGGGTTTCAGGTCTCGTATTTGCGAGAGTTCGGTCAAAGTCGCTGCTGGTTTGTGGATCATGTCCGCGGCAACATTCCTTTGCCGTTCTTGGCCATCGACGGATAAAGTCAGGACCAATTCGCCGTAACGCCGTAATTCGTCAGGCGAGAGCAAGACGAGGAAAGGCCCTGTCGGACCAAAGGTTCGGTACGATTTGGCTTTACAGAATTGCTCGTGAGAGACTTGAACGTCTCTGGCGGAGATATCGTTGGTGATCGTTAAGGCCCCGACGAACTCGTGCAAGTTTTCATCGGTCACTTCAACGGGACCCGCAATCAGTCGGGATATGATGAGGGCGAGCTCGATTTCATAGTCGAGCGCTTTCACATGCGCGGGTCGAACCACGTCATCCTGTGGGCCGCAAATACATGACGAGGCTTTGTGGAAGAAGATGTTGTGAATGGCGTGTCTGGGGTCACGCCCGATTTCTTTCAAGTGACTCGCATAATTCAAGCCTTGGCAGATATAGTCCGCATCTTGAGTGACCGGGCTTAGCAGTTCGAGCGCGTCTAAGTTCAAGTCGAACGCACCGACGGCGCGTGCAGCTTCTGCTCCACCCTTTGTAAGAAAAATTCCAGTCGTTGGCCAATCGCCTGACAATGATGCGACTTTACCGTCCGAATGCACGCCCCATTGCGGGCCGGACTTGGTTTGATATCGTACGACTTGAGTCGCCATGATGCGATCTCCTAGTGTTAAGCTAGGTGAGTGTTCACCGCATCGCGGGCTTGATCGGGTGTGGCTCCCAAAAGGCGAAGCATCGCGTCACAGGTATCGCGATTGATCGATTTTTTGCGGCGATTCACGAGCTGAGCCTCAACCGCCAGCACCATCAAAGCCCCGATCTGAAACAAACGAAAGCGGTCTGGAACCTCAAGCGGCGCGCCCTGACTTATAGCCAGCTGAATGTCTGCCAACAGGTTGTTTGCAAAATCCAATTGCATATCAAATGCGTTCTTGGAGGCTTCTGACAGCATCTTGCCCCAATCAGGATTGGCGGCCGCCCGTGAAATAAACATGTTCGTTGAAACGACGATCCGGCCAAGCCCGGTCTCAATGTCTTGCACGCGCTCAGCGATGTCTTCCGCTAAAACAATCGCGATAGCAGTCGCAGCTTCTCGGATGAGTTGCTCGCGATCATCAAAGTGATTGTAAAACGTCCCATTCGAGAGGCCGGCCGCCCGTGTCAGCTCTTGAACCGTTGTATTTAGTAAGCCGCGCTCAGCGACGAGCGCAATCGCGCTATCGATCAGCAAAGACCGGGTCCTTACGCGTTTGCCTTCATTGCGGGCGCGGTCGTGGAAGAAGTGTTGCACAGAGCAATCCTCATCTGGATTTCGAACTTCGATTTAGCCGCTCTAGCACTAATTGTTGACAGTGTCAAAAATGAGAGTATGTATAAAAATGAATTGAGTGTTAAATTTCAGAAGTGATTGGAGGGGCCGACCAATTGATCGCGACCCTCTATCGAAAAGGAGCTAGGAATGGATTTGGGATTAGCCGGAAAGTCCGCAATCATCTGTGCGTCTTCACGTGGGCTCGGCAAATCATGCGCTACCTCTTTGGTGCGCGAGGGCGTCAATGTTGTGATCAATGGTCGCGATGCTGAATCGCTCGCGGAGGCAAAAGACGAGTTAGACGCCATTGGTGGCGGCACAGTCACCTCGATCGCTGGTGACATTGAAAGCGAAACCGATCGCGACCGCATATTTGAAGCCTGCCCGTCGCCCGACATCCTTGTGAACAATAATGGCGGGCCGCCACCAGGTCTGTTTTTGGCCTGGGGTGAAGACGAATGGAACGGTGCGCTTCAATCTAATCTGCTAGCACCTCTCATGATGATCAAAGCGGCGCTACCCGGCATGCAAGAGCGAAAGTTCGGGCGTATCGTGAACATCACATCCGCCATGGTGAAATCGCCTCACCCTTTTATGGGGCTGTCGACAACCGCGCGCACTGGACTGACGGCCATGTGTAAAGCCCTCTCTCTCGATGTCGCGAAAGACAATGTGACCATCAACAACATGCTGCCCGAGCGGTTCGACACCAATCGTCAAAAGCAAATGGCGCAACTCGCGGCAGCGATGAAGCAAACGACCGTCGAAGAAGAACGCGCTGCGATTATCGAAGCGATCCCCGCCAAGCGCATGGGGGACCCTGACGAATTTGGCGAGGCGTGTGCCTTTCTGTGCAGCGCGCAGGCTGGCTTCATCACGGGTCAAAACCTTCAACTCGATGGCGGTGCCTATTCTGGCCTGATGTAATCCTAGGAGGAAGATCTCATGGACTCTGTATTACTTGCGAAAATTCTATTGAGCTTTGTGGCCGCCATGCAGTGCATCGGCCCCATCCGCGCCGATTTCAATCAGACGCATGCCACCAATCCGTTGTGGACACCGCACGCACGCTTTCATGTCGTTTGGCAGGTGCTTTCACAGTCCGGCATCTCCTTAATTGCCTTGGCGCTGATCTGGGTTTTCCCAAGCCCGTTCACCATCTGGTTGGCTGTGATCCTAAACTTCAATTGGCTGGTCAGTTTCGTCGCGACGCTCTCGAGCATGTCGCTATATGACGGCTCGCTCAAAGACGTGAATGGGATCAAGCCTTTCAAGTTCAGTCTCGGTAGCAGCACGCTTGAGGTGGACACAAACGTGTTCGGGGCGTGCTTGCTTACAATCGTCAACTCGGCGGCGGTCTTCTTGTTGCTGTCCAACCCTGACGCCGTCGCAGCGCTTTAATCGGGAGGGCCTGATGAAACTCGATCCAACCACGATCCAGACCAAAGAAGTTCTGAACTGGCAGGGGCTGCACTTACTGAATTACGCGCAGTCTTCATGCTCCCAGAAAGTGCGTATTCTACTCGCCGAAAAAGGCGTTTCTTACCGCTCTCGCGAAGTCGACATTAAAAACGCGGCGCATACGTCGCCTTGGTATCTCGGGATCAATTCCCGCGGTGTCGTTCCCGTTCTTGTCCATGATGGCGATGTCCATATCGAGAGCAACGACATCTTGCGCTACATCGATGAGACTTTTTCCTCCGACCATAATTGGGTTCCAGCTGACGGCGCTCATAAGGAGATCACGGACCAGCTGTTAGCTTTGGAAGCCGAGCTCCATATACATTTACGCGTGGTGACTATGGGATACCTGCTGCCCCATTCCGTCGCCAAGAAAAGCGAGACTGAACTGGAAGCCTATGCCAGCAACGGCAAGGACGACCCTTATCGCGCGGCGCAAATTCAATGGTGGCGTGACTTTGGTAAGCATGGTGTGACAGACGAACAGACGCGTGCAGCTGTTCTCGCTTTTCATGACGCCTTTAATCAACTCGAAGAGCTATTGGGGGATCGTAAGTGGCTCCTGGGAGATCAACCGACGGTCATTGATATCGCCTGGTTCATCTCACTGCATCGAATTGCATTGGCGGGATACCCGATCAATGCGCACTCTAAGCTGAACAAGCTCTATCAGCGTATGAAAGCACGACCTGCGTTTCGAACAGAAATCGCGAAAGGTCCGGCGATCGTACACATTGCGGGACCCATCTATCGCTTCGTGCGGCGCGTGAAAGGCACGTCCTTGAAGACCGTCTTCGAGTCGACCAATCCGGCGCTCAAGACCGCGTAACCCTAGCTCAATCATCACAAGGAGGTCCAGGCAATGACAAGTGTTGCTGAATCCAAGACGCAGGTGCTGATCGTCGGCGCTGGCCCGGCTGGTCTGGTCATGGCCCTCTGTCTGGCAAAGTGTGGGACAAAGAGCGTCATTATTGAGCGCCAACCCGAGATCAATTCACATCCCAAGGCGCACGAGCTCAACACGCGCTCTCTGGAAATTCTCGCGAGCCTCGGGATCTCGCTTGAGGAACTCAGCGCGGAAGCCTCACCAAAGTCTGATGGCTGCCGCATTGCTTTCTGCACCACGATTAATGAAGAGTTCGGTGCCATCGATCTCCTCAAGGACATTGATGATCCCGAGAAGTATGATCGCTATCTTGAGAGTGACGTTCCCTATCTCAACATTTCACAAACCGAAGTCGAACGCATTATTCGCCGGCACGTCATGGCAAATCCGCACATTGATCTCCGCCTAAATCATGAATGGCAAAGCGTTGAGACCAAGGAGTATGGAACCCGGTCGTCGATCAAGGATCGCTCAGATGATCGCGTTTATGAAATCGAGGCCGACTGGTTGATCGGCGCCGACGGCGCGGGGAGCCGGGTACGCCAAGCTCGCAGTATCGAAATGATCGGACCAGAGAAGATTCAGGACTTCAAGAACGCCTATTTCGAACTCAATCTCCGTGACCACATCGAGCGCCCGGCAAAGCTCTACTGGATCTTTGAGCCAGCCGCCGTTGGCACGTTCATCGCACACCATATTGAGAAGCGTTGGGTCTATAATGTGCCCATTTACGAACCGTGGGAGAGCCCTGATGATTATACCAATGAGATCTTAGCTGAGCGGATCAAATGCGCGCTCGGCTTGGAAGACGGTGAAATCAAGATCAAATCGACCAGTGTTTGGCGGATGACCGTTCAAACCGCAGAAAAATGGCGCGATGGTCGCGTGTTTCTCGTCGGCGACGCGGCCCACAGATTTCCACCCACCGGCGGCCTCGGCATGAATTCCGGCATTGGTGATGTTCACAATCTCGCTTGGAAGCTCGCTCAAGTCCTTAAAACCGGTGCGGATGAAAGTCTGCTCGACACCTACGAGACTGAACGCAAACCTGTTGCTGAACGCAATGCCGCTGAGAGTTTTGAGAACTTCGAGCGGATATTCGATATCGTTAAAGACCTTGGTCTGGATCCAGATGGTGCGGAAAAGGCCGCGCGCCTCCGCGGATCTAAATGGCTGCGTTTACTCCCTGGATCTCTTCGAACCGGTTTGATGGACGCTCTTAATAGTGTTGTGCGCGGTCGCATTGGAAAGGTCTTCTTGGATGAGACGAAGGTCTCAAAGCTGCGCGCTACGATTCAGGATCAAATACCGCATTTCGATCGTATCGGCCTTGATCTCGGTTATGTTTATAAAAGCGCCGCGATTATCTCAGACGAGACAGCCCCCGCGCCCACAGAGGTCACGAAGTACACGCCAAGCTGTCAGCCCGGCGCGCGGTTTCCACATATCTGGTTGGAAACAGAAACTACCGCAATCTCATCCCATACTCTGCTTGAATATGGACATTGGACGCTTCTCTGTTTTGGCGATGATTTGGCGCAATCCGATCCAACCGCGGAATTGATCGAGACGGACGCAATTCGCCGCGTGAATGTCGATCAGTTGAACATTTCCGAAGCGTGCAAGCGTGCCCTCAAGGAGCTTTGCGAGATTGGGGCGGCAGGACGGGTTCTGATCCGTCCTGATGGACATGTCGCGGTCCGTGAAAACAACAGCGCGGATGGTGCTGCAGATCAATTCGCCAAACAACTCGCTCGTCTCGGGTTCGAAGATCACTCTGCGAGAATTCACGCCTCACTGAATTAGGAAGACCATTATGCTGTCAAAATTTGGCCGATACTTCAGGATTGTCTTCCTCCTCTTTTGCGGCGTCACCTTTCTCGCTTGGCTGACGTCGCCTGACCCGAAATTCAATCCAGCGAGTTTTGAGGACGCGCCCTTTGAGCAGATACTTGCCGATCCGAGTGAAGCGATCACCTTGGCGCAGTATCTCGACCCGAACGGAGAAACCGTCACTATCCTGGTTGTCGATCACGATGGCGATACGGTTCGGGGCATCGACCTTTCTGACTTAGGCGCGCCTCGCACAAGTGATCCATTTATTGCGCTGGCCGCTGTCGACCGGACGGACATTCAGACTGCCACCTCTCGACCATTTGCAAGACGGCAAGTGGACGTCTCGACCCTATTGCCGTCCGGACCGACCGGTGATGAGCATTTGGGAATAGGAACAAATTTTCCCGAGCACGCCAAAGAAGCGCAAAGCGAGTCTGTCTTTAATTTCCCAAAGTTTGGCACAGCCACGCCTGCGCGCACTTCCGTCGTAGCGTCAGAAGGCGGCCTGCTCGATTATGAGGTCGAACTCTGCATGCGCTTCGACCGACCAATATCGTCGATCGAGGACTTCGATGCGGCAGTGAAAGGGGTCTTCCTATGCGCAGACTTCACCGACCGCATAAAACTCCTGAAACTCGCCGATCCGGACAATCTCGATTCCGGCCACGGGTTTAGTGATGCGAAAAGCGGGGTTGGATTTTTTCCAACAGGTTCATTCTTAGTCATCCCGAATGACTGGGCGTCATTTATCGCTGAAACCAGAATGATGACGCATCTCAATGGCGAGGCGCGCCAAGATGCTCGCGGCGGGGAGATGATCCTCGATTTTCGTGCTTTGACCGAAAAGGTCTTGGACGACATGGACCGGGCTCGGTTTTCTTATCAGGACGTGTTCTACAAGCTCGCTCCGAATGCTCGAATTGAACAGGACATGACATTGATGTCGGGCACCTCGGAGGGGGTCATTTTCACCGTCCCACAACGGCACGACTATATCGAGATCTTAATCGGGTATGTCCTCAAAGGTGGGCCTTTGAGCGGGAAAGACGTTATGGACTTCGCCGTCGATGCCTTCATCCAAAACGAAAGCATCTCGGGACATTTTCTACAGCCGGGTGATATGGTGACTTTCCAGGCCAGCGGTCTTGGCGACATCCGTGTCGAGATCACGTCACCTCAATCCCTTTCATTGTCACAGACGCGTTGAACCAATGGTTTTAGTCACACGTCGGAATTTAGTGGGAGGCGTCGCTATGGCAGGCGTGGCAGGACTTGGCTTGAAATGGTTCGTTAAAGAAGCGCCCGGCTCTCGCGGCGTGGACCAGAACGCTGCGATCCCCAAATCGCGAAAAGATCTCAACCTGCTCATCATCATGGTCGATCAGGAACGTCCTTGGGACACGCTGCCGGCAGACATCGACTTGCCGCATCGGTTTCGCATCGCTGAGCGCGGTACAAGCTTCACGAATATGAACGTGACCAGTCCACTATGCACGCCCTCCCGATCGGTCTTCTGGACGGGGCAACACGTTCAACACACGCGAGTTCAGGATAATACTAATGTACCGCTCGTCGGACGGCCCCTTAACCCCGCCATTCCAACTCTGGGACATATGCTTCGAGATGCCGGGTTTTATACCGCTTACAAAGGAAAATGGCATCTACACGAGCTCCCTAAAGATGTCGCATGGGAGCAGTCCTCGAGGCGCTCAGACGCCCTAGAAGACTATGGATTCTCCGACTATGGCTGGGGACCTGAGTTCATCGACGAACAGGCTGGGTGGAAATATGATGGCAAGATCGCTGACGACGCGGCGAGGTGGCTAACCGGTCAATCTGATGGTGTCGGAAAACCCTGGGCACTGACGGTTAGCTTTGTGAACCCGCACGATATCATGTATTTCGACGCGACTGGAGAGCAGGCGAAAACACGCATTCAAAATGTCTTTCCTGGCCCGGTTCTCCCAAGTCCGGATGACCCGATGTATAAGGTTGATCGCTGGGGCGACGCGCCACGAAATTTCCGATCATCTGATTATCCAGGACAAATGCCGGCCCAGGCCGATTATGATCGGTACATGGATTATTTCTACGGCGAGATGCCCCACGACAATGTCGAGGCGTGGATCCGTTTTAGCCAGTATTACGTCAATTGCATTCGCGACGTGGATCGGCATATCGGCACCGTCCTAGACGCATTGGAAGCAACTGGCCAAGCCGACCGCACGGTTATCGCCCTTGTGTCGGATCATGGCGAGATGGGCGGTGTTCACGGCCTTCGTCAAAAAGGGCCCTGGATGTACCGCGAAAATATTGGTGTCCCATTTGTAGTATCTCATCCTGACTGCCGTGGACAGAGTACCAATCCGGGTATCGTCTCGGCGGTAGACTTTGCGCCCACCATGCTCGGGCTGGTGGGAATGGAGGCGCAAGCCGTCAAACAACGCTACACAGCCATGCGCGGATCCGATGTTTCGGAACATCTCGGCTCGAGAGCAACGCCTAGAAGTGAAACAGGTGAAGGCGCTCTTATCACTTACAGCGTTGGTCACCATATCGACACCGAATTTGCGCGAGCGAATTTTGAGAAACGGCGCACGAACGAAACAGACGATGATTTTGAGCGTCAGGCGGAAGCGGGCTGGGTGCCTGATCTATCACCTCGCGGCTTCATGCGTGGCATCGTCACGGATGAGTATAAGTTCGCTCGGTATTTCTCTCCGCGCGAACACCATACTCCAACGTCGTTAGAGACCCTGAAAGCGCGAAACGACCTCGAGCTGTTCGATTTAAAATCGGACCCGGGTGAGACCAAAAACCTGGCGACCGCGCCGGGCACCTCAGACGACCTGGTTCTATCGTTGAACGACAAACTGAACGCTTTGATTGCCGCCGAGGTTGGACCAGACGATGGCCGTGACTTAACCGGCCCAACCTTTTTCTGGCGCGCATAGGCGCTAGTCAGGCTCAGCCCGTCGCTTGGCGATCACCAGAACGCGTTGAATAGGTCACGTAAGCGATGGTCGTAAAAATCAAACCAACAATCCAGAGGGCATTGTCAGCGGAACCGGGCCTTGAGGCGGTTGATCCCCTGCCCTAGCTTCGTTTTACGACCAAATCTCCGTTTCGCTACTTCAAGACATCACCCGAGATCATCCAGCTTGCAGTCATGATGCATGTCCGGTTCCCGCTCTCATTGCGCAATGTAGAAGACTTGCTCCATGAGCGCGGGATCGACGTTTGCCATGAAAGTGTCCGCCTCTGTGTCGACCGTTCCGGCACCCATTTCGCAGGGAAGATCCGTAAGCAGAGAGCCTCCTATATGAGACAGATGACCCATTGGAAGTGGCACTTGAACGAGATGTTCGTGAAGATCAGAGGCGAAACCCACTACCTATGGCGTGCCGTCGATCATGAAGGCGAAGTGCTAGAATCGTTCGCAACGAAGAAACGAAACAAAGCTGCCGCTCTGAAATTCCTAAGAAAAGCGATGAAGCGATATGGTAATCCGCAAGTCATCGTCACAGATCGATTGGCCTCATGCGGAGCAGCAATGAAAGAAATCGGCAACGTCAACCGCCAGGAGGTCGGTCGCCATCTCAACAACCGAGCAGAGAACTCTCATCTCCCTTTTCGACGACGAGAGCGTGCTATGCTCAGATTCAGGCGAATGCGAAGCCTACAGAAGTTCGCAAGCATGCATTCCTCCGTGCACAATCATTTCAACCTAGATCGACACATCAACTCAAGAACCAGATTTAAAACCAAACGCGATGCAGCGCTTCTTGAATGGCGCGAGCTGATCGCTGCCTAGAACCTGATGACCCGCGAGAAGTGGAGACTGGTTCGCATTAGACTGACAGCACCATCTGTTCTCACTGAATTCATAATACC
>JBCBUY010000046.1:0-21738 GCA_039817885.1 Pseudomonadota bacterium | reverse complement strand
GTGGATCGATGTCAGTGAGGCAGGCCCCGGCAGGGGCGCTAAGACGTACACCCTCAAGGCCACGGCCTGTGAGGCTTTTTGCGCTGTTTTTTCCTTCCGCCGACACCAGCGAAGGCTGGTGTCCAGGGTGCGAACTTTGCCACGGCACAATTGGCAATCCATGGTCCATGGATACCTGCCTGCGCAGGTATCTGCGGAGTGTTGGGTTTGGTGACTGGGAACAACCACCAATCTGTCATCCCGGAATTTGCGCCAGCAAATATCCGGGACCCAGGGATGCCGAGCACATAGACACTTCTGGGTCCCGGGTCTCCGCGCCAGCGCGTCGCCCGGGATGACAAGTCAGGAGGAGGAGAACAACAGCCTTGAGCCTGTTCCATGGCGGGCAATGGCCCGCCGGGAACAATTAAAGACTCCTTGAGCGCGCCCTATCGCGAAGCGGGGGTCAAAAAAAGAGCCCCAGCTCATGGGAACCGGGGCAAAGACAGGAAATGGGTTTGAGTAAGAGGGGAGTTTACCTCTAACTAACCAAATTCAAGCGCCGTGCCAGTTTCGCCTGTCGGGTGTGTCTGCTGAAAAAACACACTCTGCTGATGTGCCGTGTTAACCCTAAAGACAGCTATAAACACTGGCGAACAGCCGTTTCGACCTGGGATCGCCTAACAATATATTCGACTGCTTGTTCATGACATAAGCCGCCGCGAGCCCCCGATCCGGGTCTCCTAATGCTGCCGCACCTCCCCAACCGGCATGGCCGAGCGTGTTCGGATTTGGGCCAAAGGCAAGGTTGGTGTTCCGCATGATCCCGGCACCGAACGACAGATCGAAAGGCAAGACGCGGTCCGGTCCGTTTGTGCGTGACCGTGTTAGCGCGTTCATCGTGTGCGATGCTAGGATCGTCCGTCCACCGATTGTGCCATTCTGGGCATAGATCGCATAAAGCCGGGCGACAGCAGCTGCGGTGCCATGGCCATTGGCTGACGGAATCTCTATTTCGCGCCAGGCCGCCCCGCCGCGGTCAGGTGTGGCCCATTTTGTCAGGAAGGCCGTTCGTTTGTGGTCGTTCAGCTCCCCCAGATTGGGCAGGGCTGTCGGGCGCTTGATCTCCGCAATGCGCGGCGCGTCCCGCTCAGAAGTTCCGATCCGGAAGTCGATGTCCAGGGGGGTGCAGATCTCGTCGGCCAAAAGCGTCCCGAGGCTGGTGCCCGCAACACGCTGAACAAGCTCCCCAGCAAGATACCCCCAGGTGAGGGGATGGTACCCAGATCCGTCACCCACTGACCATTGTGGAGGCTCGTCGGCAAGCCGGGCGGCAAGCGCCGGGGGATCCAGCCAAAGACCTGGATCGATGCGATCCACAAATCCGGGAACACCGGCCTGATGCGATAGCGCTTGGCTGACGCTGACATCACCTTTGCCGTGAGCGGCAAACTCCGGCCAATACTCGGCCATGGGCGCGTCATAATCCAGTAAGCCCCGCTCCACGAGCAGGCCGACAACAATTGCCGAAACCCCTTTGGAGACCGAATAAACCGGAACGATCGTATCCCCGGTCCAGGCAAGGGTCTGCCGACGGTCGGCGTGACCGCCCGTAATGTCGATGATCAGTTCACCCTCAAGCCAAACGGCAAAGCCGGCACCCAGCTCACCATCATCGGAGAAGTTCTCTTCAAACGCGTCGACAACGGGGTCAAACCCCGGCGCAATATATGCGGACAGGTGAGGCACAGACATATCGTTCACCCTTCGTCGAGGCCAAGTGTCGTGGCATGTTCCGCACTCAGATAGTCTCTTGAGCGCATCTCGTGAAGCCGGCTCGCGGTTCGTTGGAACTCAAATGATCCGTCTCCGGATGGGTAAAGATCGTCAGGCTCCGCAGCAGCACTCGCAACCAGATTGGTCCTTGCCTCATACAGAGCATCGATCAGCGTTACAAATCGCGCCGCTTCGTTTTTCTTGTCTGGTGTCAGCTCTGGGATGTCATCGATCAGCACGGTGTGAAACTGCGCAGCTATGGCCAGATAGTCCGCCGGTCCGAGGGGTTGAACGCAGAGATCGTTGAACGAAAACCGCGCACATCCCGCGGCTTGTCGCGGCACTTTCAACAGGCGTCCACCAACATCAAGCCCGCAAGACAACGTGTCGAATCCCGGCGTCAACCGTTCCCAAATACGGTCCATCTCGGCTTGGCTCGCTCTGCCGAGCGGCGCATGCCACAGCGGTGCCTCTGTCAATCGAGCCAAGCGATAATCATGGTTCGACGTGATCTCCACCACATCACAATTGGCCTTCAATTTGTCGATGAAAGGCAGAAAGAGATCGCGATTTATACCATGCAGATAAAGGTCTTTAGGCGGACGGTTTGACGTTGCCACGACCGTCACGCCGCGCTTGAACAACCCTTCGAACAGCCGGCTTAATATCATGGCGTCGGCAATTTGGGTCACCTGAAATTCGTCGAAGCAGAGGAGCTTCGCCCCGGCTGCGACTTTTTCCGCAGCTGGCGCGATCGGGTCATCACCGGCACCTGGAACACGCCATTGGGACTTTCGCTTTTCGGACGGCGACAGGCCTCGCCAATAGGCGAGAAAACTATGGGTCTCTTGCATAAAGGCGTGGAAGTGAATCCGTCGCTTATTCGGCATTTTTACCGTGTCAAAAAACAAATCCATCAGCATGGATTTACCCCGCCCGACGCCGCCCCAAATATAGAGCCCGCGCGGTGGCTTGGGTTTACGAAACAGCCCGCCGCGTCGACCAAACCCCTGGTGCAGCGTGTCGAGCCGCGCCATGATTGCACGTTGTGCGTCGTCGGCTTGAATATCGCCAGACGCGATCAGCGCTTCATAGGCGTCTAATGGTTCGGCCATCGCCTAGGCGCTCCCTGGAAAGAGGGGGGCTTTGCTGGCGGGCGGTACAGTTTTGGAGGAATTGGACTGACAGAACAACATTGCCCGCCGGATGTGGCGCGAAAGCCGCCGGCGGGCAAGTCCGTTTTCAGGACAAGGTGTAATCTAGGCGACGGCCCGGGTGTGATCCTCATTGCCGGGCATCAGCTCGAGCAAGAAATCCTCGAAGGCTTCGGGCCGCTGGATAAACCGGTTGAATGGCAAACCGGCCTTCGACACAGCGATAGGGTGAATATTGCACCCGAACCGGACGGCGTCCTCAACAGCCTGTTCGCGCTCTGCGCTTGCCGATACGACAGCGATGCGGAAGTTTCCCATATTTGCCGCGCGAGCGATCGTCATTTCCGCGTCAAAACTGTCAGGCAGGGTGAGGTCGAGCACGACGAGGTCGAAGCGCTCAAGACGGAGGCGGTTTTCCGCTTCCATCAGCGTTGCAGCCATAACGAGATCGATCTGAATGCGGCTCCGCGCGGCCTTGTCCGCGGCGATCGCCAGCATATCTCGCACCGGCTGATGGTCTTCGACCCAAAGGACTTTCATATGTGTACTCCACTCAAAAAAACACTCGGGTCGTGCCCGCCCCTGTTGTGAAGGTAAGATGCCAGCTGGGTCTTGCGGCTTGGTAAAGCCTTTGTCACCGAAAGGTTTATTTTCGAACTTTTCTGTCGTTCTGGTCCTGCGGCCCCATTCTTGCCTGACCTGTTCGGTTTGTTCTTGGCCGACTCTGCGCTAGAAGCAAGAATCTTAAATCGGTTAGGGGCCGAGATGAAGAAGAAGCCCGTTCCCGTTCCGGCGGCACCTGTATCGGCGTTTGCCGTTCCGGATATCCACCCGGACCAGCACATTATTGATGTGCTGATTGAGGAGCGGTGCCCATCATTCGTCGATCATTGGACCTGGCCGATGACAAGGCCGCTCCTGTTTCAGCTGCTCGGATACCGCAAAGCCCGCCGCATGGCCGATGCAATGATCGATATGAGCGGCGAGCAATCCTTCGACTATCTGGCTGAAGAACTCGATTTCCGCCTGGATATTCACCATTTCGACCGTATTCCCAAGGAAGGGCGGGTCGTCGTCATCGCCAATCACCCCACCGGTCTTGCCGATGGCGTAGCGGTTTGGGAAGCCTTAAGCCGGGTCCGCCGAGACATCGTCTTCTTCGCAAATGCCGACGCCATGCGGGTCAATCCCAATTTTGGTGAGACGATCATTCCGGTCGAATGGCTGATGGAGAAACGCTCTCCGGCGAAAACCAGGGAAACGCTTCGCCTGGCAGGCGAGGCCTTTGCCGAAGAAAAATGCGTTGTCATCTTCCCATCCGGCAAACTGGCCAAGATGGTGAACCGCAAACTGACCGAACAGGAGTGGTTTCCGACGGCCATCAGCCTCGCGAAGAAGAAGAAAGCCCCCATCGTTCCGCTCCATGTCGGGTCACGAAATTCCCAGCTTTACTATCTCTTTTCGACCTGGAACGGTGAATTACGCGACATCACCTTGTTCTATGAGCTGCTCAACAAGCAAAACTCTCTGTTCAAGATGATTGCCGGCCCGTTGATCGATCCGGACACGCTGACAGGCGATGCCACCGAGATCTCCAATACGATGAAGAATTATGTCGCCTATGACCTTCCCGATGCACCGGACAGGGTATTCTCCGGAATAGGGTGACCGGATGACGGGCCGCGCTCATCAAGCGACCCGCCGAGCCTCAAGCGGTCCCGGGCTGACGATCACCATACCAATCGACATTGCGCGTCATCCACATGGTGAACGCGATCGCGGTAAAGCTCGCAAACGCTCCTGCGATGAGCGCATTATCCTCGGCCCGCATCAGCATGTAGATGAGCCCATAAATGCCGCTCAGCACGATCAGGGCCCGCCCGCCATAGAGCCAGGACTGGAACACACTCTTCGCATAAGCCGAGATCAGGCAAACGGTCATCCCGGCCGCGATCAAGAAGGCCATGTCGAAGCTGACCTTCTCCGATAGCGCCAGCAGCAACAGATAGAAAATCGTCTGGGCCAGACCCACCAGGATGTATTGCGCCGGGTGCGCCCTCAATTGGCTCGTCACCTCAAACAGGAAATAGGTCAGGAAGACGAGGCCGATAAACATCGCCCCATATTTCAATGCGCGTTGCACACTCTGATAGGGGTTTGCCTCCCGAATGAACTTCACAGCGAGATCATTACGACCATACGCCGTGAGATCATACAGGCTGAGATTTGGTCCCGCCCCCGGTATGCCGCGCGCAAGATAGGGCACACGCCAATTGGCTGTGAAGCCGTCCTCAGATGCCCCGACATTGTGGTCCCGCGGCAGAATTCCGCCGGTGAAGCTGGGGCTTGCCCAGTCGGACGTCATTGCCACATCCGTGTCCCGCGCAAAAGGCGCAAACGCGATGCGCCCCGCACCGGAAAACGACATCTCGGCCCGCAGGGTCAGGGCACCTTCCAGATCTTTAAGACCAGGCAACTCCGCGCTCGCCAGCTTTAAGTCGGACGAAGGGACCGGCGAGTAGCTGTTCGATCCGCTTCCATACGCGGCCGGTTCGAACACCAATGGCGCTGCATTCGCCGTTGCCAGGATGGCCGTTTTTAGCCCGCGCGCGTCCCGCAGTCCCATATAGAAGCGCGCGTCGGACCAAACCGGCGTCGCTCCGCGCGGCCAGGCGGCGGAGAAATTCGCGGGATCAAACACGGCTATGAAGTCCGCATCGGTCGTATAAACAGGCACAAGATGAATGCCGCGCTGGCGCTCTTCTACGGCCACATGGGCGTCGACCCGTCCTGTCTCTGGATAGACGAGGCCTATGCCGTAAACGATCTCGGCGGGCTTGTCGGCGTCCGGTGCATAGGAATAGGGAATGGCCAGCACGGGCCCAAGCACAGTCTGCTCTCCGCCGACCTTTGCAGCCACCTCGTTCAAGGCCTGTTGCGCGCCATTTGAGCGCTCATAGACGACGCCGTAGACGAACAATGCGGGGATCGCCATCAATAGGGCGAGCCCGCATACGAGTAAGAGCTTTAAGCCGGTAGATCGGTGTGGAATTAGGGTGCCGAAGCTCGCGCGCGCGCCGCCCGGCGGACCCGACATATCTGTCGTGTCAGTCATGGGGTGTCCCCTCAAATGAGTTGTAAGCGAGCCTCCGACCCTGCCGCCCGCTTTGGGCGATACAGGGGCAGGGCAAGGGCTATCTCACGTCTATTTGAGGGCCAGCGACTGTTAGTGTGCTGAGCAGTGCCAATAGGCAACCGCTAGCTCGCGCTGAGTTGTGTCTCGAACAGGGCAAGCATCCGGCTCCAGGCACGTTCCGATTGTTCCGGATTGTGCGCCCGGGAATCTGTCGGCACCCAACCATGCAGCGCGTCCTGATAGACCTCGATCTCAGCCGGCACGCCCGCCGTGTCGAAAGCGGCAATCAGTTCGCCTTGCGCCTCAGGTTGGCGTTCATGATCGTTCTCAGCAATGGCGATCAAAACACCGCCAGTGATCTTGCCCGCCAGCAAATGCGGGCTGTCCGCTTCGTCCGAGACGAGACCACCGCCATGGAAAGAGCAGGGAGCCTTGATCCGGTCGGGCACAGCGGCAGCGGCCCGCAATGTCCAGGAGCCCGTCATGCAAAATCCGACCGCGCCGATACCCCGTGCCGTGTCCACAGCTGGCTGTTCATCGAGCCACGCCGTTAGGGCAGCACCATCGGTCACAACCGTTTCAGGTGACAAAGCCGTATAATGTGGAGCCACGCGCTCGCGGCCGCCGGGGTCGCGGAAGGTTTCCCCATCAAAGAAAAGCCGACCGGCATGGGTTCGATAATAGGGGTTCACAGCGAGGACGCTGTATCCCGCGCCCGCCAACTGCCGCGCCATGTCGAAAAAGGCCGGGCGCACGCCATGAATATCCGGCCAGATGATCACGGCCGCATGCGCGCCCTCAGTCGGATGGATGAACAAAGCATCGGCCTCGCCATCTGGCGTCGAGATAGACACGTCCGTCTCTGTCAGGTCGCCGGGTTCGTATTTCGGAGCCGCATAGGCCATTTGCGACAAACCACCGGCAGCGATCACGGCAGATGCGCCGACTGTAAAGCCGCGTCGAGTCAGCGCCTTCTCTTTTAGATAGGCATCCAGTTCCCGTTCAGTTGTGTCATCACACATCGCTTGCCCTTCCGTTTTGATGTTTGGCACAGATTAGACGATTGATCGCACATGTGGGCCGGCAAGCGAAGTCACGCTTTGCGCAAGGGGGCGCTTTACCCACACATACTGAAATCAATTATGTCGCCCCCGCAGATCTTTCCCCGGTCGCATAATCCTCCTAAACCAGCCCTATGCTTGAGCCCGTCAATCTCGCCCCATTCGATGACCAGATGCAGCATTGGACAGAGATCCGCGTGTACTACGAGGACACCGATTTCACCGGCATGGTCTATCACGCCAATTATCTCCGCTTCTTTGAGCGGGGCCGGTCGAATCATCTGCGCGACGCCGGTATCTCCCACCAGGCGCTCCTGAAGCGCCCAGACCCGGCCGCCTTTACGCTGACCCGGGTTGAGGTCGATTACAAGAAGGCGGCACAAGTAGAGGATGTGCTGCGCATCTGCACCCGCTACACGGGCACAAAAGGCGCACGGATTCTTTTTCATCAGATTGCCTTCAGAGATCAGGAAATTGTCGCCGCAGCGGACATAACAGCCGTCCAGATCCACGCAGACGGCCGCCCGCGGCGCCCCATACCCGAGCTGGCGAAACACCTGGAAGACTTCCGCTATAGGCCCATATCAGAACCGTAATCTGCGACCGCAGTCGCGGCGCTTTAGTAAAGTCACAACAATTACAGTGCGAAACTTAGTCAAACCGATGTAAACAGCGCGCCAAACGCCAATTTCTCGCCAAATTTGGGAGTGAGAAGAAGGCAACAGACGGCGCGGATGGTCTCGCCGAAGCAACGGCGGAAGCCGTAAGTGTGCAAGCGTGCACCCGTGTAGAGCAAAACGTCAGAGGGGTCCCGTCGATGATCTTAGGTTTTGGGTCTGTGGCAGCCGGCGCTGCAGTCGGAGAGGTCGCCGCAGACTTCTCCTTCGTGGATCTTCTGCTCGATGCCCATATCGTGGTTCAGCTGGTGCTGATCATGCTGGTCGTGGCCAGCCTGTGGTCCTGGGCGGTCATTATAGAAAAGTGGTTCACCTTGGGGACACTTCGTAAGTCGGCTCAGAAATTCGAAGCTTCTTTCTGGTCGGGGCAGGCCAATGATATGATGGGCCGTCCCGGTCAGGCCGCCGGTGACCCTGCCGCCCGCGTCTTCTCAGCCGCGTCCCGAGAATGGAACGATGCCCGCCGGGCCCGCAATGACGGCGAGGTCAAAACGCTGATAGACCGCGCCGAGCGCGCCATGCGAGCCACGGTCGATCGCGAAGTCGGCCGGGCCTCCCGCGGAACAGGCGTCCTCGCAACAGTGGGGTCTGCCTCGCCCTTTATCGGCCTTTTCGGCACCGTCTGGGGCATCATGTATGCCTTTATCAACATCTCCGCGAACAATGATACCAGCCTGGCCAATGTGGCCGGGCCCATTGCCGAAGCCCTGTTCGCTACGGGCCTCGGCCTTATCGCCGCGATCCCTGCTGTGATCTTCTATAACAAGTTCACCGGCGACATTGATCGCTTTGCCGACCAGCTCGACACATTCGCTCAGGACATTCTTGTGCGCATGTCTCGCCGTGCGTCTGAAAGCACGGAGGGCTAGAGCGTGGGCGCGTCTGTTGGATCTGGCAATGGGAGCGGCAAACGTGGTCGCCGCGCGCTGAACGCGGAGATCAATGTCACGCCCTTTGTCGATGTGATGCTTGTGCTCCTGATCGTCTTCATGATCACGGCACCGCTGCTGACCACCGGCGTCGACGTGTCTTTGCCAAAAGCCCGGGCCGATGCCCTGCCGAATGAAAATGATGATCCGCTGGAGATTACGCTCCAGGCAGATGGCACACTCTACATTCAAGAAACCGAAGTTGAGCGGGGCGAACTCGTCGCCAAGCTGCGGGCCATAACGGGTGAGGGCTTCGAAGACAGAATTTTCTTTCGTGGTGATGAAGGGGCTGAGTTCGGCGATGTGATGAGTGTGATGACGGAGGTTCAGGGCGCTGGCTTCCGCAATCTTGCCCTTGTCACGGATCCGAAAGTGGAAAGGACACGCTAGGCCAATGATCCGCGGTCTCCCGGCGTCGGTCTTGCTCCATGTGGGAGTGATCGGATTCGGCTATATTGCCTTTCCGTACACAAACCCTCCTTATGAAGAGCAAATCGTCGTGCCGGTCGACCTTGTGAACATCGGCGAGGTGAACAATCTACGCCAGATTGTTGAACGTGAGGAGCCCGACATCGAAGCCGAGCCGGAACCCGCGCTCGAAGATTTTCTGGACGATGTCGACACGCTTCCAGAAGAAGTGGCCCCCGAAGTCGAAGAGACCCCGCCGCCACCGGAAGAGGCACCGCCCCCACCACCCGTCGAAGAAGATCCTCTTCCGCCTGAGCCGGAAGATGAACCCGAACCGGAAGAAGACGAACCTGAACCAGAACCGGAACCGGAGGAGCCAAAACCCGAGCCCCAGAAGATCGTTCCACCGGAACCTGAGACCGATGCGCTCGACGATCTGTTGAGCGATTCAAATCTCTTCAGCGTTGAGGAGAAGGAGCCGGTCCGCGCGCCAGCGCCGAACACTCCCGTGCTTCGCGAAGAAACCTCTTCGGCAGACGCCCGGCGCGGTGCAGGGGAGCGCACCGGCAACACCGCCCGCATTGAGGCCCTGCTACTCGCTCAGATGAAGGGTTGCTGGCGCACAGTCGAAGATAAGCCCGATCCGGAAAGATTGGTGGTGACGGTTACAGTCAATCTTGCGCCCGACGGTCGGCTCGCGAAAGATGTCGAGCTGATATCTCCGAGACGTGCTCGTTTAGGAGATAGAGACATGCAAGTAGCGATAGACCGCGCGCTTGCTGCCGCTCGTCGATGCCAACCCTACCAACTACCTGCAGACGACTACGCCGAATGGGCGGAAGTCACAATCACTTTCAGACAGAAAAATTAGCGCAAATATAGATGTTTAAGACCTGGGAGATCAAACGATGATTAGAAGCTTTTTGGCTGCTGTTGCTCTGATATTTGCGACCGGTCTTATGCCTGCCGCAGGGCAAATAGCAATCGAAGTTAATGAAGGGACTTACAAACCTTACCCCATCGCAATTCCGGATTTTAACGCAGCCGCCGGAGAGGAGGAGATCGCAGGTCAGATTTCCGAGGTCGTTCGTCAGGATCTCCTCTCTACCGGTCTGTTCCAGATGACGGATCCAGAGGCCTTCATCCAGAAGGATCTCTCGGTCAATCTCCAACCCCGTTTCGCAGACTGGCGGATCATTCAAGCCGATGGCCTGGTCGTCGGCGAAGTCTCTTTCAAAGCCGATGGCTCGCTGCTCGCATCCTTCCGCATTTGGGATGTTAATGGGGAACAGGTATATCGGGTCCCGGTCGAAGATGAGGCCGGGCGCGTCACCCTGGAATCTGGGAAAGCCTTCAGCATTTCTCCAGAATCCTGGCGGCGTCTCGGACACAAGATCGCGGATGTGATCTATCAACGCCTCACCGGCGAAGATGGCTATCTCGACACACGCATTGTCTATATCGCAGAGACAGGCCCCAAGACCGACAGAATGAAACGCCTCGCCATTATGGATCAGGACGGCGCAAATCAGCAATTCCTGACACGGGGCGATCATCAGATCATCACGCCGCGCTTCTCGCCGACGGAGCAACGCATCACCTATATGTCTTTTGAGGGCGGTCGCCCGCGGGTCTACCTCTTCAATCTGCGGAACGGTCGCCAGGAATCCCTCGGCAATTTCCCGGGTATGACCTTCGCACCGCGCTTCTCTCCGGATGGCAATTCGGTCATTTTCAGCCAGGCTCAGCGCGGCAATACGGACGTCTTCGTTATGGATCTGGTGACACGCCAGACCCGTCGTTTGACCGACCATCCATCGATTGACACCTCGCCGTCCATGTCACCAGACGGATCACAGGTCGTCTTCAACTCCGATCGCGGCGGCTCACCCCAACTCTATGTGATGAATACGGATGGTTCACCGCTGGATTGCCCCTCCGGTGGCCGAGACAAGGCCTGCCGCATCACCTTCGGCCAGGGGCGTTACTCAACACCTGTCTGGTCTCCCCGAGGAGATTTGATCGCCTTTACAAAGCAGTATCGCGGTCGCTTCCATATCGGGGTGATCGGCTATGATGGCGAAGGCGAACGACTTCTGACCGAAGCCTATCTCGATGAAGGCCCGGGTTGGGCCCCGAACGGCCGGGTCATCACCTTCTTCCGAGAGAACCGACCGGGCGCAGGTCCACAGCTCTGGTCCGTTGATCTCACCGGCCGCAACTTGAACCCGATCGTCACCACAACCGAAGGCTCAGACCCGGCCTGGTCACCGCTACTGGAATAGTGGCGGGCACTCGGCACAATCGTCGAGCAGGCCTTTACCGGGTCTCCAAGGTTCTGAGAGGGTGCATGCCCTCCACCATCCCCATGAAGGGGGGGTAGATCGAGTAGCCCACCAGGGATTGAAGCTCAGGCGACATCTCCCGGACGCGGTCTTTCGTCAGTTCGAGGAGATAGTTTTCCTGCTGCCGCATATAGGCTTCGCAATATTGATGGGTAATGGCGAACCGCGCTTTGTCGGATCGGTTCTGCCCGCCGCCATGCCATGTTGTCCCAAGAAAAAAGACGACGGATCCCTGGGGCATAACTGCCGGGATCGCGTCCTCCCGGCGGCCGGTGCGGTCATCCCCCCAAATGTGGCTACCGGGAATGACAACCGTGGCGCCATTAGTATCGGTAAACTCATCAATTGCCCAAACGGTCGCCGCCCCCAAGGGTTGGCGAGGGCGGGGCAGCCGATAAAAGGAATCATCCGTATGCAAACCCTGCGGGGCTTCACCGGGCTGGATATTGATGATCTGACTTTGCGAGAGAAGAAAACCAGGACGGAAGAATTTGTCCATAAGTCCCAAGATACGGGGATGTGTCGCTAGCCCATCCGTCGTCTTGGTTTTCGAAAGCACATTATAGACCCGCTGCGTTTTACGGCCTTCAAAGGCATTTCGGCCCGTATGACCCAATAGCTCCAAGCATTCGGCTTTGATCTGTTCGCACGTCTCCCGAGGGATCACGTCCTCTATGATCACATAGCCATCGCGCATCAAGGTCTCGAAATCCGCGTCGATTTGCGAAGAGCACCGCTCCGGCCCCGGAACAAGTTGTTTATACGTCGCGGCGTGGTCGGCATCATTATAGGTGTCATTGCTACGCTTTGCGGACATTACGGTCTCCTCCTGTATTTCTGGCTTGGGATGTTTTTGGCTGAAGCGCGGCCTGGCTGAACTGCCAGATCTGCTCCAGAAGGTCGTTTGGGTCGGGTCGGGGATCCGCGAGCAGCGCGCGGTCTATGGCGAGACGCAGCCCCCCCATCAACAAGGCCACAATTGTATCTGGGCAGAGGCTGTCTTCGACAACGCCCTGGTGTTGTCCCTGGGCGATGTTCCGCGCCCCTTCCTCCAGAAGCGCATCCATATGCGCCTGCTCGATATCAAGGACTTCGGGGTCTCGGGCCAGACGGCCGGCCACCAGTGGGGCCAGGGGGTGACCATAGAAATAGTCGATCAGGGCCTGCACTCTGGCTTTCTCGCGCGCCATCCATTCCAGCTCAACCGGGATCGCGTCTCCGAGCGCGATATCCCTGACCGGCCCGTAGAACCGATCAATCACAGCGGCAATGAGACCCGTCTTGGACCCAAAATGGTGATAGGCGAGCCCAACGGACGCTTTGGCGCGTTTTGCAACAGCCGCCATTTCCAGAAATCCCTGATTGGTAATCAGCTCCGTCTCGGCGGCATCCAGCAAGCGCTGCGGTGTTCCTATTTTCTCCATGTGTCCGTTTCCAGTATTTGAATTGAATTCAATTCAAATACAAAGACGATACGAAGTCAATCGCGCTTCCGAGGCCGGCTTAATACGCGCAATCAATTCGAATCGTGTGGAGGCACCCCGAGCAATGGGTCATCTGGCACGAGCCGTGGAGGGCGCATTGGCCGCAAAACACCCACCGCGCCAAAAGTGGGTGTCAAACTGAGTGCCTCAGACCGGCCAAAAGCGTGACAAAAGGTCTACTCCGTTGCCGCGCGTCGCGACTTGGTTTGGAACGCCGATGGTTGTCTCAATCGGTGCGTCCCAAGCGGGTCATCGCCGCCTTCAAACAGGTCCCGCAGGTTGACGGATGACCGTTTGCCAATGTCCTTTTGGTGTTTGTCCAACCAGGTATCAGCGACCTCTCGGCCTCGTTCAAAGAGCAGTTTCAGAAAGGCACCTTCCGCGTTGAGCTTGGACGACGCCCCGAAGCCGCAAAGGGTCTGCTCATGGCTGATCATGTGGACCAGCACGCGGCGATACCCCGTTTCCTCAAGCCGCCCGGCATCTAAAAGCCGTGTCACGAAATCAATGGCCCGCAGCTCACGAAGGAGAGACGCGTTGAATGTGATCTCATTCAACCGGTTCAGAATGTCTCGCGCCTTGCGGGGCGCGCCCGCCCGTTCGATCGGGTTAATCTGGACAATGATGACATCGTCACTGTCGGAATGATCAAATAGCGGGAAGAGGGGAGGGTTGCCCATATATCCGCCATCCCAATAGGGCACGCCCTCAATCTCCACGGCCTGAAAAAGCGTTGGTAAACAAGCGGATGCCAAGACATGGTCCGGCCGCAATTCATGCCGATCGAACACTTCCACGCGCCCGGTTTCAACATTGGTGGCTGAGATATGTACGCCGATCTGGTCACAGGCGCGCACGGCTTCGAAGTCGACCTGATCGATCAGAATATCGCGAAGTGGATTGATATTCGCCGGGTTGAGATCATAGGGACTTACCAACCGGGTCAGCATATCAAAATAGATATAGGCCGGTGATGCGTCCAGGCTCCAATCATTGAACCATTTGCCGAGCGGGCCGCGCTGAACAGGACTGCCCTTGGCAGCCGTCCCGACACGGCTCCAAAACTGGGCAAGGGCTTTACGGGCTCCCTCGCGTCCGCCCTTCACCCAACCATCTGCCAGGACAACGGCGTTCATGGCACCGGCGCTGGCCCCCGAGATGGCTGCGATTTCCAGCCGCTCATCTTCCAGGATCCGGTCGAGCACACCCCAGGTAAATGCACCATGGGATCCCCCACCTTGAAGCGCGAGATTAAAGCGGCGCGGCTTTGCGCGGGAGGCCGACTTTCGGGCCATGGGACGCTACCTTTTCAGTCTGTCTGGCTTGATATGCCCATTAGCGCGGTCATTCGGCAAGGCATCCCTTCGCAAGGTTTTGTGACTCTAACTGGCAAGACTCTCGGCAATATCGCCAGTGCTGTCCGAGGTTTGGTAGGACCGGGGCCCCAGAACCCAATAGGCGGTCGTTCCCTTATCCACCTCGCTGATCAGGCGGACATCGCCGCCCGCGAGACGCGCGACATGGCGGCAAAGGCTAAGCCCAATACCAGAACTGTCCGGCACGCCATTCTTGTTGGTGCGCGAAAATGGAATGAAGGCGTTCTCCAGCGCTTCTTCGTCCATGCCCCGGCCAAAATCGGTGACCGAGACAATGGTCCGCCCGCCGGCAATGCCGAGCCGGACGATGACCCGAGGATCCTGCGGTCCACGGAACTTCACAGCATTGTCCAACAGTTCGGCGATAACGCGATTGGCAAGCTCGCTATTCACCATCACCTCGCTGGCAGACCTCTCGGCACCGAAGCTGATATGTGAGCGCTTCAGTTGCGGATCCGATGCCATTTTGGTGGCAATCTGTTGCTCAACAACACTCCGCAGCGAAACAAGCTCATAGCTGCCTTGCGTGAATTGCTGCTCGATCTGCGAATATTCGAGCATATCGTCGACGAATTTCAGAAGGTCACGCCCGGCACGGTGAATGCGTGTTGAATTCTCCTTCATTTCATCGACGGAGAACGAAATATTCGACTGCTCTTCCATAAGACTCGAATAGCCAATGATGATGTGAAGGGGGGTCCGGAGCTCATGGCTCATGCCGGACAGGAAGCGGCTCTTGGCGTGGTCGGCTTGTTCCGCCTCCAGGCGCGCGCGCTCAAGTTCCACCTGCTTATTGTACAGATCAGTAATGTCGGAATGGACAACAACCACGTCACCATTCTCGATCTTGTGCCGCGCGCGCTTAACACGGCGACCGTTTTCAAGCGTGTAGGAATCCGTTTCCGACCTCAGGGCGGCCGTGGCGCTCGGGAACCATAGTGTATGGTTTTTGTTGGCGATCTTCACATCGTTCTCGGCAGAGATCAGGGCGAACGCATCCGTCGTAGCCTCAATCGCATTGAACAGAGTCTCGCGAGCCTCTCGGCTTTCCTGGCTGGTCGAGATCAGTCGAACAAGCCGCTGATAATTCTTCAATGCGCCAATGATCAGCGCCACATACAGAACCAGCACAAGGCCTTCAAACGCGAGTATGAAATATTGATCGTTGGAAATACCCCCATCGCCCAAGAGAATGATCCGCATAACTGCGTTCACGATCAGGAAGCTTGAATTGCCAATCAGGAACCGGAGGCACATACGCGGCAGCGTGCTGACGATCGAAGCAACACCGGCACCCATGCCAGCTGTCATGGCGATGACAAATAACTCTGCCGTTGCGCTGCCATTTGAGAACAAGAAAACCGACAGTCCGTATTGGCCGCCCACCAACAACGCTCCGATCTCCGAAAATTTGAGCAGCTTGCCTGAAACACGCTGAGGCTGCTTGCGCTTTCTCAGGACCCGAAAGGAATAGATCATGAAGCTGGCATAGAGCAGAAGTGGTCCCGCCCAGATCGCCAGAGTCATCGGCTCAATGCTCGGCAAGAAGACAGCCGTGATCAATGTTGTCGTCGCAACGATCACCCATCCCATGAGCCCGCCGACCTCAACGATCAGCGTTTGCTGTTGACGATACACCGCATTCTCGAAAATATCTCGAGGCGGGCGATGTGGCGCTAACAGCTGCGCGACTTGTTTAGAGAGGGAGGCCTCTTTGGTCATAAGTAAGCTGTGGCAAAAACTGCCTAATTTTCTGCAAAACCGTGCGAGCAAATTGCGCGCAGAAACGTCATTAACCCTTCGGACTTAAGTTGACATTCGGTTAGTGAATTGTAATTTCAATCGAGAGTAGGCATGCATAGTCAGAGAATTGCAATTATCGGGGCCGGCCCAGCTGGATTGACCGCCGCAGCGATGCTTCGGGATCAACCGGGCTTTGAGCCTGTGGTTATTGAAAAATCGGACCGTATTGGCGGCAAATCTTGGACCTTGAAGCAGGGTCCCCTCGTTGCAGAATTAGGAACTTGCTACTCAACGCGCGCCCATAGATACACCGATAAGTTGATGAAACAATTGGGCTTTGTGCAGACCCGGCTCGGCCGTCAGGTGTTCGATGGTGATGATTTTGTCGCTTATTTGAAGTCGGGAGAGGGCCCCCCTCTGGCCATTCAGGCCCTTAAATTCCTGATGCACCGCGCTGAATTCATGCGCCGCGCCGAGCGCATTGATCCAGATCAACGCACCCTGACCGAAGCTGCCCAGCCAATCGGCGCGTGGCTCAAAGGCCACGATCTGCCAAAAATGGAACTTTTTATGCACCGCGCCCTCACCGTGATGGGGTACGGATATGTCGAGACGACGCCAACGATACAGGCATTGCGCTGGTGCGATCTGGACTTGGTGCTCACGGGCGTTCGCAATCACCTGTATTGGCCGAATGAAGGCTGGTCGGCATTTTGGAAAGCGCTCGCACGGACCTTCGATGTCCGCACCGATGTCGAAGTCGAACATATCGATCGGGACTCCGATGGCGTCACCGTCCACACGGCATCCGGGGCCGAGCGCTTCGACGCCCTGATCAACGCCGTCGCCCCGGACACATTCTTGTCGCTCGTCGAGCCGACAAAGGCAGAGACTTGGGTCGCGGAGTCGATTGTTTGGCAGGGATACTTCTCAAGCCTCGTGGCGGTCGACAATTGGTTCACAGATTGGGAGACCGAAGGCTACAGCGAAAGCGCCACCGCCGAAGACAAGATGGGACGCCTGGTGGCTGTCCGATGTATTGGAGTCGATCCAGACCTTGGCGGACGTATCTACTTCACGGGTCAGGCACCCGGTGAATATTCCAATGAGGAACTCAAAGAGCTGCTCCGCCATGAGATCACGCGGCGGGGCGGTGATGTCAAATCCATCATCCATAGTCGGATGTGGAAATACTTTCCCATGTTCGACGCCGGTGCCATCGCGGACGGCCTGACCGCCACGATGAAACGCATGCAGGGCGAGCAGCGGACATGGCACACGGGCGCAGCGTTTTCGCATGAGGCGGTCTCAAACATCTCCCGTCATAATGAAATTCTTATCCCCCAGCTCGTCCAAACACTTGAGCGTAGATACGAATACAGGGAGGCGGCATGAATCTGGTCCTGCGGTTGATAGCGGTGATGATGGCCGCTTTTCGTGCCAGGAAGTTTGGCATCTGGGCGACAAGCGAGCTCGATGTCTCTGTCTGGCCGACCGATGTCGATACCGATGGCAATCTGAAACATGAGCGCCTGCATTCTTATGCGGATCTTGGAACCCTGGATTATCTTGTGCGTTCCGGCATCCTCCGGGCCCTGCGCGCCAATGATTGGTCGCCAATCGTTATATCAAAAGAGTTTCGTGCCCTGACGGACATAAAGCGCGGCGACAAATTGGTGTTCAAGACACGCCTTATCGGCTGGCGGGAACATTATAGCTGCCTTCATTATGAGATCATGCGCGACAATAGCTTGGTTGCCGAAGGCCACCTGATTGGTCGTTTTGTTGCGATGCCTGGCAAGGAACACCCCACCGTGAAACGCGTTGCGATCGAGACAGGGTTTCCAAATGATGACAGCCCCGTCCTGTCGCACCGTATTCTGAAGATAATGGACCGGGTCGAGGCATTCCGAGCGCAAGCTAAGAAGAAACATCTGCCCGAAGGGGTGAACGCATGAGAATTGCGATCATCGGCGGCGGGGCAAGCGGCCTGTGCGCCGCCTACAAGCTGCAGGATGCCCATGAGGTACACCTCTTCGAAAAGCGTGATCGCCTCGGCGGCAATATATGCACAGTGAACGGAAACGTTTCGCCGGCAACCACTTCTGATGTTCGCATCGAGTCCGGCGTTTTGGGGTTCCACCAAGCGTCTTACCCAACCGTCCATCGCTTCTTTGATGAATTGGGGGTTGCCCAAACCACCAAAAAGCCAACATCGGCTCTGTTTATGGGGAAGGTTTTTCTACCCTCTGATCCCCGTCAATTGATGTCGGCCTCTGTTCTGCCGAGGCTTTTGACGCAGCCCGGCCAGCTGCACCATTTAAGACAGATGCGCAGCGGCTATCGCGAGACCTTCAAGCGCATTGTGCGGCGGGACGGATTGGCCGACGCAGCCCTGAAAAATGTCCTCGGCGGTGGGCGCGCCCTGGATAGCTTTGTGCAGAGCCTTGCATCGCTTGCATTTTCGACCCCCGAGACGGCGGCCGGAGACCTGCCGGCATCTCTGGTCGGTCCCTATCTCGGAGCAACGCGCTATCCCGAATGGACGGCTCTGCAGGGCGGTGTCTGGTCATATGTTGAGAAGCTCCTTGCAAAGAGTAAGTTCAAAATCTCCACAAATGTTCAGAACGTTCAAGTCACGCGAACCTCGATGGGCGTATCGATACATGTGAATGGGGAAGTCCTATCATTTGATGAGGTTGTCATTGCGACAACGCCCGGGCAGGTGCTGAACATTATCACCGATGCGGACACCGAAGAGCGTGCCTTGTTTGGCGCTTGGTCAGATCACGGGTTCACAACCCGCGCACACACATCAGACGCGGTTTATGGGCGTATGCGGAATATTCCTCGAACACCTATGGATCTGTTCGTGGACGAAACAGGCACAGGGTTCGGCTACAACACCTATATGAATGATTTTTACGACATTCCCGGGAACACGCCGTATTCGTTCAGTTACAATCTCGATGACCGGATCCCTGACGACGCTATTCTGCACTCTGAGGAACACACCGTCCCGACTTATACCCTTGCAGCCCGGGCAACCGTCGACGACATTTGGAGCAAGAACGGACAGAATCATACCTGGTTCTGCGGCGCGTATTTGGGTGATGGTCTTCACGAGGGTGCGATCGCGTCCGCCCACAGAGTCGCAGGATCAATCAGCTGCGGTAAGGGCGGTAAGGAAAGCGAGCCAGTCGTCGCCACGGCTTAGCAATCGATCGGGCTTCAGAGCGGCGGATTCAGCCGGTCGCGTCCCATCCAATCCTTGCAATCTTCCGGGAGCGGAGGAACGCTCTCTGGCAAAAAGCGCGTCCGTTTCGCGGCGATATCCGCGTCTTGATGATCTTTGACAGTATACAGAACAAGCCCGCGTGCATTGGTCTTTTTGCCTCGGCTGAACGTGTGGGCGATCGCAAGCGTGCCGTCATCAGCCCCTGCAATTTCCGTTTCCAGCGTGTAGTCCTGAAAAAGCCGTAACATGGAATACACATCGAGATCGGAATAGACCTGGTTGAGGTCCAGCCCCTCTTTCCGAAGCACCCCGTCAATCCCATTTCGGGCAAGCAATATATTTGTCGCAATTTTCATCACGTCAAAATAGCGAGTGTTGGTCATGTGCATGAAGATGTCCATGTCCGACGGCCAGACCTTTATCCTCAGCGTCTGTGCGAGGTCTCCTGGTGTTCCGCGAACCCGGCCCTGCCACCCCGATTTTCGCAATGCCATCAACATCGATATCTGATTTCCCAATACGGATTTGCGTCGCCCGCCTCGTATCTGCTCAGCGTCCGCAAATCGCGGCGGGAATTCAATTCGTCGTTCAACGGACAGGTGGCCTAGCACGGCGGACACCAAAGAAAAAGCGGCGTCTCGCATTTGCAAGACGCCGCTTCCGATTGGCCCCAGGGAGGCATGCGATCCTATGCTACATCGAAGCGATCAGCATTCATGACCTTCACCCATGCCGCCACGAAGTCTCTGTCAAAGCGGTCTTGAGAATCGCTTTGGGCATAGACTTCGGCAATTGAGCGAAGGATCGAGTTCGACCCGAAGACAAGGTCAGCGCGCGTTCCAGTGTGTTTCACAGCGCCGCTTGACCGGTCTTTGCCTTCAAACACTTCGTTCGTGTCATCCGTTGCCGACCATTCCGTATTCATATCGAGCACGTTGACAAAGAAGTCATTGCTGAGCGTGCCAACAGTATCGGTGAATACACCGTGGGGGGAGTCCCCGGCATTCGCGCCAAGCACGCGCAGACCTCCGACCAGAGCTGTCATCTCCGGAGCGCTGAGCCCCAGCAGCGCGGCCTTATCAACGAGCAACGCTTCCGTCGACCGTGGGTCTTCCGTGTTTTTATAGTTCCGGAAGCCATCGAAGCCGGGATCAAGAACCTGGAAGCTATCGACGTCAGTCTGCTCCTGGGTCGTGTCAGTTCGGCCTGGTGTGAAGGGAACGCTGACGCGGCCGCTTGAGGCTTGCTCAATCGCCGCCGAGCCTGCGAGCACGATGAGGTCGGCAAGAGACACCTGCGTGCCGCTGGCATTGAACTCGGCCTGCACGCCTTCCAATGCCGTGATCACATCGGCCACCCCAGACGACCGGTTGATATCCCAGTCCTTCTGCGGAGAGAGCCGAATGCGCGCACCATTTGCGCCGCCGCGAAGATCCGACTGACGGAACGTCGAGGCAGACGCCCAAGCCGTGCTGACGAGCTTGGAGACGGAGAGACCCGTTGCGAGAATCTTCTGTTTCAGCTCTGCGATCTCGGCGTCACTAACGACAGGACCTTGATGGGCGGGGACAGGATCTTGCCAGATCAGTTCCTCTTCAGGAACTTCCTCGCCAATATAGCGGGCTTTCGGTCCCATATCGCGGTGGGTGAGTTTGTACCACGCCCGTGCATAAGCGTCGGCAAACTCATCCGGATTGTCCAGGAAGTGCTGGGAGATTTTCGCATAGTCCGGGAACAGTTTCAGCGCCATGTCCGCTGTCGTCATCATCAACGGCTGGGTTTTCGATGGATCGTGGGCCATCGGCGCTTCCGGTGCCCCTTGTCCAGCCTTCGGTTGCCATTGGACGTGACCGGCCGGGCTTGTCACTTGTTCCCACTCATAACCGAGCAGAACTTCGAAATACTCCATGTTCCAAGCGATCGGGTTTGGCGTCCACGGGCCTTCAAATCCGGCTGTCGTCGTATCATCGCCCTTGCCTGAGCCATGACTGTTGATCCAGCCAAAGCCCATATTCTCCATCGGCGCGCCTTCAGGTTCCACGCCGACCAGGTCTTCCGAGCCAGCGCCATGGCCTTTGCCGAACGTATGTCCACCCGCGACGAGAGCCACAGTTTCATAGTCGTCCATCGCCATGCGTGCGAAGGTGACACGGATGTCGTGACCGTGAGCCAAAGGATCTGGAACAGCATCCGGGCCCTCCGGGTTCACATAGATCAGACCCATCATCACAGCACCGAGCGGCGTGTCGAGCTTGTAAGCGTCCGCGTCGCCCTCATAAGAGCGCTGGCCGGCATAGCGGCTTTGCGGATTGCCCGATGCGGCGAGCCATTCAGTCTCCGGGCCCCAGTGGATGTCTTCTTCCGGCTCGAACACGTCGTCGCGTCCACCTGAGAAACCAAAGGTCTTAAAGCCGCAGACCTCCATACCGACA
>JBCBUY010000045.1:0-22328 GCA_039817885.1 Pseudomonadota bacterium | reverse complement strand
GTCAGATTGGTGAAGGCCCCGGCAGCGAGACGCACACCGTCCAGGCGATACTGCGCAAGACCATGGGAAGACGCCTCCATAGCCGCATGGGTAACCCCCTCACCGGCAAGCGTCTGCAGAGTGTGATGGATGGCCACTGGATCAGGTGTCGTGTGCCCGAGATCGATCGTGCCGCTTGGACCAATTGCCCCAAGCGTTCCCATGCTCGCAGCCTTTCGACCAGTGGCCGCCCAAATCTGGCGCAAAAAATCGACCGTCGAACTCTTTCCGTTTGTGCCAGTAATAGCGACAACAGTTTCCGGTTGATGGGGAAAGAACCGGGCCGCTGCTTTGGCCAGACCAAGACGAGGTTCCACTATATCGATACCGGCAACCGACAGGTCCTGTGGCAACCCATTACCAAGAATGGCGGCTGCCCCTTTCTCTATCGCCTGGGGAATATAGTCACGACCGTCGGCGGCGACGCCCTTAAGGGCTGCGAACACGAATCCAGGCTCCACCTTCCGGCTGTCGGCGGTTATGCCGTTAACGTCGACTGACGCAGCCTCACTCGGACAATCTTCGAAAATCTCGCCTAGCTTCACAGCGCTCTCCTCACCGTCGAGGTGCGAGCATCCTGCGGGCCCACGTCAAGCATAGGCAGCACGCCAAGCTGTGGCGCGATGCGTTCAATCACCCGGCCGGCCGTCGGGGCAGCGTTCCAAGCTGCCGTCACACCTTCACCCTCTCCCGCCCGGGGATCATCCAGAACGATCAATACGACAAATTCAGGGCTGCTCGCAGGAAACAGAGCGGCGAAGCTCGTAATATTGCGATCGACGGCATACCCGCCGGGAATCGGTTTCTCCGCCGTGCCAGTTTTGCCCGCGACTTGAAATCCAGCAATGTCGGCACTTGTTCCGGTGCCATTGATGACCGTGGCGCGCAGCATACCCCGAACCTGTGCGGCAGCGTCGACCGACATGATGCGGCGGGGTAAATCTGTCGCATCGGGTGCGGCATCGGCCTGGGGAAGACGCATATGAAGACGGGGCACGTCCCCGTCATTGGCGAACGCCAAAAATGCGGCGGCGAAGGAGAGCGGCGTAACCGCCACACCGTGGCCGTAACTGATCGTCGCTTCTTCCAGCTCCCCCCAATATTGCGGCAACAAAGGCGCAGCAGAGACACCAAAATTGACCGCAGCACGATCAAACAGGCCGTAGCGCTCAAAAGCCTCACGCAGGGCCTCTCCGCCAAGACGTTGGGAAATTTGAACTGTGCCGATATTCGAGCTTTCCGCAACAATATCCGTCACCGACATCCCAGCTGTTCCGCGATGGGTATCGGTAATCGCTTTACCGGCAACAAGGATTGGACGACGCACGTCGAACTGATCATCCATATCGATAGCGCCGCCTTCCAAAGCGGCAGCAATGGTAAACGGTTTGAAGATCGACCCCAGCTCAAAAACCGCTCCGGACACTCGGTTTAAACGCTGAGCTTCACTGGCTTGACCTGGTCGGTTCGGATCAAAAATCGGCCAACTCGCGAGCGCCCGAATTTCCCCCGTTGCCACGTCAATCACAACGCCCGATGCACCCTCAACGTCAAAGGCAGAGGCCGCCTTGGCGAGTTCTTGCTCAAGGACGAACTGAACACCGGAATCGAGGGTCAGCATAAGGGGCTCTTCATTGCCCGACAGCTCTGCCTCAAATGCACGCTCAACCCCCATACGCCCAACGCCATCAACATCGACATGACCCAAAACGTGACCGGCTTGAGCGCCGCGAGGATATACGCGGTGACTTTCCCTACGAAAGCTGAGCCCTTCCAAGCCGAGATCGAACACAGCCTGCATTTGCCGTGGAGTCAGCCCCCTCTCCACCCATTCAAATCGACGATCGCGATTGCTGAGGCGCGTCTTTAATCCGGCTTGATCGAGATCGGGAAGAATGGTGGCCAGCTTCTCCACAACCTCATGCGCATTCCAGATTGCGAGCGGGTCTGCGACGAGTGAATAGGCCGTGACCGAGGTCGCAAGAAGCTCCCCATTACGATCGAGAATGTCAGCGCGTTGCGGTCCCTGCTCGGCAGCACCAGCATGAATAATGTCTGGGCTCGTCCCGCCAATCGCCACATGTATGCCGCGCAGACCGAGGATCGTGAAGACGCCTGCGAGCGCAGCCGCAACCAAAGCCGCTCGCGAGACCCCCGCAAGCCCGATATGCCCCTTGCCTGACATCATTGACCCGTGTCGGCCTCCCCGGCTTCGCGTGTGGCTGGGCGTTCCCTCAACGGTTCTCCAACCAACACATCAAGATTGAACTCTGTGGCGATCTGATTTGCGCGCGCCGGGGCCATACCCAGTTTCTCGCGCGCATATTCCTCAATCCACTCGCGCCGACTCATATGGGCCAGCTCAGCTTCGAGCAGGGCTTTTTGCCGATAGGCTTCGGAAATCTCAGCCTCAAGCCGGACAATTTCTGCACTTGATTGTCGCGCCCCATCCTTGGCGCGATAAAGCCCAACCACCAAAAGCATGGCGACGAGCAACCCGAAAAGAAACGCTTTGCGGCTCATCTAACTGATCTCCACTTTGCTGAGCGACGGCAACCGCATGCCGGGCCAGGCCTCACCGCCCCAGGCAGCGGCGTCCGTGCGACGCGCCACACGCAATCGCGCTGAACGTGCCCTTGGATTGCGCTCCGCCTCTTCCGTACTCGCCGAGATCGCTCGCCGCGCAACAAGCTCGAAGCTAGGAGCGGCCCCTGTCGGACGCTCTGGCGAATGGCGCGATCCACCGGACCCGATGCCGGACCGACTCCGCATGAACGATTTGACAATACGATCCTCAAGCGAATGAAAGGTTACGATCACAAGACGGCCACCCGCTTTCAGCAAACGCTCGGCAGCGACGAGGGCTCGGCCAAGTTCGCCAAGCTCGTCATTGACGAATATACGAATGGCCTGGAACACTTTTGTCGCGGGATGGATCTTGGCACCGCGTCGCCCGCCAACAGCCTCGTCCACCCGTTCCGCAAGATCGAGCGTCGTCTCGAACAATTTCTCGGCCCGGCGCTCAACGATCCTCTTGGCAACGCGGCGAGACTTCTGCTCCTCACCAAGCCGATAGAAAATGTCCGCAAGGTCCTTTTCGCCCATATGATTCACAACATCCGCAGCCGTCGGCCCAGATTGACCCATGCGCATATCCAAGGGACCATCCTGCTGGAAAGAGAACCCCCGGTCCGCCTCGTCGAGGTGAAACGATGACACTCCGATGTCGAGCACGACGCCGTCAACAATCTCAACGCCCGCATCGCGCAAAAGCGCGTCCATATGGCCGAATCGGCCAAATAGGGGCACAAAGCGTGGCTCCTCGCTCGCAAGCCCCTCGGCCCGCTTAATAGCATCAAGGTCTCGGTCAATCGCCAAAACGCGGCAGTCAGCCGACCGCAGAATAGCTCGCGTATACCCACCAGCCCCAAACGTACCGTCAACAAAAACCTCGCCATCGCCGGGGCTCAGAGCCTCCAGCACTTCTGGCAACATCACCGGAATATGTCCGTCCAGATCGGCCACTAGTCCTCCCCGGTGGTACGAGTTGACCCACCCGGCAGGGTGCCGGAGGCAAGTGCGGCCTGGAACGGAGCGTCCAGAGCTTCCATGCTTTCGCGCGCCAGTGTCACCATTTGCGCATCATAGGCATCGTACTGTTCGGGGCCCCAAATCCGGAAGCGGTCGACCGCTCCAACAAATTTCACCGCTTTGGTGATGCCCGCCGCGTCGAGCATAGCCTCAGGAATTTTTATGCGCCCTGGCTCATCCATCTTCAGCTGCACGCTCCGCCCGAACACCGCATGGGCGATAGCCTCGCGCGCGCGATTGCTCGGCTGCATCTGAGCAAGGATTGATTTGTAATAGTCCTGCAACTCATCGCCACCAGCCTCCAAGCAGACCTTGCCATCGAAGGCTGGCCAGACATGGACATGGGTCGCCTTGCCCAACGCCGCGCGGAACGGCGCCGGAATGGACACCCGCCCCTTCGCATCAATTGCGCTGTCGTGGTTCGACGAAAACACCAGCCTTGCCCCTTGGTCATGTCAGCCTCCTTATGGGCCAACTATGCTATAATTTGGGCTAACATAGGAAGAACTGGGACACCATGGGCAGCATTGATATTTCGCCTTGTCCACAAGTTCATATTAACGGAACATTACTGGGACATAGCAAGAATATTTCAGAACATCGCAAATTGTGATGGCATCTCCTCCATTTTACCAATTTGAATTTTTTGGAGATTCACAGCTGAACTATCAGAATCGATACGCTCCGTAATCGAACTGCAGAAAGTCCGGGCCCATAGATCGGCTCCGTCGACGAGCTTACCCCCTCGCTTTGACACGCCGGTCTGAGACGCGCGTGACACGCTGCACTCCAAGGCAACAAGCATTTGCTATTTGATATCGTTTAACGATAGATGACGCTTTGCAAATTTCCGGAGCCCCCATCCATGCGTTCTTTATTGGTCGCCCTACTCGCCACAACGGCGCTCGTCGCTTGTGAAACTTCCATAGAACCTCAAACCGATACGATTGCGGACGCGGTTCCGGAAATAACCGAGCAGAGAGCAGACGGAGGCGTCGTCGTATCGCAAGACGAGGAGGCATCTGATCCATCCGAAACGGACCGCATCAATGCCTGGTTGGAAGAACAGTTCGAGGAACAACTTGCCTTCAGCCCAATGTTTCAGACCTTTCTCGGGCGCAAAACCAATCTTGATAAGATCGACGATCTCTCCATTGAAGCAGAGGAAGCTCAGCTGGAATGGTTCAGAGCGAGCGTCGCTGAGATGAAGGCCTCATTTGATTATGATGCCTTGGACCCAGAAGCCCAAATCTCCTATGATATCTGGGCCTATCAACTCGCCCAGGACGAAGCGGCATCCAAGTTCCGCACAAATACCTACGTCTTCGAGCAAATGCAGGCAGTCCAATCTTTTTTCCCGCAACTTCTGATCGCCTTTCACCCGGCAACAAATTACGATGAACTGGCGGCCTACATATCCCGGATTAAGGAAACAGAGCGCGCTATTGATCAGTTGATCGTCCGCTCCAAGGCAAATGCTGAAACGGGTGTACGCCCTCCTCTTTTCGCCTTTGAGTTTGTCCTCGAAGAAGCCAATAAAATTATCACTGGCGCGCCATTTGATGACGGCGATCCAAGCGACATATGGGCCGATTTTCAGCGAAAGGTCCAAGGGCTTCTCGACGCCGAAACGATTACCCAGGAACAAGCCGATGGCCTCCTCGCCGACGCTGAAACAGCCCTCGTTGACAACTGGAAACCCGCCTATGAACGTCTTATCACTTGGCAAGAAGAAGACATTGTCAACGCCTCAGCTGTCGCAACGGGGGTCGGGGCACTGCCAAACGGGCAGGCCTACTATAATGAGCGCCTTGCCAACCAGACGACGACCAATCTGACAGCAGATGAGATCCACGAGATCGGCCTCGCCGAAGTCGCCCGCCTGCGCAGTGAAATGGAGGCCATCAAAGAGGCTGAAGGTTTTGAAGGAACACTCAAAGAATACTTCAACTACCTTCGCGACACCAAGGACGACGAACGGCTCTACTTTCCGGATACGGACGAAGGGCGCCAAGCCTATATCGATGAAGCAACGGCCGCGATCGAAAACATCAAAGGCAAGCTTCCGGAATACTTCGGACTGCTGCCCAAGGCAGATCTCATCGTGAAACGTGTGGAAGCCTTCCGCGAACAGGATGGGGCCGCCCAACATTATTTCCCACCGACCCCAGACGGGGCACGACCCGGCATCTATTATGCTCACCTATCGGACATGAAGGCGTTGCCAAAGCGGGAGCTTGAGGTAATCGCCTATCATGAGGGGCTACCGGGCCACCACATGCAGATTGCCATCGCGCAGGAGTTGGAAGGCATTCCGACTTTCCGCACACAAGCAAACTTCACCGCCTATACGGAAGGCTGGGGTCTGTACTCTGAGCTCCTCGCCTCGGAAATCCCTGGGACCTATGTCGACAATCTGTCTAAGTTCGGTCGCTTGGGGTCCGAGATCTGGCGCGCCATCCGCCTAGTGGTCGATACTGGGCTGCATGCAAAAGGCTGGACTGAGGAAGAAGCACTTGCCTATTTCCTTGAGAACGCCGCCGCTCCGGAAACGCAGGCACGTTCAGAGGTGCGCCGTTACATGGTCCTTCCAGGTCAGGCCACGAGTTACAAAATTGGTATGCTGAAAATCCTGGACCTTCGGACAATGGCCGAAGCAGAACTCGGTGATGCATTCGACATCCGTGCTTTCCATGACATTGTCCTGAGCGGAGGCGCGATGCCGCTAGACGTTCTCGAAGCGCGGGTCGATCGCTGGGTGTCAGAGACTAAAGACGGTTAGCGATTGTAAGCAGGGGCACCTCCAATTGTTCCGATTGGAGGTGCCAACACTATGCGTGCGCCGTTAGCTCCCCCCAAACCTAAGTCAACGAGGCAAACAAAATGTCCTTTTTCAGTTGACTGACATGCCCCGACCTCCCACGCTCAAAACTGCATGACAGCCCGTTCCCACCTTTCTGTGTCGCGGATCACCGCCTACTGTCTCCCTGCGATTCCGCTGTCCGCTCTTTCGCTACCACTCTCTGTATTCATCCCGCCCCTTTATGCTGAGCACACCTCACTCAGCCTCAATCTGATCGGCACACTCTTTTTTGTAACGCGCATTTTCGACGTGTTTACGGATCCAGGGTTCGGGCTGTTCGCTGATCGAACGCGCCCAGAAATTGGCCGGCGTCGTTTCTGGATGCTCGCCTCTCTTCCACTGTTGATGTTGTCCATCTGGATGCTGTTCAACCCACCCGAAAACGCCGGTTGGCTCTACCTCACCGTCTGGCTTAGCCTCGTCTATCTTGGCTACACAATGTCCTTCATTTCACACCTGGCTTGGGGCGCGGAACTCTCGGGGCGCTACGACGACCGATCGCGCGTCCTCGGCTTCCGCCAGATCGCAGTGAATGGCGGCATGCTGACCGTCCTCGTACTGCCAGCCATCTTGTCCCTCGACGATAACAGCGTCGCCCGCGCAACAGCGATGAGCATTTATGTACTCATCAGTCTCCCGATCACGGTCGCCATCGCAGCAGCCTTGGTGCCAGATCCACAGCCTGCACCACAGACAATAGAACAGCCATCTTTGCGCGAAATCATTCGCGACCTATCGGCCAATCCTTATCTCGGCCGTCTGATCCTGGCGGAGATGTGCCTCGCCTGCGCGCTTGCCATAACTGGCAGCTTGTTCGTTTGGTTCTCCGAAGATGTTCTCGAAACCGGTGAGCAGACAAGTTTGGTTCTTCTCGCCTATTTTGGCGCGGCGGTGATCTCCATGCCGCTCTGGATCTGGGTTGCCAAGCGCTACGAGAAACACGTCGCCTTCAGCATTGCCATGATTTACGGCGCGCTGACCCTGGGCAGTTATGTGCTCCTGCCCCCCGGCAATCTTGGTCTCGCACTTTTCGGCACCACACTATACGGCCTGGCATTCGGCGCGGGTATCTTCCTCGCGCGGGCCATTATGGCCGATATCGCAGATCATGATGCCCTCGCCCATGGCGAGCCGCGCATGTCGATATTCTTTTCAACGCTCACCCTGACAGCCAAAATAGGCGGCGCGGCCGGCCCCTTCATTGCCTATAATATTCTTGGTTGGGTGGGTTACGATCCCAATGTCGACCCCTCCCCTCAGGATCGCCAATGGCTTGCCACGACGTTCATCCTTGCCCCATCACTCTTTCTGCTAGCTGGGGGTCTACTCATTAGCCGGCACAAGCTCACCCGATCCGTACACGACGGCATTCGGGAAAAGCTCGAGGCACAAGCCGCCGCCGCGACAGATCCGATCGCTGAGAAAACCAGCGCGGTCTAGGACGCCAAGTCCCAGGTCAGCGGCTTAGCTAAACACGTGATTAGCCGCGCTGAGCCTCACCATGCACAAACACCGCTTGTGCATCGGGTTCAGCATTCTCCGGACAAGCCTCCCCAGTTGCCTTCGCTGCCCAGCGCCCATAGGCCCGGCTAAGATACCCGGCCGATAAGCCATGCAGCAGAATGCTCATCAGAACCGTCATCGCGACAATCGTCTCGATCAGCTCTGCAGATTCAACGCCGAGATCCTCGAGTACCAATAGTGCGAACAAAAGGGACGCAAGTCCGCGCGGCCCGAACCACCCCAAGAAGCCGAGCGTCGGTGGGTGTAGCTTCAAGCCCGTCATCGAGATGGCCACCGGAACCATTCGAACAATGGTGAGACTGGCAAGCCCGTAGAGGATCATGTTCGGTGTTACGTGTTCCAGCGCGTGAGGCAAGATCGCAAGCCCGAAGAGTAGAAAGGTCAACTGAGACAGCACCTCGCTCTCAGTTTCGGTGAACTCGTGCAAGAAATGCGAATATTCCACGCGGAGATTGCCGTAGATCAGCCCGCATACAAAGGCTGCGATAAGACCATTGCCGCCGACTTGCTCGGCGGCAGCAAACGCCACGAGCGCGAGCGCCATGGCGGCGACCCCTTGATAATTCGGTGTGATCCAATTTCGAGAGGCTGCGACACCAATCAGCTGCCCGCCTGCCCAGCCAACAAATACGCCGACCAGCGGCCCGAGCGTCAGCTGCAACGCCAGAAAGGCCAGCCAATTCACCTCGCCAGACTGGTGGGTGAGGTTGAGGAAACATGCAAAGAACAGAACAGCAGGCAGCGAAATACCATCGTTAAGACCGCTCTCAACATTCAGGCTCTGCCGGATCCGCAATGGAATCGATTTCTCCGCCAAGACAGACGCGCCGAGAGCGGCATCGGTCGGAGCCAGTATCGCCGCGATGAGTGCGGCCTCAACCCATAAGATATCCGGAAGAATAAGCATGCCCGCGGCCGCCCCCAGCGCGATCGTGAGAGGTAGGCTAAGCAGAAGGAGCCGCACCGGAATGGATCGAAATCGCAAGAGTGACTTAAGCGAAATCCGGGACGCATCCGCGGCGAGAATCAGCACAAGTGTAAGCTCCGCAACAGTATGTAGCGCGGACTCAGTGATCACAGATTCTGAGCTGCCCATTGCTTGCAGAGAATAGGCAATTGCCAAACCAGCACCGGTAAACAGCATCGGTGGAGTTATGGGAGCGCCCTCTATGCGGCGCGACAAAAGCGCGAAGCCGAAAAATATCGCTCCTAGCACCAGGAAGTAGTCGATGGTCATAATGAACTCCGAATGCTGACATGCAGCCTTACGGCGCACTCCGGCTCACAGCAAGCCGAAATAGGTTCACCAAAAGACACGCTTATTGGAATAATACCCGCCACATGCCAAACCAAAGGCCCGGAAGGAGTTCTTGGCCATGTCTGCCTCTGCCCACCTAAAATCTCTTGAGCAAAGCCTCCTTTGGCTCTCCAGCTGGATTGTTCACAATGCCAATCATCTTAGGGAAAAGGAGGATGGCGATGTGAAGGTTGGCGGGCATCAGGCGTCCTGCGCATCACTGGTGTCGATCATGACGGCCCTCTACTTCCATGTCCTGCGCCCTGAAGACCGTGTTGCGGTCAAGCCCCATGCCTCGCCCGTATTTCACGCCATGCAATATCTGATGGGAAATCAGACACGCGAAAAGCTGGAGAATTTTAGAGGCCTTGGAGGAGCCCAGTCCTATCCCAGTCGTACCAAAGACGTAGACGATGTTGATTTCTCGACAGGCTCCGTCGGTCTCGGTGTCGCCATTACGGCTTTCGCCTCCATCGTGCAGGATTATCTTGCAGCCAGAACATGGTCAAAGAACAAACCGCTTGGGCGCATGATTGCGCTCGTAGGCGACGCCGAACTCGACGAGGGGAATGTCTACGAAGCCCTGCAGGAGGGCTGGAAACATGACCTCCGTAACACATGGTGGGTCATCGATTACAACCGCCAGAGCCTCGACGGCGTTGTCCATGAAGGGCTTTGGGAGAAAATCGAAGCCATCTTCAATGCGTTTGGCTGGCGGACAATTGTCCTCCGCCACGGCGTACTTCAACGCGCAGCCTTCAAGGAGCCCGGCGGAGCGACATTGAAAGCGTGGATCCAGTCCTGCCCAAATGCCGATTATTCTGCGCTCACTTATCAGGGCGGTGCCGCATGGCGCGCACGACTAATGGACGATCTCGGCGATCAGGGAGACGTCACTGTCCTCCTCGACAAGCGCACAGATAAAGAGCTTGCAGCTCTGATGAACAATCTCGGAGGCCAATGCCTCCAGACACTGTGCGACGCATTCGATGCGATCACAGATGATCAGCCAACCGTATTCCTAGCTTACACGATCAAGGGATGGGGCACCCCACTCGCCGGCCATAAGGACAATCATGCAGGCTTGATGACCAAGGCGCAAATGGATGAGTTCCAGACCCAAATGAACATTCCAAGTGGCCAGGAATGGGAGCTCTTTGCCGGAGGCGAGAATGGTGACTCTGTCAGAACCTTCCTTGAGACCGTGCCGTTCTTCAAGTCGGGCCCCAGGCGATACGCCGCGCCGGTCATTTCCTCCCCCGGCCCCATTTTCCTGGACGACCGCATGCTCTCCACCCAGGCTGGATTCGGCAAGGTTCTCGACGCATTGGCAAAATCGGACCACCCACTCTCCGACCGAATTCTGACCACATCACCAGATGTGACTGTGTCAACCAATCTCGGCCCATGGGTCAATCGCCGCAGCCTTTTTGCCAGGGAGGCAAAATCCGATGTCTTCCGGGACCAGCGAATTCCATCGGCCCAGAAATGGTTGTTCTCTCCCGATGGCCAGCACATAGAGCTTGGGATCGCTGAGATGAATCTTTTTCTTCTGCTCGGGGCAGCAGGGCTATCTCACTCTTTATTCGGTGAGCGGATTATCCCCATAGGCACAGTCTATGATCCATTCGTGGCCCGTGGTCTCGATGCATTGAACTATGCTTGCTACCAGGACGCCCGGTTTATAATTGCCGGCACACCGTCCGGCGTCACGCTCGCCCCAGAAGGCGGAGCGCACCAATCGATCGGTGCGCAGCTCATTGGCATGAGTCAAGATGGTCTTGTGTCGTTCGAACCGGCCTATCTCGACGAGCTATCCATAATTATGGATTGGGCATTCGACTATCTGCAAAGAGATGGCGAGGGTGACCCGGACGAGCGCACCTGGCTGCGCGACGAAACCGGCGGTTCGGTCTATCTCCGCCTCACAACGCGCTCCATCGAACAATTGGGACTGAAGGCGCGTAATGATCCCGACTTTGTTCGCGGTGTCATCGATGGGGCATATTGGCTCCGCAAACCTGGAGCCAATTGCGAAGTGGTTATCGCCTATCAGGGCTGTGTTGCACCGGAAGCGATTGAGGCTGCCGGTCGCATTGGCAATGATCGCCGGGATATTGGTGTCCTCGCCGTTACGTCAGCCGATCGATTGAACTCAGGATGGACGGCCGCACGGCGGGCCCGTGCCCGTGGTCAATCCGGCGCAAAGAGCCAGATTGAACGATTGATGGAAGATGTGCCTCGCAATGCCATTTTGATCACGGTTACCGATGGCCACCCGGCCACGCTTGCCTGGATTGGCAGCGTGATGGGTCACCCGACAGCTCCGCTCGGCGTCGAGCATTTCGGTCAAACCGGCACGATTTCCGATCTCTACGAGCACTTCATGATCGACGCGAATGCCATCGTCGCGGCGGCCAACCATCTGTCCGCCGGCCGCGCGATAAAGCTCAGCCCAGTCTAGTCGCCAAGCCCCTCAAACAGCGCCGTCGACAGATACCGTTCCGCGAAAGATGGAATAACAACGACAATCGTTTTGCCGTCCATATCGGGCCGTTTCGCGACCTTCAGCCCGGCAGCCAGTATGCCGCCTGACGAAATCCCAATCGGAATGCCTTCCAGCTTTGCGACCCGGCGCGCCATATCGAAGGCTTCGTCATTGGACACAGGCACCGCCTCATCCATATGATCAGTTTCCATATTGCCTGGAACAAATCCGGCACCGATCCCCTGGATCATGTGAGGACCAGGATCCCCGCCCGCCAGGACAGGACTACCTTCTGGTTCAACAGCAATCATCTTGATGTCTGGCTTCTTCGCCTTCAAGACGCGCGCACAACCGGTGAATGTTCCACCCGTACCCACACCCGCGACAACCGCATCGACGCGACCAGCCGTATCGGTCCAAATCTCTTCAGCCGTCGTAGCTTCGTGAATGGCCGGGTTCGCAGGATTATCGAACTGGCTCGGCATGACACCGCCTTCGGTGCTTGCAAGCAGCTCCTCAGCCTTGGCAATCGCACCCGGCATGCCTTTCTCTTTTGGCGTCAGAACAAGCTCAGCCCCCATAAGCGCCAGCATCTTGCGGCGCTCAATGGACATGGATTCCGGCATTGTCAGAATAATCCGGTAGCCCCGCGCCGCCGCCACAAATGCGAGACCGATACCTGTATTGCCTGATGTCGGCTCGATAATGACCGACCCCGGTCCGATTTTCCCATCTTCTTCCATGGCGGTGATCATGCCGATGGCGATCCGATCTTTCACACTTGCCAGTGGGTTGAAGAATTCGAGTTTCAGAAGGACATCAGCTTTGACCTCTTCCTCGGCCAAAAGTGTGGGAACCCGCACGAGTGGCGTGTTGCCAATTGTCTCTAATATGGAGTCGTAAATCCGGCCGCGACCAGGTTGATCAAGCTTCAAACCATTGAATTCCATTACTTTTCCCATATTCGTCCTCCACCAGATACAGTTATCAAGGAAAGTTATCGGGATAGGACGTCATTCACAGGAAAACGGCAAGACACAAATCGGAAAAGTCTTGCATTAGCGAAACTCAACTTAGGCAGCTTGGGGGTGCAGACCGACCGCCCCGTCATTTCGATAGCGGATATGGCCACCCGGTGGGAATAAGCGGTTCACTGGCAAGGCGCTTGCGCTCAACCTCGGTGCGGGCCAGCTGCAAGGCCAATCGTCGTTCCGATGTGATCGGATGGCTTCGGTTGCCATAGGTGGATCGAACGGACAGTGGGGCAAGGCGCGTAAACAGGTCTTCGAAATTCTCCAACTCTATGCCGGCGCGAGCAGCGAAATAGACCGCGAGATAATCAGCTTCCCGTTCGAAATTTCGAATGCCGAGCGCGCGGTTATCAAGCGTCGCGACGGTTGCTTGCCCGGGCGGTGTTTCTTGACCAGCGAACCGCTCCAGTGTCGCGCCGAGGCTCAAATCCACGAGCCCTGCCCCCACCCTCAGGGGAATCCCCCAAGCAAATCGACCAGACACCCAGTGATTTCGCGTGAGTTTACGAACATGTTCTCCAGCGACGTGCCCCAATTCATGGGCAATGACCACTGAGAGATCACGGTCCGATTCCAGATAATTCGCGATCCCCCGGTTAATCATAATCGTCCGGCGGCCTGCCGAAGCGTTGATCGTATCAGTCCCCCTAATCCGTACTCGAACATCGCAGATTGTTTCGGGCTGGAGGGCCACCTCTAATCGCTCACCCTCATACTCGAACACCATGGGAAGTGGCTTCGCAACAAGATCCGTTTTGTCCGCAACAGCCCGCGCGTTCCGATCCTTCCTCAAGGCATCTTCAAGTGCGCTCATCTCTCCGCCAATGGCCGTCTCGCCAATTTTCAGGGGAATCGCACCGGGCTTTATGCCAGCCTCAGCTGCCGGACTGCCGCCCGATACACCAATGACGGTCAACGATGCATCATATCCGATGGCCCGGACCTGCTTGAGCGTAAGACCGTCCACCAAGCCGCGGATCGTCTCGTCATTACCGAAGGTGATGCCATAGGCCCGCCGTGTCCGATCATGACAAAGCTCTGCATTCGCTTGGAGGATTGGCCAGGCGAGACGGTCAATCCTAGCCTTTTGGGCGAGCGTGGTCTCCACGACCCCTTTTTGAACATCCACAATATCGCTTGAAAGATCCAACGCCGCAACATCAGGAAACTCTGTCACCGCAGAGACGCAGGCACCGAAAAGCGCAAGCGAACCGGCACAAAAAGCAAACCTCCAAGACCACCGCCGCATAGGCGTCTCCCTACTTTACAGATCTGAAGTTTAGTCGGCTCTCCGGTGTCCCGCCATCACATTATTGTGGGGTCAGCCAGATGGGTGACGTCCAAGCCATTTCGTTAACCGTCTTGCCCAGCGCGCCAGCACAGGCTGCTGGCCATTTGTCCCGCTCTTGAACGATGCATTGCGCGGCGCTCCATCGTGGGCTCGGCAACTCCAGAACACGGAGATAGTAGTAGGCTGGCTGCGCAGGATCATAGTCGGCATCACGATAAACCGTGCAGAGCGATTTCGACGCCTCCGGCGGCGCGGACGCCACGGAGGTCACGCTGAATCGCTTGTTCCCGTCTTCATCGATCCAGCCTTTGATCAGCTGCAACTCCTGAAGCGGCATGGCGGACGGGCCACTATCGGCGCGCGCTTGGACCAAAAAACTGATGCCGTCTGAGGGCGCGGGGATTTCGGCTCCCATAGGCACACCATTGGCATACGCTTGATCCAGCCAATCGGGCGCGTCGCAGAGATCGGCCGGATAGTCGCCGGCAAACAATCGCGGTTCGATGCGCGTGCCCGACGTCCCAAATGTTTCCCGCCGCTTCAGGGATTGGAAAATAGCGTCCCGCGAGTTTTCAACGGCCCAAACGCCAGCGAGCCCCCCAGGGTTGCTTTCCAGCCGATTATGGCGACCGAGACGGGGCACACCCATGCGTCCCTCGAGCGTGCTTTCATGAACGATATGACCACGCCAGCTCACCTCCTCGGTAAAGCCGGGCGTCCCAACATGGGTGTCTGTGGCGGCGATGACCCCCATCTGGAAAGGATTCACCCCGCTATGGCTATGCTCTTGAAGGCCTTCCAACCAGGCACCGCGGGCGAAGTCGCGGGACGCGACACAAGGGCCTTTATAGAGATTATCCACCGGATCGAAATCGGCATCGGTGCATTCGCGAAGAGTGGTGCGGAAGACGCGGGGAATCCAGGTCGTCGTATCAAAGGCGCGCTCACGGCCCCCAATCTTGCGGATGGCTTCCACCCCGCAATACTCATCTTCATCGCCCAGAATATCCGAAACTCCGTTCACACATTCAGACGCGCCCTTGTGCTGGGTGATCTCAATCAGGCGATCATAGGCCTGGCGCTGCACACGATGTCTTTGCTGCGCCTCATCAGACAAGCCTGCAAGGGAGCGGGAATTAAACGCATTCCCGCTTGAAATGTTCGAATTGTGCGGAATGGAAAGAACATCACAGGTATCGATGCCAAGCCGACACTCCGTTTCCAGTTTCCCAAGAAGCGCCGGCAAGCTCGGATAGTCGATATAGTTCGCAGGATAGTCCGGAACGTCAGCATTTTTGAAGATCGTATTGCGGTGCATATGCATGCCGCTCGGGCTGCGCGTATACTCATAGCCAACAAGACTGGTGAAGCTGCACCCCGGTGATCTGTCATAGGCCTCTTCAGCTGCATCGATCACTGTTTGCCAGACGAGCTTAGCAGCGTCCCGACAGTCTTCGCCGTCTGGCCCACAGACCGACGCGACACGTTTGGGCCGGGTGCCCGCGCGCGGCACACCAAACACGCGAACACCAGGTTCTTTGCCTTCCCGATAGATCTGACACGCCCTGGACTCATAGCCCGGATACGCGCCTTCGTTCCGGCAGATATAGCTCTCACCGAAAGCTTCGGAGTGATCTGTCACGGCAACAAAATCTAGAGGACGGCCTATCTGTATCGGAGCCCCGTCCGACTCACCGGGCCCAGGAAACAGAACCGTCTCTCCTTTAGCAAAACGGTATGCAGCTTCCGGATAAAGGCGCGTGCCCTCCGCATACGCATCACCCGACAGCGCAGTATGGACATGCAAGTCTCCAAACAATGCCCGCTTTGTCAGCGACCGCTCGGCGCAAGGATCACGCGCCTCGCTATACTCTAGCGGCGGGGCGTAGCCTGGCGCATAAAGTTGTGGCTGCGACTTAGGCGAGGTGAGCGTGATCACCTCGATTGAAGTATCAAAAGCATACCGTGTCGTATTCGACGCCCACCAAAATGCGGCCGCCGCCAAACCGAAAAACAGAACGAGGCCAACCAGCCACCTTTTGACCATGCTGTTCGCCTCTTAACCCTGAACCCGTGCGGGCATTGCCAGACACTCGCGTTACAACGATCATATTAAGTGTCAACCGGCCCTATGATCGTGTCTGCGCACCGCGAATATCGCCAGCACCAAAACCATGGAAGAAAAGCCGAGTGCCAGCAGAGCGTTACCGGTCCACCCTGCCCAATCATAAACAGCTGTACCTGCCCAACTTCCAATCCCCCCACCAGCAAACATCAACACGATATAGACGGTCATCAGACGAGTTCGAATGTCCGGGCTCTCCGAGAGGAACGTCATACGACCTGTCACATCGATGACCGGCCCAACAATATTCGTGATCACAATCGGCACCATAAGCAACCAGAGCGACCCACCGAAAGGCAGAAACAGGGAGACGCCCGCAATCTGAATGAAAACCAGCATAAGGCGTGCACGTCTTGCACCCGTGCGGTCGGCCCACCGACCGAGGGCAGGTGTCGTAAACACATTGACCATTGCGAGGAGCGCCAGGTAACCGACCGTGTCGACACCATAGCCCATCTCCGGGCTTGTCAGGTGCAATCCAAGCCCCATCCAGACTGCGAGAAAAATACCGAAACTGAGCCCTTGGATGCTGCCAGAGATCAAAATTTCCGGATATTGTCGAACAATCGGCAGAATGGACCCGATCAGCGCTCCATAGCTTTGGCTTCTACCAGCCTTATCGCTCTGTTGGCGTTCCTCCATGATGAAGGGGAGACACAGCGTTATTCCGATCATGAGCAAAGTGGCGACATAATAAACGACGCGCCAACCGAAATGCTCTGCAATGACCCCCGAGCCGGCCCGAGCAATTAGAATGCCGATAATGATCCCTGTCGTCAGTATCGCATTCGCATGCCCCAACCGATTGGCCGGCACACGCTTCGACACATAGGCCGGCAGCAGATAGGGCGCGATGGTGAAGAATCCCAGCAGCGTCGATGACGTCAGAAACCATCGAAAATCAGCCGCAAACGACATCCCGACAAGCGAGACGCATTGAAGCCCCGCAAAGATGATCACCAGCTTCCGATTGCTGATCCTGTCCCCGAGCGGCAGCAATAGAAACACCCCAAGCGCGAGCGCGATCTGGTTGGCTCCCGGGACGATACCAATCAAGCCCTGATCGACACCGAAATCGGCCGCCACAGGCGCAATTATGGGATGAATATAATAAGCATTCGCCGTCACAACAGCGCTGGCAATAGCAAGAATGAGAAGTTTGACATCCGTCAGCAATTCCGACGCATCTCGTCTTTCCTCGCTGACCTTCGGCTTATCTATGGCAGACTCCTTCCATGAGGACACCTTTCACCCAAGCGTGATTGCAGAGCTCAAGATCAGTCCTTACGTCTGTCCCGCTGCGTCATGCAAAGCGAATAGAGGCAAGACCCATGAGGATTAATGCTGACTTTGACAAACGTGTGGTCGTGCACAGCGACCAACTGGAATGGCTGCAATCACCCATGAAAGGTGTGATGCGCCGCCCGCTTGATCGCGTGGGCGATGAGGTGGCGCGGGCCACAACCATTGTGCGATATGATCCAGGCAGCCATTTCTCCCCACATGTTCACACCGGCGGCGAAGAATTCATCGTCCTAGATGGCGTTTTTCAGGACGAGCACGGAGACTTCCCGGTTGGATCCTATATCCGAAACCCACCCGGATCCTCTCACACGCCAGGCTCCGAACCGGGCTGCACGATCTTTGTCAAACTCTGGCAATTCGAGCCGGACGACCAGATACATATTCGCATCCGCCTGGACGAAGCCGAGACTGCCTCGAACGAAAATGGCGTGTCTCGCCGCCCCCTCTTCAAGAACGAGATCGAAGATGTCGCGCTGTACACGCTGGAGCCCGGCGCTCAGCTGACCCGAGACACTCCGGGCGGTGCAGAATTGCTGGTTGTGGAAGGACAGATTTCCGAAAGGGATGATGTGCTGAAAGCACGCGATTGGCTGCGAGTGCCCTTACAAAGCAGAATTTCAGCCGTCGCGGGCGAAGGTGGCGCGACAATCTGGATGAAGATGGATCACCTGGCCCACGTCGAGAACCAAATCGATCGCGTCGAAAAAATCATCTAGGTCGCTGCCGTTACATCATGCCCATAAAGCCAGTCCATGCGGGCATTAACAACACGCGGAGCAAGTCGACCACCAAGCCACATCGGACCATAAGTGCCAAGCCGGCCGAGACCTGTCCGGCGATGAAATAGCTTCATATTTGCACGCGATGCTGCTTGAACTTTTGAGGCGCGTGCCAACCTCCGGGTCTGGTAGACGCTAAGCGCTCCGGATACGGATTGATCCGAACTCGATAATTCGGCAGCAAGCACCCAGGCATCCTCGACCGCCATTGATGCGCCCTGCGCAAGGAAAGGCAGCATCGGATGCGCAGCATCTCCGAGCAAGGTGACCAGACCATCCGTCCACCCCGGCAGAGGTGTCCGATCAAACAGGGCCCAGCGGAAGAGTTGTCCCTCATCTACGGCATCTATCAACCTACCGATGGTAGGATGCCAGCCAGCAAAATCGCGCTTCAGATCGGCTTTATCTCCGCGCACCTGCCATCCTTCTTCTTGCCAGCCATCTCGCTCAACGACGCCAACGAAATTAGCAAGCTCTCCTCGCCGCATAAGATACGTCACGGCATGTTTGCCCCGGCCCATCCAAGCGCACGCGGTCGGGTCGGGTGCATCGCCGCCCAAAGCGTCAACCGGAACAACAGCGCGCCAGGCGACATTGCCCGTAAAGCGCGGCTCTCCCGGACCAAACATCTGCCGACGCACTTTCGAGTGAATGCCATCAGCGCCTATAAGACCATCACCCATCTCCTCAGTGCCATCGGCAAACCGCACTGAAACGGATGTGTCAGACTGACGATAATGAGCGATGGATTTGCCAAGTCTGAGAGCATCAGGTGCCTTTGCCAGGACCGCATTTTTCAACACATCGATATAATCCGCGCGGTGGATGTGCAGATAAGACGCTCCCCACTTGTCTGTCGCATAGTCAGTCAGGGGAATCTTGAAGAGGGTCAGGCCGCTCTTCCCCATGCGGGTCTCAATGGCTTCTGGTTGAAACGCGTTGCGGGCAATCGCAGTATCGATCCCGAGCGCCTGAAACACCTTCATCGCATTGGGGGAAACCTGTATGCCAGCTCCAATCTCGGTTAAGATATCTGCCTGCTCAAACACGAGAACGTCATGGCCGTGATGCAAACAACAGAGCGCGGTCGTCAGCCCGCCAATTCCCGCACCTGCAATCAAAACCCTCACATATCGCTCCGCTTTATCCGTTCAACCTCAAGCCCCTAGCAAATCTTCGGCTGGCGGGGCAGTGCGACACGACGTAAACAGGGACCATGCGGGACGAACGCCTTTTCCCTTTATTTGCTGATTTGGACAGCTTGCCGGGCATAGGCCCCAAGCTGAAGGACCCGCTCGCACGACTGGTCGGGGGATCAACTGTCTGGGATTTGCTCTTGCATCTGCCCGACAAATGGCTCGACCGCCGCGTTCGGCCAACCTTCGAAGACACTGAGCCCGGAGAAGTTGCAACTGTTCAGGGTGAGGTTCAGGCGCACATCGCCCCCAAGGGTGGCAAACAGCCATATCGCGTGCGTCTGGCCGATGAGACAGGATTTCTCACGCTTGTCTTCTTTCGCGGCGACGGTCGTTGGTTGACCGGTCAATTGCCAATGAACCGCCAGCGCATCGTCTCCGGCCGGATCGAGGAGTTTAACGGTGAGCGTCAAATGGTTCACCCAGATCACATCGTCGATCCGGAACGAGGTGAGCGGCCCCCACCCGTGGAACCAATCTACAATCTGACAGCAGGCCTCACCAATAAGCGCGTCCACAGCACGGCCAAGGCTGCCCTTGATACCCTGCCCGACCTGCCAGAATGGGCCGACAATCACCTCGTCGAACAGCGGGGCTGGCCATCTCTGGTCACGGCGCTGCGCAATCTCCATGCGCCAACGCAGTATGATGAAGCGCTTTTTCGAGTATCAGCCGAACGCCTGGCCTATGACGAAGCGTTAGCTCGGGAGATCGCGTTCGCTTTGGCGAAGGCCCAGCGAAAAAGACGCAAAGCTCCCGCGATGAGAACAGACTTCATCGCCCAGGATCGCCTTGTCACATCACTCCCCTTTAGGCCAACCGGCGCACAAATGCGGTCTTCAGAAGAGATCGCCGAGGACCTTACCCAGGACTCTCCCATGCGACGCATGCTGCAGGGCGATGTCGGGTCCGGCAAAACCTTGGTTGGTGCTCTCGCTGCAGTCCAGGCCGTAGAAGCGGGATTCCAAGCTGCTTTCATGGCCCCCACAGAAGTTCTCGCGCGGCAACAATTCGCGACCCTCGACACCTGGCTCAGCCCACTGGGATACTCCGTCGCCGCGGTCACCGGCAGAGATAAGGGCTCGGCCCGTGAAGCCACACGCATGGCCCTCGCCGATGGCTCAATTCAGGTCGCGGCAGGTACCCATGCTCTGTTTCAGGAAGGCGTGGACTTCGCCAATCTCGGCTTGGTCATCGTCGATGAACAACACCGTTTCGGTGTCATGGATCGCGCCCGCCTCGCCGGCAAAGCGCTTAGCCCGCATATACTGGTGATGAGCGCGACGCCGATCCCGCGCACACTTGCCCTCGCCGTCAATGGTGACCTCGACATCTCGGTCCTCGACGAAAAACCTTTGGGCCGAAAACCGGTCGAAACCCGAGCCCTTCCAGACAGTCGCATCGATGATGTTGTCGCCGCTGTTGGCCGAGCAACCTCACAAGGGGAACAAGCCTTCTGGGTTTGCCCAAAAGTCGACATGGATGATGACGACTCGAGCGCGGTCGCCCGCCACGCTGCACTACAGGATAGGCTTGGGGTCCCTGTGGGTCTCGTTCACGGTCGGCTGAAGCCGACTGAGAAAGACGCGGCTCTGGAAGCCTTCCGTTTGGGAGACACCAAAGTGCTGGTGGCCACAACCGTCATCGAAGTCGGTGTTGATGTACCGGCCGCCACGATTATGGTGATCGAGCGCGCCGAAGGATTTGGTCTTGCCCAGCTTCACCAGCTGCGTGGCCGGGTGGGCCGAGGCGATAAACCGTCTTTCTGCTTGCTGGTCTACCGTCCACCCTTGGGCGAAACCGCCAAAGCACGGCTTGAGACGCTTCGCAACACAAAGGATGGCTTCGAGATCGCCGAAGCAGACTTCAAACTCCGCGGGCCCGGCGACATGCTGGGCCTCCGCCAGTCCGGCGCACCGATGTTCCGCGTCATCCGTCTGCAGGATCATGGTGATCTTTTTGCCATCGCGCGAAAGGACGCGCAGGCACTTGTTGAAACGGATCAAGATCTCAGTTCAGAGCGGGGCAAGTCGCTACGGCTCCTTCGCGAACTTCTGAGCCCGCGCGTTGAAAAGCCTGAGGATTAGCTGGCTTTCGCTTCCGGAGCAGGAATTTTCGCAAGCGCTGCTTCGAGCTGTTCTTCGGTCACATGCTCCGGAACGACCATGCCAACTGACACGATCATCTTCGCACCCTCTTCAACAGACATGTCGAGATCAATCACCTCGTCCTTCGGAACGAACATATAGAAACCTGACGTTGGGTTTGGTGTGGTCGGCACGAAAACGCCCATCATACCCTCACCCAATTTCTCTTTCACTTCGCCTTTAACCGAAGCTGTAACGAAGCCAATACACCACGTCCCGCGCTTCGGATATTCGACCAGAACCATATCGCGGAAGGATTGCTGCTGGCTGGACGCGATCGTCTCGAACAATTGCTTGAAGAGAGAATAGACATTGCTGACAAAGGGGACAGTTTCCAGGAAGCGGTCGCTAGCCTTCAGCATCGAGCGACCAATCAGATTGGCACCCACGGCCCCGATCAGCGTCAGCAGAACAACAGCAACCACAACCCCAAGACCTGGAATACCAAATTGCACGTAGCTTTCAGGGTTCCAGGCTGGCGGGATAAGTGGTTTCACCCGCGCGTCGATCCAGGAAATCAGACCTGCCGTGACAGCGAACGTGATAGCGATCGGCGCAGCGATAACGATCCCAGCGAAGAAGCGCGCCCGCAACCACTGCCAAAGGCGCGGTTTCTGAACTTGATGTTCAGTGTGGTGGTCTTGGGGCGTAT
>JBCBUY010000044.1:0-22506 GCA_039817885.1 Pseudomonadota bacterium | reverse complement strand
CTTGGATGAGACGCGAAAGGCTGGTTCATCCAAGAATGTTTCCCAGACCGGAACAATGTCTTCGTCTGTCGCGAAGAAAGGGTTGATGTCTCTTATGTTCCAATCCGGTGCCGCCGTCGTTTTGTGCGGTCCGATCTGGATGATCCGCCCACGAACGACAATATCTTGGCCAAGTATTTTTCTCGCGATCGCACCAGCTGCAACACGCATGGCGGTTTCCCGCGCGGATGACCGCCCACCGCCTCGATAGTCTCGCACACCATATTTGGCATCATATGCCAGGTCGGCATGGCCAGGCCTGTAAGTATCTCGAATGGCGGAATAATCGCGGGATCGCTGGTCAACATTTTCGATCATCAACGAAATAGGCGTTCCAGTTGTTACCTGACCCTCGGTGCGCTCGTCTTCAAATACGCCGGAGAGGATTTTCACTTGGTCGGGCTCTTGTCTCTGGGTAACAAACCGCGACGTACCAGGACGCCGCTGATCCAGGAAAGTTTGAATGTCTGCTTCCGTAAGCGGGATGCCGGGCGGGCATCCGTCTACGACACATCCAATGGCCGGCCCATGACTTTCGCCCCAAGTCGTCACTCTAAATAGATGTCCAAATGTATTATGCGACATAATCTGTCCTTTCACGCCCCCCTTAGAAGCAAGTTTCGTGCTGTCGTAAAGAGGACTTTGGTGTTGGCGGCCTGTGGTTTGGTGGCGCTTTGAACGGCGGTGTCTGGATTGTGGCAAGCAATACCCCTAAATGGAGGTATGGCCGACAAGTTGATTATCCCGCCGACACCCAACGACTCTGAATATAAAGCAGGGCCGGACCGGCCGCTCATTGATTCAGCGGAGGCTCCGATCGCGCTATTCAAGGCGTGGCTCGAAGCGGCTGTAGTTGAGGAACTGAATGACGCCAACGCCATGTCACTTGCGACGGTTGACGGAAGCGGCATCCCGGACGTCCGGATCGTCCTTTTGAAAGATGTTGGTGAGCGGGGGTTTAGTTTCTATACGCACGAAACAAGCGCGAAGGGGCAGCAATTATTGTCGTCCAGCCATGCTGCGCTTTGCTTTCACTGGAAGTCACTCCGGCGGCAAGTGCGCATTAGAGGTGCCGTCAGCCGGATTCCCAACGATGAGGCCGATGCCTATTTTGCCAGCCGCGCCCGGGACAGTCAGCTTGGGGCCTGGGCCAGTGATCAATCCGAGCCTTTGGCGGATCGGGACGACCTGCTCAAAGAGTTGGCGCGTGTGCGGGCCCACTTTGACGAAGATGCCCCCGTGCCGCGACCATCGACCTGGGGTGGTTTCCTGGTTGCGCCGACAGATATCGAGTTCTGGCAGGATCAGCCCTACCGATTGCACGACCGGGTCTTGTTCAAGAGGGACGAAGAGGGGTGGACGTCCACGCGTCTTTACCCTTGACCGTGAATACGCACCAACCAGTCTGAACTCATAGTCATGTGCAAAGTCTCGTGGTTTGAGCGATGGCGAGCAGCCGAGATGTGACCTCGAAAGCACGGCGGGGCGAAAACGTCTGCTGGGCAACCTCCCGAAATCAAAGCGACAAATCACCTGGGCGCAGAAGTGGTACCCGTGGCTGAAGTTACCAGTTCTGACGATCGCCTGAACACTACCCTTTGCGGTCGTAGAAGCGTCGCTCGAACTCCATTCGATCTCATGTGGGTTCCCTTCTATTGATTGGCAACTGACGAGAGCATCAGACAATTCGGAAAACTGAAATTGTATGCTTGAGCGCACCCATAAACATTTCGGAATGTTAACTATAGCGGTGTTGCGTCATGAAAGTGCAACAAAAACGCAATGAATTTGTCGCGTAACTCATTGTTTTATTTGTTCAAAAACTGTCACAGACCTATGCCATAACCCAGCCGCCGGGAGGAGGGTGAGTCTACTCGTACGCGTAGTACGCCACTTCCTGCACAGGATAATAACCACCCAATCTCACGCGAGGGGGCTTCTTTCACGATGACGTTCAAAACAAGTTTGCGTTGGGCCGCATTGGCCGGTGCAGCATCGATTGCACTAGCCGCATGTTCAGATACTGAAATTGCATCACCAGGAACTGCGGTTGTTCCAACTGCTCCACCAACTGCGACGCCACCACCACCGCCGCCTCCGCCAGGCGCATCCGGATTTGCTTCACGGGCCACGGCACCCACTGCAGCAGCTGATTGCCCAGCCGGCACCAGCTTCATTGCAGATTTGGCACTTGTCGATGGTCAGACGTCCAACTTCTGTTCGCTACTCCCTCTGGGCGGCGGCACAATCACTGGCACGCTCAACGTGCCGTTCAGCGCTGACCCGATCCTGCTGTCTGGCACCGTCTTCGTCGGCGACGCGGCTGGTGACTCAGCAACGGTCACCTTCGCTGAAGGCCAGCAGTTTGTAAGCGCCAGCCAGACCGGCATTGTTGATCTTCTTGTTGTGTCTCGCGGATCACAGCTCTTCGCGGTTGGGTCATCAACCAACCCAATCATCTTCACATCCCAGCAAGACTTTGTGGATGACGGGTTGCCAAACGGTACCAGCGGTGTGGGCGACTGGGGCGGCCTTGCCATCAATGGTGCAGCGCCACTTAACGAATGTACCGTTGACTCGTCGGCGGCTCCAGGAAGCGCTGAATGTGAGCAAAACGGTGAGGGGGCGTCCGGTCTGTTCGGCGGCGACCAGTCGGACGATGACTCCGGCGACTTCTCCTTCATTCGCGTTCAACACGCTGGCTTCCTCTTCACCGACGATAACGAGCTGAACGGCATCGCGCTTCAAGGCGTAGGTAACGGAACGCTGTTTGAAAACATCCAGGTTCACCAGGGTAATGATGACGGTTTCGAATGGTTTGGCGGGACTGTGAACGCTCGGAACCTGGTCGTAACCGGCGCTGAAGACGACTCACTTGACTGGACAGATGGATGGGTCGGCAACCTGCAGTTCGCGCTTGTCGTTCAAAATCCAGGCGACGATGGTGGTATCGAAGCTGACAATAACGGCAACTCCGATATTCCGGGTGCCGCTGACCTTCTGCCACGCTCTGACCCAACAATCTCCAACATCACCTTTATTGGGGGCGGCGTAGATACCTCAGGCGAGGGGATCCTTCTTCGCGACGGGACGGATGCAACAATCGTCAACGCGATCCTGACAAACTTCTCTCAAGGCCTTGAGTTCGACGCAGATAGCACGCTCGCGACACCAAGTGTCAGCGGCACAATCGTTGCGGGCAACGGCGAAGACCTCGTCGACAGTGAAGCCATCTTCGCTGCCGGAACAGGAAATGTTGAAGGCGGCGGTGTGTCCCTTGACGGTGTTCTCCCCGGCCCGGCTGAAATCGCGGCGAACGCGGGCGCAATCGATCCGACAACACTCGGACCATTCTTTGAGGAAGCTCAGTTTGTTGGTGCCTTCGCGCCCGACGATACCGCAGCTGACAATTTCACCACCGGTTGGACGATCGCGATTCCGGGGGCTGAGCCTCCAGGGTGCCCAGACGGCACGGTTGTCGACTCCACTGACGCGCCGTCAGCCTTCCCAGGAAGAACCGAAACCTTCACCTGTGTGGTTACGACACCGGTTGTTGGTGATGTCAGCCTGACGGCTGGAAATCTGTACCGTCTAGATGGAACCGTCTTCGTCGGAACAGATGCTGGTGCCGACCCAGACAATCCTAACCCAGCGGCCCAAACCGGCTCTCTGAGCATCGATCCTGGTGTAACCGTCTTTGGTAATGGGGCCATCGGGGTTGTTGACCTCCTGACAGTCTCTCGTGGATCGCAGATCTTCGCGAACGGCTCTTCGGCCGCACCGGTTGTCCTGACAAGCCGTCTCGACCTTGAGAATGGCGGCGTCGTTCGCGACGCGTCTGGTGAGATCGGTGGTCTCGTGATCAATGGTCGCGCACCGGTCAACGAATGTACCGTGGACTCCTCTGCGATCGCTGGATCGGTAGACTGTGAGCAAAACGGTGAAGGTGGCTCAGGCATCTTCGGTGGAGCAACGGTTGATGACAATTCTGGCGTCATCAACTTCATGCAGATCCGCTATGCAGGCTTCCTGTTCACCGATGACAACGAGCTTAACGCGCTTGCCCTGCAAGGCGTTGGTAGCGGAACTGAAATCGACTTCGTTCAGATCTTGAACGGCGACGATGACGGCGTCGAATGGTTCGGCGGCTCGGTGAGCGCTAGCCACATCGTTGTTACGGGTGCTGACGATGACTCGCTTGACTGGACAGATGGTTGGACCGGGACAGCCCAATTCGTGATCGTCGTTCAGAACGAAGGTGACGATGGCGGTATCGAAGCTGACAATAACGGCAACTCCGATATTCCAGACGCTGCCAACCTCCTGCCGCGCTCTCGTCCGATTGTTGCGAATGCGACCTTCATTGGTGGCGGTACGGCGACCTCTGGTGAGGGTGTCCTACTTCGCGATGGTACTGACGGGGCGGTCGTGAACGCGGTGATTACAAACTTCAGCCAAGGCTTGGAGTTTGACAACGACGCAGCACCGATCTCTCCAACGGTCAGCTCCGTATCTGTCTCAGGCAATGCAGAGCAGCTTGTTGACACCGCAGCGCTTGATGCCGCCAGCGCCAACATCGAAGTGTTTGCCGCAAACACGCTCGGTGCAATTCCTGGCTTCACCACGGCGCTGGCTCCTGGTGCGAACGAAACGGCTCCAAACATTGTCGCTGCAAATCCAGTGACGGTGTGCGAGGCTGAGTTTGCGTCAATCCCGGCAGCAGAAGCTGACGCAGACGGTGCTCCGTTCACAGCGCTTCCGTCGCAGTGTGATCAGCTCGAGGCGGCAGAATATGTCGGCGCTCTAGAGGATGAGAACGACCTCTGGTTCGCTGGCTGGACGATCGGCCTTTAGGTCAAATCCCATAGCTGGCGGGGAGCGCTTCAAGCGTTCCCCGCCGGTATCGTTTTTCTGAGAAGGCCTGAGGGGATCAAGAAACATGAAGACAGAATTCAAGTGGTGCAGAGTGCTAAGCGTCCTTCTGGGAACGACCGCGCTAGTGTCAGCTCAATCGGTCATCGCGCAGGAGCAGCAACAGCCTCCGGCGCAAGAAACTGAAGAGGAAGAGGACGAGGAAGCGGTCCTTGGTCCCGTGATTGTCCGGGGTCAGTTTATTCCGGACGAAAAGCGGTCGACATCGGAAATCTCAAGCGTTCTTGACGAAGAGGCCTTTGCTCTTACCGGGGATGGCGACATTGCCGGAGCGATCAAGCGCGTATCGGGCGTCGCGATCAGCGACGGCAAATTCGTTATCGTTCGCGGCCTGAATGAACGCTATTCGTCGGTAACGATCAACGGTTCACCCCTGCCGAGCCCAGAGCCGCTCCGCCGTGTTGTACCTCTTGATCTCATTCCGACATCGTTTCTGTCCGGTGCCCTTGTCCAGAAAACATTTTCACCGGAATTCTCAGCTGAATTCGGCGGCGGCCTCGTAGAGCTGCGAACCAAAGCGGTTCCAGATGAGTTCTACTTCAATTTCGGTGCATCGATCAGCGCGGACACCGTGACCACCGGCCAGGATGGCTTGGTCCATGGAGGTGGCGATCTGGATTTCCTGGGCTTTGATGACGGCACGCGGTCTACTCCGGATCTTCTCGAACAGGCCTTCTTTGGATTCACCGGCATCGATTCGGCCCTGGTTCTTGCAAACCAAGACGCGATCGATTTGTCCCTCGGCGTAACCGATACACTTGTCTCCTTCATTGATGATATTGGACCGGCCTATGGCTTCAGCACCGAGTTTGGCGGCTTCTTCGATCTCACAAATGATCTGAAGATTGGTGCGAACTTCGCGGCGAACTGGAACGTTGATCAGCAGACTCGGCAGGGACGCCGGGAGCGCGGTCTTTCTGGCACGGCCACCAATGCGGACTCAGCGCCGATTGTCGGTGATTTCTCAGGCCTCGGCGGCGATGCTGAACTGTTCGACTTCACCAGCACGACGCAAAGTGTTTTCCTCAACGGCCTGGCCAATTTCGGTATCGAGTACGGCTCAAATCACGAGGTGAACTGGACAAATCTGATCCTGCGGTCGACCACGCGCGACACCCGTTTTGAGCAGGGGGTCAACACGGAGGAAGATGGCGTCGAGCTGTTCGAAGAGAATTTCGAATTCATTGAAAGTCAGGTTTGGCAGACCCAAGGGTCTGGGCAGCATGTCTTCCCAAGTCTCTTCGATCTCGAGTTCAACTGGCGCGTCGCTTACGGTGAAGCGCAACGGGACGCGCCATTCCGCCGAAACTTCCTTCGCGGCCGCGATAGTCTCGAAGATGGCTTTCAGCTGCTGTTCTCGCCAACCCTTTCCGCGGGATCTTTGGCTCCTGGGTCCGTAGGGGTCGACTTCTCTGAGGTCGACGACGAAAATCTCGACATCGGCATCGATTTGGTCGTGCCAACCCGGATCTTCGGCAACGCCTTGGATTTCAAATTCGGCTATGCCTACACAGACAAATCGCGTGTCGCCTTTACGCGGGAATTCAGCTTCTTTGATGGCCCGGGCTTTGACGAGTTTCTGGCGGTTGTCCGCAACGACGTCATCTTTACGGATGCTGTGGCCGGATCTGAGGCCTTCGATGCCCTGTTCATTACAAACCCCGTGTCTCAGGACAATGCGTTCTCCTCCCTTGAGGTGAATGCCGGGTACTTTGGCATCGATGCTGAACTTGGGCAGTATTTCCGCATTGCAGCCGGTGCGCGGTGGGAAGGAAGCGATCAGCTGACGACAAGTTTCACGACAGCTCAGCCAGACCTGACGCTGTCGGAAACCTTGGTAGACGGCGACTTCCTTCTGCCAAGTGTGACACTGACGTGGATCCCTGTCGGTGATCTGCAGGTGCGTCTCGGTTATTCGGAATCGATCACACGTCCTCAGTTCCGCGAACTGACGCCGGCCATCTTCTTCGATGACTCCACCGACCAGGACTTCATCGGTAACCCGTTCCTTCAGAACAGTGAGATCCAAAACTTCGACCTCCGCTTTGAGTACTACTTCGGTCGAGGGCAATTCGTAACGATTGGCGGGTTCTACAAGGATATTGAAAATCCGATCGAGACGACGACTTTGTCAGCTATCGGTTCATCTGGTCAGTCATTTGTGAATGCGCCGTCTGCTGAACTCTTTGGTTTCGAGTTCGAGTATGAGCAAACATTCGATATCAGCGGCTGGATCCCTGCAGTGCCGGTTTTGAACGCTGCAGATCTGGTGCTCAAGACGAACTACACGTTCACGGACTCCGAGGTCGGCACGGACGGCGATGTCATCTTCCCAACCATCATTTCGGGTCAGCCGGCGACGCCGGAATTTGTCGATGCGGCGTCTGTGATTGTGGATGGCCGCGCGCTTCAAGGACAATCGGATCATCTCTTCAACCTTCAGATCGCTCTTGAAAACCCTGACATCAACGGTAAGGCAGCACTGCTTTTGAACTACGCGTCAGAGCGTATCCGTCAGACCGAGAACTTGGATGGCATCACGCCAGAAGCGATTGCTGCCGGTAATTTCGGGCCGGCAGTGATCGAACAGGTTCCGGTCTTGCTGGATTTCGTTGCCAGCCGTGACTTCACAACGTTTGGAACAACATGGAACCTGGAACTCGCCGTGCGTAACCTCATCGGCGATGATTACGAGGCGACACAGGACTTTAGTGATGGCACAGTCGGTCTGTTCGACGTGTTCGATCTTGGGCGCGAATTCACCGGCAAGATCACCGTTAAGTTCTAGCAACACCTAAGTTTCTGTCGGCAGGGGCTCCAGTAAGTGACTGGAGCCCTTCATTTTTTGAGATTAGACGGTTTGTTGGCGTGGTCCGTCAATTCCGTCGCATCACTGTCATATCACCTACAAAAAAGTGTATCGACACGATGCTAATCGGGCCCTATTCGCGCGAATGGAGTCGGCAATGGAAAACAGTTGCTCTGATGTCGAAGCCAGAGTGAGTTTGCTGGAACGTCAAGTCAACGAATTGATGTCCACACTATCGGTTCTTCCGACAGACATTGTTCGAGAGATCGCCTCTGGGGAAAACGCGGTGAGAGCCATCCGTCGTTGGCGGTTAATGACCCAAAAGGAACTTGCCGAGGCGACAGGGATGGGCGTCAATCATATCTCCCGAATTGAAAACGGTGCCCAATTCAGCATGCGCACAGCGAGGAGCCTGGCCGAAGTACTGAAGGTTCGGATCGACGATATTGCGTGAAGTCCTGGGGGGCATGCGACAGATGTTCCAAAGTCGGTTGGTTTCGAAGGCTTTTGTGAATTTCGACGGCAGGAGTCTTGCACGTCAAACGCTAAATCGGGGCGATTGAGACCGGAACGGATTAATATTGTTACATTTTCTCCGAGAATTCCGTTCTGATCTGTTAAAATATCGTGCGAAAAGATCGTTCGCATGAGAAGCTTTATTGAGCTTTTTCACGTAAGTGTACGTGAGCAGCAGGTTGTGATTTAGTGAGTACAGGATCGCGAGAAGTAGCAGGGGGGGCGAAGCGGTTGCGACTGATGGTCGAGGCTGCTGGCACCGTATTGCTCGCAATCATTGTGGCGCGTCTGATTTGGCTTCTGGTCGCCCCCGGATCCAGCATTGCAATAGCACCATCTGCGAACGGACCGATTGTCGGCAACGCGGTTCGCGTTCAGGCGGAGCCGGCCGACAGAACTGTATTGGTGAGAAGCAACCCTTTTGTCCGAAATGCGGCATCTCCCACCATTGTCGATGAACCCGCATCGGATGGCCCGGACGCTCCGGAAACTGAACTTAATCTCCGACTAACCGGCATTCGGGCCCTGTCCGGAGGCGACGGCACTGGGAGCGTCTGGATTATCAAGCCGGACGGTCAAGAAGTTATGGTCAGCATTGACGAGACGATCATTGATGGCGTGACCCTGGAACAGATCTATACAGACCGTGTAACCATTCGTTCCCGCGGGCGTTTGGAAAGTTTATCCCGGCGTAATGACGAAGACAGCTTCCTCGGGCTGGCGGAAACGTCCGGCTCTGCAACCAATCAGCAGAACAGTCGGGCACCGGCTCAACGGGCGGTCAGCGCCCCGGTTAGCGCCATGGCACTCTACAATGGAACCGGTTTCAACAGGCTCTTGGAGAACGGACGAGTGCTCGGATACCGCTTATCACCACGTGGCGGCGGAAGCGTGTTTAGCCAGGCGGGTTTCGAGGCTGGCGACATACTTTTGTCTTTGAACGGACGATCTGTCGCGCGTTTCGAAGATGACGATTTCATAGAGTTTTTTCTCGACCAGAACCGCATAGAAGCTTTGGTCGAACGCGACGGAGTGGAGGTGGCTATTCAGCTCACCCTCACAGAGGATACCTAATGATTAGAGTAGTAAGAGTATTTGAGGCGATGTGCCTGGCCTTTGCCTTGAGTCAGGCAAACCCTGCTGATCCGCAGACCGCCAGCAATGGTGAACATGTCTTGAACCTCTCAGACGTGGAACTATCCACCCTGATTGACGATGTCGCCATGGTGACCGGATACACCTTTATTATCCATCCGGACGTTAATGGGCGTGTCACGATCAATTCGCAAACGCCGTTGTCCACCACGGATCTGTTTCAGGTGTTCCTTTCAACGCTCCGCGTTCAGGGGTTTACGGCAGTTCCGAACGGACGCGGCATTTATCGTATCGTCCCTGAAGATGTCGCCGCAGGTGAGGGATCGCTCGGCTTCGTAAACGGTGCGGGATTTGTGACAAAAGTCTACGATTTGGATCATTTCAGCGCTGTCGAAGCTGCGAAAATCGTCAAACCTCTGCTCGGTGCTCAGGGCCGCGTTGTTGCCAATCCACTTTCGAACATTCTGATCGTTGTTGAGTACGGATCGAACATGGATGTGGTGGATCGAATCGTCGGTCAGATTGATCGTGACCGTTCTGTCACCCAGTCGATTACCTTGGCCAACCTTCCGGTGGCGGAAGTTCAGGAGATCATCAACGCGGTCGAAATCGATAACGATCAGGGCGGAAGTCTTCGGTCTTTGTCCGTGGTGGCATCCACAACAAGCAACTCCGTCATCCTACGTGGCGACCCGGCTGCCGTTGCCCGTGCAGCGCGCCTGATTCAAGATCTCGATACGACGTCCCCCTTGAGCAAGGAAACCCGTGTACTGACATTGAGCCACGAAGATGCCGTCCTTATGGAACCAATACTGCGCCAAATCGCTGGCGCGGACGGACCGGACAATGTCGATAATGGCGGTGTACCAACAATTATTTCTGTTCACGAACCAACCAATTCGATTGTCGTCAGCGCCACACCCGATGTTGTTTCCAGCATTGAGTCGATTGTCCAGCGGCTAGATGCGCGCCGCCGCCAGGTCCTGGTCGAAGCCATCATTGTCGAAGTGTCGGACTCCAAAGCACGTGAGCTTGGATTGCAATTCCTCGTCACTGGGTCGGATGGGGATGTGCCGTTTGTGTCGTCCACTTTCTCCGATGCAGCGCCTAACATACTGGCACTGACCGGGGCACTCACCGAAGTGGATTTTTCGCCCGGAGACGGTGCCGGTAGCGACCTATTTGAATCGGCTGCGATTGCGTCCCTTTTGGGCCTGACGGGCGGCACAGTCGGCTTCGGGGGGCAGAGCGGCGACACTCTGTTTGGCGTGGTGTTGAACGCGCTGGAAACCGATGACGAGTCGAACATCCTCTCAACGCCGTCGATCATGACATTGGACAATAGTGTGTCGCGCATTGCAGTGGGGCAGGAAATTCCGATCACATCCGGCGAAGTGCTCGGCGACGCAAACTTGAACCCGTTCAGAACCGTCGAACGCCGGGAAATCGGCATCATCCTGACGGTCACTCCGAGAGTGGGCGAGGACGGCACGGTTCGCCTCGATATTGAGCAGGAAGTGTCTAGCATCGACTCCGCGATTGGTGCGGCGGCAACCCCAGATTTCATCCTTGATCAGAGGGAACTCCAAACAAGCGTCGTCGTCGACAATGGTGACCTTGTTGTGCTCGGTGGCTTGATTGAGGCGTCGGACGTCGTCGAGCGAGAGAAGGTTCCGCTCTTGGGAGATATCCCAGGTTTGGGGCGCCTGTTTCAGAACGAACAGATTGGCCGAACCACAACGAATTTGATGGTGTTTATTCGGCCGACCATTATCGAAGATTCCGAAGATGTTCGTCTGGCGACGGAGCGAAATTATCAGTTCATCCGTAACCAGCAAATCCTTGCCAATGATGGCGGACCAGCATCACTCGATCAGTATGTTGAGGAACTTCTTCAGACAACACCTCCGCTTCCGCCGGAGGCCCTAGCGCCAAGGTCGAGCGAGTAACGATGAGCGATGCCGTCCCCTTGCTGACCTATGCCTTTGCCCGGGATAAGGGCGTGCTTGTCCTGCCGGACCGTGATCACCTGACTGTGGGTGTTAGGGATGGTGCAGATCCCAGAAGTTTGTTGGAAGCACGCCGCGTTCTTGGTCAAGCGTTCTCCCTCGAACAACTGACACCAGATGCCTTTGCGCGCCAATTGCCGGTCGCTTACGCCCGTGCTGAATTTGTCGAAGAAGACGAGGCGGCAGCATTGGCCGGCCAGGATGATCTGGCAAGTCTCGCCGAAGGGGTTCATCAGGCGGCAGATCTTCTTGACGGGGATGATGACGCGCCCGTCATTCGGCTCATCAATGGTCTTCTATACGAAGCGATCAATCGCGGCGCATCAGACATTCACATCGAACCGAATGAAGAAGAACTCTCCATTCGCTACCGGATAGATGGCGTACTGACGAAAATTCTGTCTCCGTCACGCCGTCTGGCAACGCCGCTTGTGTCGCGCATCAAGGTGATGGCGCGCCTCGATATTGCTGAGCGCCGCGTGCCCCAGGATGGACGGATCTCGATTACAGTCGGCGGCCGTGCTGTCGATGTGCGGGTCTCCACATTGCCATCACGCTATGGCGAGCGCGTTGTGCTGCGGATCCTGGACCAGGCAAGGGCTCATATGAGCCTCGAAGAACTCGGCATGCCGGCCGAAACTCTGCAACGCTTCCGGGGAGCCTTGGCGGAGCCGAACGGCGTTATCCTGGTTACTGGCCCGACGGGGTCCGGTAAGACGACAACGCTCTATTCAGGGCTGGCGATTTTGAACGATGGTCAGCGGAGTATCCTCACCATCGAGGATCCGGTGGAGTATGGTCTCGATGGCATTGGTCAAACACAGGTAAATGACAAGGTCGGAATGACCTTCGCAGCAGGGCTGCGGGCCATCCTTCGTCAAGACCCCGACGTTGTCATGGTCGGTGAGGTCAGGGATGTCGAAACCGCACGGATTGCAGCTCGGGCATCGCTTGCGGGCCGATTGGTGCTTTCAACAGTTCATACGAACTCAGCAGCGGCGGCCATCACAAGACTGCGGGATATGGGGATTGAGCCCTATCTGCTCTCATCGACTCTCCGGGCTGTCCTCGCCCAGCGACTTGTCAGACGTCTGTGTCCGCATTGCCGCGAGGCATATTCGCCGGATGCATCGGAGCGAGAAGCCGCGGGCCTTTCTGATACCGCTGACGTGACATTCTATCGGGCCGTCGGATGCGCAAGTTGTGGCCGCAGCGGCTATCTTGGCCGGGTCGGCATTTACGAGCTTATGATGGTCGACCGCAATCTGCGGGATCTCATCCATGATGAAGCAGATGAGCGCACGCTCGAACGACGGGCATTTGCCGAGCACGATACACTCTTCCAGAGCGGCCTGTCTCGAGTCATAAGTGGTGAGACAAGTCTTGAAGAAGTCATTCGCGTAAGCCGCCGCGACGGAGAGGATTATGCCGACATATGAGTATGTCGCGCTGGGGCCAGACGGACGCAAAGCCAGTGGTGTTGTCTCAGCGGACACCGCCCGTGCTGCACGCCGCGAGCTGCGGTTTCGTCAGCTAACGCCGCTCACGCTCGCTGAAGCCAACGAGGAACAAGGTCCACGCCGCATCCGTCGGGGCGGCCTGTCTTCATCTGACCGCGTGCTTGTCACCCGCCAGCTCGCCATGATGATTGGCTCTGGAACACCGGTAGAAGAAGCCCTTGGTGCCGTATCCACGCAGTCGAACAAACCGCCTGTGCGACGCTTGCTGGCGGCGATGCGAGACCGAGTCTCAGAGGGGCAGAAACTCTCCGAAGCCATGGCTGATGCCGGCAAAGCGTTTTCCCCGCTTTACCAATCGGTCGTTGCCGCTGGCGAAGTGTCTGGTGATCTTGGGCAAGTATTGGAGCGATTGGCCGTCTATTTGGAGAAGACGCAGAAGACACGCCGCAAAATACAAACCGCGCTCATCTACCCGCTGGTGCTCGCCTTCATCGCTATCGTCGTTATCGCGCTACTGATGGTGTTCGTGGTGCCCCGGATTGTGGCGCAATTTGCAACCTTTGAGCAGGACCTTCCTCTGCTCACCCAAATCGTCATTGGGGTTTCGACGTTTGCACGAGACTGGGGACTTGTCGTGCTGATCGGGCTTGTGGCCTTGGTAATTGGCGTTCAGCGGATGCTACAACAGCCAGCAATCAAACGCCGGGTGGACGCTGGTTGGTTGAAAGTTCCAATTATCGGAAAACTGATACAAACCACCAACAGTGCCAAGTTCGCCCGCACCTTCGCTATGCTCCTGGCCAGCCGCACGCCGCTGACCGATAGTTTGGCTGCCGCCCGCGGCTCGCTGAGCAATCTTGTTTTTGTTGACGCGCTGGACAATGTTGTTCGGAATGTGCGCGAAGGCATGGCTCCGGCAAGCGCGTTGTCGAAGGCGGAAGTCTTTCCTCCCATGCTGACCCACCTTGCTGCCAGTGGCGCATCCAGCGGCAATATGCCGGAATTGATGTCCAAGGGGGCTGATTATCTGGAAGACGAATTCGACAGCGCCTCAAGTCTTGCGCTTGGCCTTCTTGAACCGGCGGTCATTCTAATTCTAGGGGGTGTCGTCGCTATGATTGTGTTATCTATCATGCTGCCGATCATGCAGCTTAATTCCATTGCCTTTGGCTAATCAGGAGACCGTTATGAACGTGCTATTTGGCAAACCCCGAAAGACATCACGCCGCAAGGAAGAGGGGTTCACCCTGACAGAAATCATGGTTGTGGTTTTCATCATTGGACTTCTATCAACCGTCATTCTCGTCAACGTTTTCGGAGCGAGTACTGACGCGCAATTGAAGACGGCGCGGGCCAATGTTTCCGCGCTCACACAGAGCCTGGAACGATATCGGCTCGCCATGTATTCCTACCCGACGGAGTCTCAAGGGTTGGACGCTTTGGTCGATGCCCCTGCCGGGTTGGACAATCCTGCGCTTTACCCCCAAGGCGGCTTCATTCAGCAGCTCCCAAGTGATCCGTGGGGGCGCAATTATCAGTATGTAATCCCTGCTGAGCGCTCTCGATTTGCCTATGATGTGTTTTCCCTAGGGGCCGATGGCCAACCTGGCGGCGAGGGTGAAAACGCAGACATTGGCAATTGGGATCAGAGCTAAGCCCCCATGTCGGTCATGTCGATGTCTCGGCCAGCAGAGCAGGGCTTTACGCTCGTCGAGGTGCTTCTCGTCGTGTTCATTGTCGGGCTGTCGGCAGGCCTGGTGGTCATGACCTTGCCGGAAGGGCCTGAACGCCTTGAGCGCGAGCGCCAGCGCGTTGAAGCGGCGCTCAGTCACTTAGAGGACCGAGCCGTTCTGACAGGCCAAGTGCATGGCGTCGCATTCAGCGGCGAACGGTTCGAGGTGGTGCGCCGCGTTGATGGCGATTGGCAAGCTGATGGTGCCCTCGGTCTCGATCTGGAATCGCCTGTCGAATTCCTCGTCGAACGCCGCCGCAACGATGACGGCCCTCAACTATATTTCGATCCGGCCGGCGTACCGGTAAATTACGAGATCGTCCTATTAGATGGCCGGTCCCGCGAGACGATCGTGCTCGGCGATATCGACAGATTGGGACGGCGCAGATGAGGCGGGATCGCACAACAGAAGCGGGCTTCAGTCTTATGGAGGTGCTGATCGCACTCTCCATTCTGGCGACAACGGCCGTTGGATTTCTGTCGGTGATCCGTGGCAGCGTTGAGGGTGCCCGCCAAGTCGAAGAGAAGCAGCTGGCGCGGATTGTGGCCGATAACCAGCTGACTGACCTGTTCTGGTCTATAGAGCCTATAGAGCTCGGCATCAGTCAGGGCGTTGAACGTCAACTGGGGCGTAACTTCAATTGGGTGATGAACGTGCAGCAAAGCCAGCAGGAGGGCGTCTGGCTGGTCGGCGTGCAGGTCCGTCTTGTGGGCGATGCAACGAGCCCTGTCCTCGCTGAAGCGGGCACCTTGGTAAGGGCCGCCCCATGACCCTTATAGGAACAAGGCCTCATCAAATCAGACGTTCAGACGCTGGCTTTACCTTGGTGGAGACACTGATAGCCGTTTTCGCCTTGGCGCTGCTGATGGGGGCCGGTGCGACTATGGTGCTATCTTCCATTCGAGGTCAGGGCGAGCTGGATGTCCGTCACGACCAAATTGCGGCAATCGATCGCCTGAACGCCCATATGCGCGCAGACCTTTTGCAGGCGGTTCCGAGATTTGTCGAAAGTGGGCGAGCCGGCGAAGGCGCGCAAAGCTTCTATGGCGGCGAGATTGGCCGAGATAACATTTTTCTTGGACTGGTGCGTGATGGCTGGTCGAACTTCGAGTTCGAGGCACCGAGGAGTGAGCTCTTGGTTGTCGAATACCTCTTTGACGATGGAAAGCTGATCCGCCGCGCGGTGGAGCGTCCCGACAGGGCCCGTAGGACGCCCCAAACGGATACCGAGCTTCTGTCCGATCTGATCGATATGGACATACGTTTCTTTGCAGGTGGCCAACCCGCAGAGGTGTGGCAGGCCGGTCTCGGCGGTGGGCAGGTGATCATGCCGGATGCCGTCGAACTTGTGCTGACATTTCGGAACGGCGAAGTGCTCACCCAGCGTTTCTTGGTCGGGGGGCGAATATGAAACGGCGACAAGATGAGGCGGGCGCGGCGCTGATATCCGTACTTCTCATGGTCTCAATCATGGCGGCGATTGCCGTGGCGATGACGGATGTCGGCCTTCGGTCTTTGTCACGCGCGTCAATTGCTGATGAGCGCGCGCGTGTGAGCTGGCAGATCACGGGCGCAGAAGAAGCCGGTATTGTTGCGCTGAATGATCTGCTTGAGGCGACCCAGGGCGAGCTATCCGTAGACAATCCCTCTCTGGCGCAACCGATCACATTTGCTGCTGGTGGCGGCAGTATTGTCGGTCAATTGGAAGACGCAACCAACTGTTTCAATGTGAATGCCATGGCAGGGCTCGGCGAAGTTGAAGACGATGTCGCCGAACAACCCGTGGCCATCCGGGCCTATCGCGACCTTCTGCTGTCGCTGGAGCTGTCAGAGTTTGAGGTCGAAGCGCTGACCGACGCGCTGCTCGATTGGCTCGACGCCGATTCAACACCGCGTATCGCAGGGGCAGAAGACGGCTACTATCTCAGCCAGTCGCCACCCTACCGCACCAGTGGGCAGCCAATGGTCGATGTGTCCGAGTTGCGATCTGTCCTCGGCTACGATGCAGAAGTGCTCGAAGTCCTCCATCCGCTTTTGTGCGTGCGCGATAATACCGATCTTGGGCCCTTCAATATCAACACCTTGGACGAGCGCCACAGCCCCTTGCTGGTCATGTTGCTCGGCGGCAGCATCAATATCCAAGAAGCCGTAGATCTCCTGTCGCGGCGCCCCTTTGGTGGCTGGTCCCAAGTAGACGCTTTTCTCGCCACGGACACTGTAAGTCGCATTGCTCCGGAAATCGTGCGGAGTGATCTTATGGGCACCACAGCACGGCACCTGACGTTTCGCGGAACGGCATATTTCGGTAATGTTTCATCAGACTTTGAGACGTTATACTCCATAGGTGAAGCAAACATCGCGCAAATTGCCCGGCGAAACAGGAGCGCTCGCTAGTGACACGTCGCCTTTATGGATTCCTACCCGAAGACGAGGAGACACCGGTTCGGCTGGTGCGCTTAACGTCAGACGGTTGCGAGGACGTATCCCGAGCGCGCGATAATGATGAGGTGATATTGTTCACCCCGGGAACCGAGATCACGATTTTCCAGCGTCCATTGCCAACCAAAGGCGATAGACAGAGCCGGCAAGCCGCCCCATTTGCGATAGAAGATGACGTCGCCACGGCTGTAGATGAGCTGCACATCGCGCTTGGAACAGAACCTAAAGACCTCACCATACCGCGCGATCTACATATCGTTGATCTCGAGCTTATGCAGGCGTGGAAAGAGCGCCTCGCCGTCCATGATCTGACCGGGGCCGTTCTTGTGGCCGAACATAGCATTCTCCGCGAAGGTGATGTTCTGGATATTGGTCCCCGGATTATTGGTGTTTCAGAATCGGGTCCGTTCGCCGTCGATGCCAGTCTTCCAAGAGATATTCTTGCAGCGCTTGTTGAGGGAGAGGCGGGTTCAGAAGTTCGCGTCGCTGATCCGCTTCTTGCGCTCGCTGAGCGGTGCGATGAGTTTCCCGGCGACCTGGTGAATCTCCTACAAGGCCGATTTGGCCAGCGAACCGGCTTGTCGTTTGCCGATTGGCGAGAATGGCGGCTTGCGGCATCTATCATTTTCGTCTGTGGCATAGGGTTACTGGCGTCGGGGTACGCGAACATCTCGGCCACACGTGCAGCCGCAGACGACATACGCAGCGGCATCTCAACCTCATACCGCCAAGCATTCCCGGAGGCACCAAACCCTGCTGATCCGGTGCGCGCCATCTCCCGCGCCTTGGGGGACGCGAATGCCGGTCCGGCAATGGACTTCCTCGACACGAGCGCTGTGCTCTATGCCGCGCTTGCCGAAGTACCGAATGCGAGCTTGAGGGCGGTACGATATGATCCTCGCCGCGGGGGATATGTCGCGAGTATCGCCTATATTGGCTATGGCGATGACGCGGCCTTGCAGACAGCACTTGAACAGCGCGGCTATTCGGCGGTTCTTGGGGACGCCCGGCGTGGCGGCGACCTCGTCTTTGGAGATGTGACCCTCACAACGGGGGCGAGACAATGACCAATTGGTGGGAAACGCGAGAGCCTAGGGAGCGCCTGCTTTTGTCTGTCGCAGGTGTCCTGACTTTTCTTGTGTTGGGGTATCTTTTGGTGATCCAGCCTTTGTCCAATGCCCGGCAACAGGCGAGCCAAGCGCTGGCATCCGCACAGACAGATCGCGCAATTGTTGATCGTGGCATTTCGGTTCTGGCCAATACCGACGTGACATCATCCGGTGCTGCGCCCGACGTGGATGATTTCCGGACAATGGTCACGCGTTCCGCCCGTGAAGCCGGCCTTTCACTGTCTCGCGTACAACGAGGAAGCGACGGCACAATCCAATTGCGTTTTGACGATGCCGAGCCGCCCCGTCTGTTTGCCTGGTTAGCGACGATTGAGAGCCAGCCGGGTGGTGAGATCGTCGCTGCCTCGATCAGTGCCCGGAACGATGAACGCATCGAGGCGGTCATCGAACTTAGAGGTGGCCGGGCATAATGCGGATTATCACACTGGTCCTACTCTTTGTTGTGACGCTCATTGGGTCGCTGATCGCCACAATGCCACTTGGCTTTGTCTTGGACAGAACACCGGCAAAGCAGCTGGGTGTGGATTGGGCACAAGTCAGCGGAACCGTTTTTTCTGGTCAGATCTTCGGGATGACGGCAGGCGCACAGCAAATCGGAGACATGACCCTGAAACTATCGCCAATGGCACTCGTGTCCGGCAGAGTCAGGTACCGCATTGCCTGGAATGGGGTTCCCGGGTCAGGCTCGGCAGATTTGGCAGTTGGACGCGATGCCTTAGCGGTGAGCGATCTGAACGCTGTTATAGATATCGAACCGCTTGTGGGGCTTGATAATGAGGTCCGGCGGATCGGTGGATCTGCGAGCATCCGCTCTGGCGAGGTGCAGTTTGCAAGAAATGCCTGTGTTCAGGCATCCGGGCAGATCGCGACAAATGTGCTCGCGCGGGCCGCTGCATCCTATGGTCAGTCCGGTGGGGAATTGTCCGGCGTCTTGGCCTGCGATGGTCCGATGCTAAGCATCCCACTCTCCGGGAGCTCCGATGACGGTGACCTCTTTGACGCCGAATTCCGCATTGGTCTTGCAGAAGCGTCGAGCTTCGCCACTCGCGTCGAAACCTCAAACCCTGAACTTTCTACGCTTCTCACTCTGCGCGGGTTTGAACGAGAGAACGGGATTCTCACCTATAACCGCACTGTCAGGATCGGGGGTATCTGATGATGGGCTGGAAAATTTTACTTCCGGTAGTTCTGATGGTGACCACCGGCTGCACAACGACGACCAATACGTCGACGGCTGAACGTGTCTCTGACGGCGACCAGAGCGCCGCAGTCTCATCCACGCAGAACCTGCGTTCAGGCCTGCCGCCACAACGCCTCGATCCTGGTGATTGCGGTCTATTTCTATGGAGTCAAACTGAGATCACCCGTCTGGTCTTCTTCGCCAGAGCCGGTGAAAACGTTGCCTCAGTTTTCATTGAGGATGGCGCAGTGCCGCTCACGCTGACAAGGGCCCGGGGCGACATATTCGGTCAGTTTCTGACAGATCTGACCTATGTGATACCGGCCTCTGATCGACAGATAAGCGTGACCTTCACACCGGGGGAAGAGCTTGAGGGTGGGGCTCGCATTTCCAGCGGTCGGATCAGCTATATGGACAGTGAAGGGTGGACGCGGGTGCTTCCCGTATTGGGGGTCCGAGCTTGCCAGCCATTGTTAGACACGCCGCTCGCCCCTTGAGCGGCCGAGGCAGCGTTTAGGCGGATCGCTTGGGAGCAGCGATGCCTGAAGCGCCGCGATGTGTCTGATCGGCGTGACCGTGCAGATAATCCACAATCTCGTTTCCTGGCATTGGCTTGGCATACAAAAAGCCCTGAACCTCTTCACAGCCCATGGACTTCAACCAGGCCCGCTGACCTTCCGTTTCAACCCCTTCGGCAATGACGGACAATCCGAGGCTCTCACCCAGTTGCACAACCGTCTTGGTAATGGTGCGGTCATGTTCATCGGACTCCAAATCGTGAATGAAGGAGCGGTCGACCTTTAGGCGATTGAGCGGGAAGCGTTTCAAATAGCTGAGCGATGAATATCCGGTCCCGAAATCATCAATTGCAACCCCGACACCCAGCGCTTCAAGGGCCTCCAACACGCGGACAGCGTTCTCCGTATCCTGCATCAAGACGCTTTCCGTAATCTCCAACTCCAAACGATCAGGAGCAAGGCCGGTCTCGGACAGGATGTTTGCAACGGACTGCGGCAAGTTTCCGTCAGCAAACTGTATCGGAGAGATGTTTACAGACACACGAGGCGCACTTGCGCCATCTTGCGCACTCCATTTTGCGGCGTCTTGGCAGGCTTGGGTCAATACGTATTCGCCGAGTTCGCTGATGAGACCGCATTTCTCGGCGACATCGATAAATATGGCTGGCGGAACCGTTCCTCGTTCTCCATCGGTCCATCTCGCCAAGGCTTCGAACCCAGTCACGATATTTGTGTCGAGATTGATCAGTGGCTGATACCAGACGCGGAGCGACCCTTGATCCAAAGCGGTCCGCAGCTCGTTTTCCATCAGCTTACGCTGGCGGGCAACCTGACGCATGGCAGGCGTGAAAGCACGCCATTGATTGCGTCCACCTTGCTTGGCAGCGTAGAGCGCCATGTCAGCATATTGGGTTAGCGACCGAGCATTCTTCGCATCTGCTGGAAATCTCGCGCATCCGATCGACGCTGACATGTGAAGTTCCAGCTCTTCGATTCGATAGGGTTGGGCCAGCGCTTCTAGGAGGCGATTGGCAAGAAGGTCCACAGCCCAATTGCAAGGATCATAGTCGACAGCCATCACCACAAACTCGTCACCACCGAGCCTGGCTGCCCAGTCGCCCTTGCGGATACAGGAATTTATCCGCGCAGCAACCTCGACCAACAGGGCGTCACCGACATGGTGCCCATAGGAGTCATTGACCGATTTGAAGTCGTCTAGATCGACAGCAAACAGGACTGATCCGCGGAGGTCGGTCGGATCGAGTTCGTCATTGATCCGGGCGTTGAATGTATGTCGGTTGGACAGGCCGGTCAGTTTGTCATTTGCGGCGAGGAAGCGGACATCGTTTTCGGCCTTCACGCGCGCGGTGACGTCCTTGCCGACGCCCATATATCCGATCAGTTTGCCAGCCTTGTTAAGTCTTGGCGTGGCGGACAATTCGAAGATATACGACGCCCCGTCCTCATCGGTGAATTTTGCAGGAATATCGCAGTAGGCGTCAGCCTTTGCCAAAGCGCGGCGCAAGTCCTCCAGATCGTGCTTGCGCAGCTCCAGGATGCTCATGAAGTGCTGACCGACGATTTCAGCATTGGCCCGCTTGAGCTTTGAGGCTTCCCGGCCACCAAAATAGGTAACACGCCCTCGGGCATCGGTTTCCCACAACCAATCCGACGCAATATTGGCAAATTTTCTGAAGCGTTCACCGGCCAAGGCGGCGTCGCTGCGCGCGGCCTCGTTTTCCTCGGCAAGGTTGGCCGACTCCGTGGATTTACTTTCAAGTTCACGCATCATATGGCGCGTCATGAGCGCGTAGCCGACGGTGCCGGAGCAGGAGACGATCGTGGCGATGATCAACATCACCCCATAATAAGAGACCATGCTGAGTGATCCGGCCGATGTCGCTTTTAAGCCTTGTGGCCCATAGACCATCATGACCACCACATAGGCCAGCAACAAGAAGGAGTAGGCCAGGCAAGCCCGCGCACTGACCATTAGACCCCAAAGCAAGGGGGTAAGGGCCAGGAGGACATGGCTCGGCGCGAACACGCCATCCGTTAGCCCAGGCCAAAGCACCAAAGCCGACGATACTGACATGCAGAAGATCATGCCGGCGCTAGATGGGTTGTCGAGGAATTTGAGGACCAGAAGCCCCATCACCATGCCGATGATCGATACCATTGTAAGCGAAGCGGTAAACGGACTGATCGCTTCGGCGTGGCTGCTCAATATTGGCAAGCAAGTGATAAGAGGCACAAACAACATGCCAAGGAAGAAGATCGCCCGGGCGCGGACGCGATCTTCACTCGAAGACCTGCTGTCGATCCGGCTCCAATCGTCGGCGGACTGGAACCAGGACCTTAGCAGAGGGTTTAATCGATCGTACCTCATGCGCTCCATGACGGCCCCTCAGAAAAGGCTCATTCATGTACGATGCGCGATGACGATTAAGATCCAATCCGATCAGACGGATCAATTTCAGCGAAATTTGAGACAATCACCTGGTTAGCAACGTGATTTAAGCGAGGCCGCCATCGAGTTTGATGCAGTCTTCCATCAGGCCACGAACCGCATCGACGGAGTTGTCAAACATGGTTTTCTCTTCAGCGTTGAGCGTGATCTCGACAACTTTTTCGACACCGCCGGCA
>JBCBUY010000043.1:0-23899 GCA_039817885.1 Pseudomonadota bacterium | reverse complement strand
GGAAGCGAGCGCGGAGTAATCTATCCCCGCCCTACCGCGATCATCGTATAGTTGAGGCTTGACTTCACACCGACTTCGTCTCGAAACTGTTTGTCGAGCGGTTGATCGGGGACGACCCGTCAGGGACGATGGCTGAGACGGACAAAATAGAGATAGAGGCAGACTCAGCTGACCAGCTGAAAGTCTTTGTCTCCTATTCCCGCGCGCAGGTGGCCTTTGCCGACGAGCTGGAGCTCGCCCTCAGCGACAAGGGCCACGAAGTTCTGATCGACCGCCACTCCATCGCCAAGGGCGAGGATTTCCAGACGCGCCTCGGCGAGATGATCCTTTCCTGCGATACGGTGGTGTTTGTCCTCTCGGACGAGTCGGCCGCCTCGGAGGTTTGCGCCTGGGAGGTTGATGAGGCGACGCGGCGCTCCAAGCGCATCCTCGTTGTCACATTGGGGGATCTGTCCGACGGGGTGACACCCCACCCGCGCCTCGCCGGGATTGACTGGATCCATTGCTGGGCCAACCCGAAAGTGCCGAACTCCAATCAGACGCGCGGCTTTATCGAACTCGACACAGCCCTGCGCACCGATCTTGGCTGGCTGCGCCAGGCGACCGAATTCGCGGTGAAGGCCGCGCAGTATCAGGACGACCCGGTCGATGCGCGGCTGATGCGGGATGAGGTGCTGGCCGATGCGCTGGCCTGGGCGGCGAGCGCGCCGAAGACAGAAAAGATCCCGGAAGAGGTGGCGGGCTTTATCGAGACCAGCGAAGCCGCCGAAGCGCGGCGCAAGGCCGAAGCCGAAGCGGGCCTCGCCGAAAAGGAGGCCGCCCTTCTTCAGGCGAGGCAGGCCGCAGAAGACACCAAAGCCGCCAATGACAAGCTGGCGGAGGAGACAGGACGGCGGCGGCGGGCCGCCCAGCTCGGCATGGTCGTCGCGACCGTGCTGACGATCATCGCGGGCGTGTTTGTGTATTTTGCGGGATATGCCGAGCTAGAAGCAGAGAAACTCCGCTCCCAGCTGTTTGCGGGTGAGGCGGCCAAGTTTGCTGAGCAAAGCCGCTATGGCAAAGCCATGCTGCTCAGCCTTGCGGGGGATCCAGCTGCAACTCGAGGGCTTATCGCATCGAGATTTAGTGAAGAAAACCGAGCATCGCGCGCCATGCTCAGTCATGCGGTCACGCATAATCGTCTGGAGCAGACCTTTGCCGGGCACGACGGCACGATCTCGTCTGTTGCGTTTCACCCCGATGGCGAGTTGATCCTCACTGGTTCGAACGACTTAACAGCCAAGCTCTGGCGCATCGGCGAGGACCAGCCTCTGCAGACCTTCGCGGGGCATTGGGACTATGTCACGTCCGTAGCGTTTCACCCAGACGGAGAGCGCGTTCTCACCGGCTCTCACGACACTACTGCAAAGCTCTGGCGCATTGGCGAGGACCAGCCCCTCCAGATCTTTGCAGGGCATGACAACCTGATCAATTCCTTGGCATTTCACCCCGATGGCGAGCGGATACTTACCGGATCGGACGACAACACAGCAAAGATCTGGCGCATCGGCAAGGACCAGCCTCTCCAGACCTTCACCGGGCACGAGGACTGGATCAGATCCGTCGCGTTCCACCCCGATGGCGAGTTGATCCTCACAGGCTCTGAGGATGAAACTGCAAAGCTCTGGCGCATTGGCGAGGACCAGCCCCCCCAGACCTTCACAGAACACGAAGGCACGATCAATTCCGTGGCGTTTCACCCAGACGGAGAGCGCATTCTCACAGGTTCGGACGACAACACCGCAAAGCTCTGGCGCATCGGCGATGATGAGCCCCTGCAGACAGTCTCCGGGCATGACGACTGGATCTCGTCTGTTGCGTTCCACCCCGATGGCGAGCGGATACTTACCGGCTCGGACGACCGCACAGCCAAGCTCTGGCGCATCGGCGATGATGAGCCCCTGCAGACCCTTGCAGGGCATGAGGGCAGGATTACTTCCGTCGCGTTCCACCCCGATGGCGAGTTGATCCTCACAGGCTCTGAGGATGAAACTGCAAAGCTCTGGCGCATCGGCGAGGACCAGCCCCCCCAGACCTTCACAGAACACGAAGGCACGATCAATTCCGTGGCGTTTCACCCCGATGGCGAGCAGATCCTCACAGGCTCTGAGGATGAAACTGCAAAGCTCTGGCGCATCGGCGAGGACCAGCCCCCCCAGACCTTCACAGAACACGAAGGCTCGATAAATTCCGTAGCGGTTCACCCGGATGGCGAGCGCATTCTCACCGGCTCAGACGACCGCACCGCCAAGCTCTGGCGCATCGGAGAAGATGAGCCCCTCCAGACCTTCACAGAACACGAAGGCTGGATAACGTCCGTAGCGGTTTACGCCGATGGAGAGCGCATTCTCACTGGCTCTGGCGACACCACCGCCAAGCTCTGGCGCATTGGGGAGGATGAATCCCTCCAGACCTTTTCAGATCCCGACCGCGCGATCTACTCCACCGCGTTTCACCCCGATGGAGAGCGGGTCCTAATCTTAACCGGCCCTCGCCCCGGTTTTCTTCGTCCTCGCAACTCCACGGTCTTGCTCTGGGATATCGGCGAAGACACCCCACGGCAGATCTATTTCAGGGGATTGCGTACCATCTCCTCCGTGGCGCTTCACCCCGATGGCGAGTTCATCCTCACAGGCTCTCGTGACAGTACTGCAAAACTGTGGCGCATCGGCGAGGACCAGCCTCAACAGACCTTCGCAGGACATGAAAGCCGGATCAGTTCTGTCGCGTTTCACCCAGACCGTGAGCTTGTCCTCACCGGCTCGGACGACAGCACAGCCAAGCTCTGGCGCATTGGCGAGGACCAGCCCATGCAGACTTTCTCCGGGCACGACAGCTCGATCGTCTCTGTCGCGTTTCACCCCGATGGCGAAAGGATCCTGACAGGCTCTCAAGATAGGACCGCGAAGCTCTGGCTGATCGACGATTTCGTATTGGCAGATGCAAATGAACAAGTGGCCACTGCATGCAGCCTCATCACCGAGATCGGCTCCCAGCCTTACCTCACCGACGAAGACCGCCAAGAGATCCCTTTCCTCCGAGGGTTAAGCGATGAGGAGCTGGATCCGTGCGGATTGCGGCCGGTCGAGCTGGACGATGAGATTGCTGCCGCAGACTAGCTCAACTGTCGCCGAGACGAGCCTTGCGGAGGCCGGGCCTCGATCCGGGGGTCAGCGGTGGACGGCGGTCAAGCTGTCGGGCGTGCGGCGTCGATGCCCCGAAGCGTCTCCCGGCGTATTTGATCCAGCATATCCAGTGCGGCCCCGCTTCGCGCGAGAATACGCAGTCCGGTGTAAACGCCGATCAGCAAACTCGCCTGCGCGGCGGGCTCAATGGCAGCAGGCGTGGTCGAGATGTCCGTCAGGGTCTGTTCCAGCGCATGGGCGAGCTTTGCCTGACCCTCGCGTACGCGCCGTTTTATGTCATCGTCAAAGGCCGCCTGATCCGCCGTCGCATTGCATAGGAAACACCCGCGATCATCATGGTCATGCCATCTCGCCTGACCCGGTAAGGAGAGGAACCAGTCGAGCTTTTGAAGCGGATCGCCCGGGTCCAATAGCGCCCGGCACACATCATCGATCGCCTCACGCTCATACAGCTCCAGGGCGCGTAGATACATCTGTTTCTTATTGCCGAACGCCTTGTAGAGACTGGCACGGCGGACGCCTGTTGCCTCAACGAGATCCGACAGGGAGGTGCCTTCATAGCCCTTCGTCCAAAACACACCGCGTATGTCTTGAAGCGCCTTCGCTTCATCGAACTCTCGGGGACGACCGGCCGCCGGTTTAAGGGTTTTATTCATATCACGTACTCGTGAAACTTGTATTGTTGACCAATCGGTACGTTACTCCTAAATCATGCTCGTCAACAAGACGCAAATGACTCACATCAGATCTAAAGCTTCAAAGGACTATTACCATGCTCCGTGCCAAATCACTTTCCATCATCGCGCCCGCAATTGTCGCCCTTACTATTGGTGCCTGTAGCTACATTCAGAGCGATGCAGACGCTGTCGCCACGCAAGCCGCATCCGCACAGACTATTGTCGCAGAGGCCGGCGACCTCGTTTCGAGCGGCACATTTGAAGGTCGCTCAGACCACATCACAACCGGCGGTGTGTCACTCGTCAGCACGGAAGATGGCTATCAGCTTGTGTTTGCAGATGACTTTTCGCTGGACGGTGCCCCTGATCCTGTCGTCGGCTTCGGCAAGGCCGGCGCTTACGATACTGCAAGCCAGGTGAGTGCCCTTGCGAACAAGACAGGCGCACAATCCTACAGCTTGCCCGTCAGCTTTACCCCAGACGCGTATGACGAAGTCTATGTTTGGTGTGAGCAGTTCTCGGTGCCCCTCGGTGTTGCCACGCTAGAGACCGCTGAATAGTCCACCTATAGAGGCCGGCCGATGGGGCGTATTCGTCCTGTCGGCCGGTTTCAAAACTGCTTCTTACTCGGCGGCGGCCTCGAGCTCACTTACGGCGTCCGGTGGACCAAAGCTGATAAGGGTGACCCCCTCACCGCCCCGAGCTTCTCGATTGGGTCCCAGGAACACAATGGTCCCATCGGGACGAATCTCGGCGACAGGATCGGATTCCGGTCTGTCGGCTCGAAACTCTTTCAGATCATACACTTCGGTCAATTGCGTCTTGGAGAAAACCCAGCCGCGATAGATGTCACGCAAGAGGCCATCATATGACCGGCCGCGGCGGATAAGCGTCCGGCCACGCGCGCCGAGATTGATGGTCTTCGGATCTTCCTGTTCGCCGTCCTGGGATGACAGCTGGTAGACTTTGTGGCGACCGAGTTCTGGAGCGAAATGGCCGGACACAAGTGCGTTGTAAGGCTCATTGGCGGAGAGTGCCAAGGCGATATCAAAGCGAGCATGATCGAGACGAAGCTCTGCCTCTTCGGAAAGGACTTCGCCAAAATAGGTCTCAAGGCCGGCCTCTCGTGCAGGTTTGAGACGTCGCCAAGAACTGTCGGCGAGCGTCGTATCGACACCGACACTGTTCAGCGTGCGGGCGAGATCGACGCTCCAGGGATTGACCCCGATCATTAGTACACCCGGTTTGCCAGCGCGCGAGAGCTTCAGGTAGCGTGCGAGCGGCCCAATAGTGAACCCGTGCAGGACGACCGTTGCAAACACCATCGCAAACGCCAGCGGCGTGATCATTTCTGCCCCGGAGAACTCGAACCTGCTTTCAGGCTCGATATCCATCAGCAATTGGGCAAACAGGCCGGACACGGCGACCGCCACGATACCGCGCGGTGCGATCCAACCGAGGAGTAGCGCCTCGTTTCGATCAAGCGTGCCGTAGGTCGATATCCAGATGGATAGCGGGCGAACAATGAACAACATGCAGACGAGGAAGGCGAGTGTGCGCCAGTTCAGGGCGGCGGAAATGGTCGCCGGCGTCAGATTAGCTGTCAGGATGACGAACACGCCCGAAACCAGGAGAACAGCAATGTCTTCCTTGAATTTACGTAATTCAACCAAGCCGGCCAGCCGAGAATTGGCGAGGGTCATGCCATAGGCCGTTACTGCGACGAGGCCGATCTCACTCTCGATTTCCTCGGCGATGGCATAGCACAGGATGACGCTGGCGAAGATCAGCGGCGCTTTGAGATATTCCGGGGTCCAGCCTGCCCGGAAAGCGCGCACAATCAGATAGCCAAACGCGTATCCCAAGCCGACCCCTACGGCCGCTGCAAAGAGGACCCATACCGTTGTGATCAGCGGGCTGCCCCCACCGGAGATCACGCGGACAACTTCAAAGGCGGCGACGGCGAAGAGCGCACCGATGGGATCGTTGACAATACCTTCCCATTTCAGCGCAGCACCCGTGCGGCCCGACAGTTTTGACTGGCGAAGCAAGGGCATAATGACGGTCGGACCGGTCACGACCATAACACCGGCAAACACGATGGAGCTTGCCCAATCGAGACCCGCTGCGAAGTGGGCTGCGAGCGCGCCGAGCCCCCAGGCCAACGGTCCTCCAACGAAGACCATGCGCCGGACAGCGGGGCCGGCATCTTTCAAATTGTCGAATTTGAGGACGAGGCCGCCCTCAAAGAGGATCACGGCAACGGCGAGTGACACGATGGGGCGCAGGAGATCGCCGAATTCTTCATCTGGACTGAGAAGCGGGTTGCCGGTGATCACGGTCCAAAGCGGGCCTACAATCAGCCCCGCCAGAGCCATAAGCACGATCGCTGGAGCCTGAAGCCGCCAGGCCACCCATTGGGCACCTAGCCCCAGCGTTCCGATGAGCGCCACGGACAGAATCAGCGTGTCATCGCCACCAGCAAGAAAGACGGGGTGCTCGAACATCGACAACCTTCAGACAATTAACACGGACAAGGTCAATCAGACCGCGCCGGTATCAGTTTCCTCAGCAAAGTCGAAGCCGATCTCTCGGCTACCATAATCGCCCTCCTTGTAGCGCTCCATGCGGTGTTGAAACCAGTCATGAACATGATCGTAGATATGCTGATAAAATGGTTCGGCATCCTGTTCAGCCAGGGGGAGGCTGAACGTATAGGGCTCGCCGCCGAGAATATTGACCGAGAAGACATCCCCGACCTTATGGCACTCCATTGTGACGCGGAGCCAATCAGTGCCCTTTGACACCCGAACGGCGAGGCCAAACGCAATGGGTCCCAAGGGCCGAAATCCCCGCGGCGGTATAGAAAACGCCTCGTCTCCATGGGATTTCGGTTTGAACGCCCCTGCAGGCGGCACGAGATGGACACAGACCCCGGTGCTCGACCCCATAAACTCGCACATGCCGTCTTTCAGGCTCTCGGCGAGACTGCGTATCCGGTCATAATTCTCAGCAGCGAGTTCCTGATAGGCCTCCACAGTTGAGATTAACTCGTCAAATTTCGCCATGATCGGTCTGTCCTATAGGGCAAGGAAGGGTTACGCAGCGAGGCTTGTCGTATGTAGACCAAAAAGCCCTCGAGCGCCGCAAAATCGGCCATTATCTTTTTTTTTCAAGCATATATATCAGACCTCAAGCGGCGACTGACCTGCGTTGGGCGGCAAAACGGTGTCTGTGGAGCGCTTGGGACAGCTCGTCCACGTCCGGCTGTACACGAGATGGAATGCTTAATCGAGCGAGTTCAATGCAGGTGCGCGGCGGATGGCCGGAGGCATAAGCTGACAGAACTTGGCGTATCGTGTCCATAAAAGCGTCTTCCTCCTCCAAGACCTGGCCAAATCGCGTCGCGATGGGGCTGACAACGGCATAGGCGAGAAATACCCCCAGAAATGTGCCGAGCAGCGCAACAGCAATCATCGAGCCAATAATTTCAGGTGCTTGATCAATGACCCCCATGGCGCGGATGATCCCAATGACCGCCGCAACAATACCAAGGGCCGGTAAAGCATCGGCGACTGTATGGAGCGCGTCTACGGATTTCGCCCGTGAATCGATCCGCGCTTCGATCTGCCGGGCCATGGCATCCTCGGCACGGCGGGGATCCGATAAATCGAGCCCCATCAGGCGAAATGTGCTGCAAATCAGCCCTTTGGCATCCTCATCTTTCAACACGGTTGGGGCGGATTGGAAAACCGGCGAACGATCAGGATGCTCGATATCATCCTCAATGGCGACAATGCCCCCCCGCCGGGCTTTGCTTGTCAGATTGTGCAACAGGCCAAGTAGGGACAGATAGTCTGATTTTTTCCAGGTCGGGCCGCGCACCGCCTTAACGAAACCGGCGAGCGCGCCAAGCGCCGTTTTGGGGGCGTTCCCGACAAACAGAACCCCAAGGGCCGCGCCCACAAGTAAAGCGAGTTCAAATGGCAATGCGCTGGCGATGCCGGCGCTCGAAGTGATCAGCGCACCGAACACGAGCCCAAACAGCATAAGCAGTCCGACAATCTGAACCAAGAGAGCCCTCCTCGCGAAAAAACCGAGCAAACATCAACAGTGTCGTAAAACTTGGTAAACAAGACCTTCCACGGCTTGATGGTAACCCAGGTTTCATTGGCGTACCCTCTTGCGCCAACGGGCGGGTCCGACCATTACGGGGCATGCCGTCGCCTATCGACCCTCTCCCTCCTCCGAAACCTGCAGCCCCTAATCCAAACAAGGATCGGCGCGGTGCCTTCTCTCTCCTTTTTGCGTCTCTTCTGGCGATCGGGGCCGGGAACACGATGCTCATCGCCGCCGTGCTGCCGCCGACAACCCGAGAACTCGGTATGCCAGACTGGATGGCAGGCGCAATTTTCTCCCTGTCTGCCGCGCTCTGGACAATTGCGAGCCCCTTCTGGGGGCGGAAGTCGAATGAGTGGGGCCGACGCAAAGTGGCGGCGCTTGGCTTGGCCGCCTATTCATTCTCCATGCTCCTGTTTGGCACGTTCGCCTGGCTTGCGCTTGAGGGGCATATCGAAGGCATATTCGTCATATTCGGATGCCTGCTGTTTGCCCGGTCGTTCTTTGGACTGATCGGATCCGGGGCAACGCCCTCGGCCCAGGCCTATGTTGCCGACCGCACGACAAAAGAAGAACGGACCAAAGAAATCGCGTCTGTCACATCAGGCTTCAGCGTGGGCGCAATCGCTGGGCCAGCCTTTGCGGCCGCCATGGTGGCGACCTTCGGTCTTCTCAGCCCGGTCTTCTTCACGTTTGTGACGGCAGGCGTCATGTCCTATTTGGTCTTCACGCGCCTGCCTGAACAGAGCCCTCCCAAATCAGACGCCTCTCTTGGGCGGGTTGAAAACCCCGACGCCAAGGGATTATGGCGAGACCCCCGGGTGCTGCCCTTCCTGATCTTCGCGGTCGGCCTGTCGCTGATCACGGGCGTCTTGACCCAGACCTTCATCTTCGCCGTGATGGACAAGATGGGCGTTTCAGGGGCGGCTGCCGCGCAGTTTACAGCGCCGGCATTTTCCGTCGGTGCCATGGGAACACTCTTGGCGCAGCTTGTGATCATCCCGCGCTTCCGCTTCACCAATCGCGGATTGATGATGATCGGTGCCAGTCTTCTGGCCGTTGGCGCTTTGCTGATCATTCCAACCGAAGCGTTTGCGGTTCTGGTGACAGCGCAATTCCTGGTGGGCCTTGGTCAGGGGCTTGCCCGACCGGGCTTTTCGAGCGGGGCTTCCCTTGCCGTTGGGCCAGAGCTTCAGGGCAATGTTGCCGGCTTGGTGATTGCAGCAAACGGTATGGGCTTCATCGTGTCGCCCTTCTTCGGGCCATTTGTGTACGAGTTTGTTCACCCCGCGCTCCCATTTGCGCTGGCGGCGGGCTTACTCGTCATTTTAGCCGTGTTTGCCCGGCTGACTTTGCCCAATCAGCGAGACGTGCCAACCGCCGATACCCCTGCCTGATTTGCTGATCGGACATAGGCCAGAGCCTCGCGCGTGGGATAGCCATCGGCGAGCAGGCCTCGTTCCTTCTGAAACGCCTGAAGGGCCGCGCGCGTGCCGGTGCCGGCGATGCCATCTTCAATGCCGGCATTGTAGCCCATGCCGTTTAAGGCCGCTTGCAGCTCCCGCGTTTCTGCAACGCTGATGCGTAAGATGTTCCTTGGCCACGGGGTGCGAGGTTTCGGGCGACCGGTCACGACATCTGACAGAAGGCCCACGGAATAGGCGTAGGAATTGGAACGGTTGTAGGTCAGAAAGACATCGAAATTATCAAACAGGAGGTATTTTGGTCCGCTTGCTCCGGCAGGCGTCCACATCCGGCCTCGGGCGTTTGGATCCGTTGGGAATGATGTACCAGCCTCAGGCCGCAGGCCGAGGTCACGCCACTCTGATATGGTGCGCTTTGTTCGGTTGTCAGCGAGAGAGAAATCGAAATTGTCGGGCACGATAATTTCGGCGCCCCAGGGCTCGCCGGCCTTGTACCCGGACGCTTTTAGATAATTTGCTGCCGATGCCAGGGCATCATCCTCTGCTGCCCAGATATCAATGTTGTCGTCGCCAGTGAAGTCCACAGCATGTTGGAGATAGGTCGAAGGCATGAACTGGGTGTGGCCCATGGCTCCGGCCCATCCCGCCACAAGCTGGTTGCGGCGGGCGAGCCCTCTTTCAAGGATCTGCATAACGGCAAGGAGCTCGCGCTCGGCGAGATCGCGGCGGCGACCTTCGACAGCCATGTTCGCAAGCGCCTCCGGGGCGTCATAGTCACCGATGAAGCCGCCATAATTCGTTTCCATGCCCCAAATGGCGATGACGGCTCCACCATCCACGCCAAATTCGGATTCGATGCGCCGAAGGAGTGCTGCGCGCTCATTGGCATTCGAAAGTGCATTAACCTGGCGGGTCTCGCTGACGGCCGTTTCGACATAGTCCCATATTGGCTTTGAGAACTCGGCCTGCTCGGTGGCGGCGGATCTGCTGGTCGCGGTTTCCACTTGCGGCGCAAGATAAAGGTCGAGGGGCTTCAGGTCTCGCAATGTGTCGTAAACCACCGCCGGATCGCGCCCGCTGGCGATCGCCCGCGCAGCGAAATCTTCTCGCCAGGCATCGAAGATGGCGAGGCCCGAGGTTTCGAAAGGAGGAATGGATGCAACTGTGCGCGGGGTCGGCGCGGCCGGGGCTGGCGGCGCTTGCGGTGCTTCAGGCAGCGGGCCGGCGGCACAGGCCCCAAGGGCACCAATGATCGATGCAGCGACAAGAAACCGCCCTCGCTGTTGCGTGTTGAATACCATGATCACACTCCGTCCCCCGATGGCCCACATGATTGCCTCTGATGCGAGACGTTGACTTGGCTTATCGGCTCCTATATCACGCGCGCTCCTGAAGACACCATGAACGGTAACAGCGAGTAAAAAGGGCTCCCGCCGCGATGAAAGTAAGATCCTCCCTGAAAGCGCTGAAAGAGCGCCATCGCGATTGCAAAGTGGTTCGCCGCAAGGGCCGTGTCTATGTGATCAATAAGACCAATCCACGGTTCAAGGCAAAACAGGCTTAATTGGGCTGATCTGCCGGACGGGATTGCGAAAATGGCCGTCCATTTTCTGCTTTTTGACCTCGGTAATGTGCTGATCGATTGGGAGCCGGCAAAGCTCTATCGCAAACTGATTCCCGACACAGAAGAGCGCGAGATGTTTCTGCGCGATATCTGCAATATGGCGTGGCATACGAACCATGATCGAGGCATGAGCTTTGCGGACAATGCGGCCGCGCTCATTCGCCAGCACCCGACATATGAAAACGAGATACTCGCCTGGAGCCAGCGCTGGTTCGACATGTTTCATGGCTATGTTGAGGGGATGCCGGCGCTGATCGACAGGCTCCAGAAGAAAGAGCGACCGCTCTATGCGCTGTCCAATGTGCCCGAAGAGGTTTGGCCAGAAATGCTCGAGCGGTTCACATATTTGAACAGGTTCGAGGATATTGTGGTGTCTGGCCACGAAAAGTGCGTAAAACCCGATCCGAAAATATACGAGATATCTCTCGCGCGGATGGGCCATCCGGCACCTGAAACGGTATTGTTTGTGGATGACCGGGAATCGAATACCGACGCTGCAGCTGCCCTGGGTTTCGAGGTCCATACTTTTAAAACCGCCCAACGCCTTGAAACCGACCTGATTGACCGTAATCTCCTCTGACATGTTCAAGATCGCCATCCTCTTGGGAGCATTGCTGATTTCCGGCCCGTCGGACGAGATGTTCGATAAATTGAAGGGGGCCGACTCCGAACAAACCGCCGCGCGGGCTGAAGCTGATATTGTCGCCTCCTGGAATGATAGCGGGTCTGGAACGGTGGACCTGTTGATGGAGCGGGCGGGCATCGCCGAGCAGGCCGGAGACGAAGAGCTTGCCCGAGCCCTTTATGACCGGATTGTGATCATCGCACCTGAATATTCTGAGGGATGGTATCGCCGCGCTGCCCTATTTCTGCGTCAGGAGAATTATTCAGAGGCGCTGAGAGATATGAACGAAACGCTGGCAGTCGAGCCACGACACTTTCCGGCCTGGACGGGCGTCGGTTTTATCCTGGAACAATTGGGATCGCGCAAAGAAGCGCTGGATGCCTATGAAACAGCTTTGGAGGTCCACCCCTATTTGGTGCCTGCCAAACGAGGACAAGCGCGCCTGAAGCGCGATACGACCGGAACGGCCCTGTGAGGTTCAAAATGCTGACGGCCAGCCTGCTCGTTTCATTGCCGGTCCTATCGGCATGCGTTCACAGCGCAATTTATACGTCCCGCGCCGAGGCGAATTACCCCGCCGCCGGCCGGTTGATCGATGTCAACGGGGCAAAAACCCATGTCATAGAACAGGGCGGCATGGGCGCACCAATCCTGATGATCCACGGGGCAAGCGCCAACGCTCAAGAGTTCACCCATACGCTGGCCCCATTGCTTGAGGACGAGTTCCGCGTTCTGATGGCGGACCGTCCTGGGCATGGCTATTCGAAACGACCGAAAGACAGCGACGAACTGGCGACTCAGGCAGCCCAGATGGCGGGTGTTCTGGACGCGCGCGCTGACGGCCAGAAAGCCGTCATTGTCGGGCATTCATTTGGCGGTGCAGTGGCGCTTCGGCTGGCCCTGGACCGGCCGGACCTTGTCGAAGCCCTCGTTCTCCTCGCGCCTGTGACGCACGATTGGGGCGGCGGCGGCGAAGCCTGGTACAATAAATACGCGGCCAACCCCGTCTTGGGGGGACCCCTGACCCAACTTATTCCAATCATTGGTCCCGGCCGATTGTCCACCGGCATAAATGGCGTGTTCCATCCTGAACAGGCACCTGACGGGTATCTCGAAGCGGCGAGCGTGCCCCTGCTCTTCCGGCCAAAGACATTCCGCGCGAATGCAAAGGATGTGACCAATCTGCGCGCCGAGTTGGCCGCTCAGCAAGTGCGTTATGGCGAGCTCAGCATGCCGGTGACGGTCTATAATGGTCACCGAGACACGGTGATCAAACCGGCGCTTCATGTGGGTAAGCTGAAGCAACAAGTGCCTCAGCTTGATGTGGTTGATCTGCCCCAAGGCGGACATATGCCGCATCATATCCACAGCGAAGCGATCGCCGATACCATTCGCAGTCTGGCCATGGTCACCGCTGCAGAGTAAGCCTCCCGGCTTAATCACGTTCATTGACCGTTTTAGAGGATCTTTCGCCCATGGATGATGCCGCCCCCGGACAGCTCACTGAAACCGCCCGCGAAAAGCTTCGCCAGACCGTCGCTCGAATTGAGCGGCTGGAGGAAGAAAAGGCGGAAGTGGCGAACCAGATCAAAGAGGTTTATGCCGAAGCGAAGTCTTTCGGCTACGACACAAAGGCGCTGCGCCAGCTCATCCGCATTCGAAAGATCGACCGTAACGAACGCGAAGAGCAGGAAGCTATCCTGGATGTCTACATGCTGGCCGTTGGCGACTTGGACTAAACCTATTCTAGCGGCGCGTCGGACACTTGTTGGATCTTCGGTTCCTGCTGGGTGATGCAGTGCATACCGCCGCCCATCCAGTTTACGGCCATGGGATTGATCTGCACAATTTGACGATCAGGGTATTGCTCGGCCAGCAGTCGCCGCATTTCTTCGTCGGTGTCCTTTAGCTGTTCTGGCAATCCGTCCTGCCAATAGGATGCGACCAGAACGACGCCGTTCGTCACGAGAAAATTCAGATAGCTTGCGGCGGGGACAAAGTGAACTTCATCTCCAATATCGAAATCGCGATATATCGCTCTGATATCCTTGCCGTTTCTCGCATCGGTGAAGTCATCTTCAGACAATTCAAATGAGTGCATCAATGCCGTGATGTCCGGCATCGGCACGGGAACGACATTGAAGGGGTTTCCGTCGGTGTCTGTTGCGGCTTCGAGTTGAGCGAGGTTCTCCTTCAGAATCTCATCATCAAGTTCCAACAGGGCATTTTTCTCGCTCTCTTCTGGAGCGAGCTGAGCCACGAATATCGTATGGTCGTCGACGAAACGCACATATTCGTCGACATGACCGTTCGCGCCCCATCCGAAAAAATTCCCCACTTTGGGACCGACAAAGACGCGATCCGAGATTGGTGCACGATCCAGCCAGATCAATTTCTTCTTTCCATATAAGCGGAGGAGTTCTGCCTCGATGTCGTCCAAGGGCATTTGCGGGTTTCGATGAACCATTGCGTCTTTGTAAGTGATCAGAACATCACTGCTGACTTCGAGGCCGCCGCCCTCGGCAACCACATCTGATGTTCGCCGTTTGAGATCCATACCGTCAGCAATGTCGCCGTCGATTTTGGCGCGTTCCAGATCGGCTTCATCGATATAGACACTTGGAAAGCCGTAAGTGTCCCAGCTGAAGTCTGCGATCTGTAACTCGACGCCATCGCTGATAAACAGACCGCCGGAATCCCGGAGCCAGATATCGCTGCTTGGCTGGACAACGAACTCGACTTGTTCTGGTCCTATATCCCGAGCGGCGAGCAGACTGCTCGCGGTTTCTGCAATGCTGTCTGATTTCACGATCAGTTTCACATCGACGTGGGGACTAAGAGCAGAGATCATTTCGGCCCACAGGTCAGTGAATTCGTCTTGATCGGTGATATTCTCTTGCCACCCCATCCAGACGGCCTGATGCTCTTCCCATTCCGGTGGGAATGTGAAGTCGTTTGCCGCTTGAGCGTAAGACGGTGCCGGCGTGGCCGCGAGCAGCGCCCCCAACACGACAGCAGTCTGTTTCTGTTTTCCCATTCTTTCCCCGATGATCTTCTCAACACGAGAGGCTGATTATGCTTTGCGGCTTTGAACCTGTCCAATAGGCCCTGGGGTTCACGCCTATCTTCCCCTCAAACTGCCCAAGGACTGTGCTCGGACCCATTCTTGGAGCAGAGCTTGCCAGCGGCGGGGCCTTCAATGTCAAAGATGGACATCATACTGGCGGCCCTGATACCCGGCACTTGATCTTGTACGCGTAAGCGACAACCTTGGGCAACATGGTCCGTGACGTCGACGAAAAGAAGAAGAGAAAGGCGCTGCGGAAGCTGCGAAAAGCGGCCAAGCGCGCCGAGGCCGAAGGTGGGCCAGGCCTCTCTGATTGGGAGCGCGAATTCGTCGACGAAGTTGAGGAACGGGTTGAAAAGTACGGCTCGGCGTTTGCTGATCCAGACAAGGGAGCCTTGAGCGAACCGCTATCGGCTCGGCAGATGCAGAAGCTAAGAGAAATCGACAAGAAGTCCCGCGGGAAAGGTGGGCTAAAGCGCTCGTCCTTCAAGACCAAGTCAGGCGCGTCATTTCAACCGAGGGGGCGGGACATAAACGACGACCTCGAGACCGATAATGGCCCACCTCCTCGCGATCAGGGACCGCGTTTGGTTGAACCGACAGGGACACCGCCTTCGGAGCCTTCGAGGCCATCGAAGAGCCGGCCCCGCCCGAAACTGCGCCTGGTCAAAAATGATGGAGATGACGCATGAAGCGGGGATTATTGGCTGCTCTGCTCGCAATTGTCGCCTGCTCCTCGGAAGTGCCCGCAGAACCGTATCCGCAAGATGCTGATGCGGGCGTCTCTGCCGCCGCGCCGTCGGGAGAACCAGAGTTTCTCGACTATGAGGTGGTTGAGGTTTTTCCCCACGATCCGACGGCGTTTACGCAAGGTTTGTTTGTTCACGAGGGTGAGCTCTATGAGAGCACGGGGCGATATCGCTCTTCGTCGCTGCGCCATGTGGACCTGGAAACGGGCGAGCCGATCCTCGTCCGCGGCCTGCCGGCGCAGTATTTTGGTGAAGGCTCAACGCCGGTGGGCGACACTATTGTGATGTTAACCTGGCGGTCTGGTGTCGGCATTGTATTCGATCGGGAGAGTTTTGCGCCCATTCGCAGTTTCAGCTATCCGGGTGAAGGCTGGGGGCTAACGGGCGATGGTGAACGCCTTTATTTGTCGGATGGCAGCCCGGTTATACGGATCCTTGACCCGCAGACGTTTGCGCAGACTGGGCAACTGCAAATCACCTATGCTGGCACGCCGCTGCCCAGGCTCAATGAATTGGAATGGATCAATGGACGGATTTGGGCAAATGTCTGGCAAACGGATCGGATCGTGATGATCGATCCGGTATCGGGTGCCGTGACCAGCCAGATTGATTTGACCGATCTTCATCCCGCAGAGGTGCGCGCAAAGCCGCTTGATGATGTTCTGAATGGTATTGCCTATGACAGCGAGACGGGGCAAATTTTCGTCACCGGCAAGAATTGGTCAAAACTCTTTGAAATCCGATTGGTTGACGGTCAATAGGATCGCTTTAGCTCTATCGCAAAGACATTTGAGACGTCGTCCAAGGCGGCTGACATATAAGGACAATCCATGAAATCCATCATGATTACCGGCGCATCGACCGGCATTGGCCGTGCGACGGCGGAATATCTCGCGGCGCGCGGTTGGCGTGTCTTTGCAGGCGTGCGCAGGGCCGAAGACGGCGAGCCACTGGTTGCGGCACAGCCGACAATCACGCCGGTCATTATCGACGTCACAAAGGACGAGCAGATCGCTGCCGCGGTTGACGCCGTCTCTTCCGCGCTGAATGGAGAAACGCTCGGAGGTCTTGTGAACAATGCCGGCATCGCCGTTATGGGTCCTCTGGCGCTACAGCCCATGGACACGATCCGTTTGCACTTCGACGTGCATGTCCTAGGGACGGTCGCCGTCACGCAGGCTTTTCTGCCGCTGCTAGGTATGGATACAGATCGCTCTGGTGGACCCGGCCGGATTGTGAACATTTCGAGCTTTGGTGGTCGCCTCGCTTCCCCCTTCCTTGGTGCCTATTGCGCCGCCAAGCACGCGATCGAAAGCCTGACCCACTCCTTCCGCCGCGAGCTGCTTGTGTTTGGCATTGATGCCGTTGTTGTAGCGCCTGGGGCGATCAAGACACCGATCTGGGACAAGGCCGAGGAAGAGAAGAAGAAAAATCCCTATGCCGGAACGGTCTGGGACGAGCCGATGGAAAAATACAATCAGATGTTCCTTGAAGCCGGCGAGAAAGGCTGGCCGGCAGAGAAGGTTGCCGCGACGATCGAGACGGCGCTCACCGATCCTTCTCCCAAGGCCCATTATGCGCTTGGGCCCGACAAATTGGTGAATTACGATATCGCCCAGCGCTTGCCGAAGCGGATCGTGGACAAAGGCATGGGCCAACGGTTTGGGCTATTACAGGATAGCTAGCGGTGTTTACGTCTCGCGTGCATATTCCTGGATTGATCGCCCGCTCGCGAAGCTGAGCATGCCGCGTCCGCGTTCGAACGTGTATCGCCAGTTCCCCTCTGCTGCCGTCATGCGGCCCCGTGAAAGCGCTCGCATAAACAGTGCCATAGGTCCGGCGACCGACAGGCGAAGGATGCCCTTTACTGCGGCTTGCAGCTTCGGAAAACGTGCGCCTTGGCGCTTGAACATCAAGGAGTCGGTGTAGCCTGTTCTCTTCCATCGCTTGCATAACCATTGCGCCGTCGCCCGATTCTCCGGGATCGTCTCGAATGTCAGCGCCTGGCTGGCGTCGGCCATCTTCACGCCAGCCCGCAAGAGGCCGTCAAAGAAGAGCGTATCTTCACCACCGATAAGTGAGAGGCCTTCATCGAAGCGCGGCCGATGCTCGCGAATAACGGCCATATCGATAATGCAATTGTCCGTTGCCCCTGGAAGGTGTCGCGGACCATCTTCGATGATGCGTTTGGAGTGAAAGTCACCCTTCTGTATCCATTCCGGTACCGCGCCGAGATACCGCGCTTCGACTGATCCAAAAACGACGCCCGCATCCATGGTGTGCTGAGCGTCGCATAGCGCGTTGAGCCATTCGGCTGCTGGCAATGTGTCATCGTCTATAAAGACGAGGTCGTCGTGATCAAAACAGTGGTCCAGGGCGGCATTGCGGACATATGCGACGCCCGGCCGTTTCTCCTGAAGGTAGTGGACGGGAAAAGGTGATTGATCGGCGGCTTCGATTACGGATGCCGCGTCACCACCGGGATTGTTATCGATGACCAGGATCGAGACGTCGCGCGGCGGGCGCGGCGGGGACTGGCCTTGGATCTCAGCGAGCAGCATAGCGAGTTCGGCATTTCGCTTATAGGTGGGGATGCAGATCGTTAACCGCCGCATGGATACTTAGCCTTTTGGTGTCCTGGTCCTGATCGGAGACGATTATCCCTATGCAATAAGAATGCAAAAGGCCCCCGCATCCATATGCGGAGGCCTTAAGTTGACTGTTTCTTCAGCTGCCTCAGGCGCTCTTTTTCTCGTCGTCGACTTCTTCGAAATCTGCATCTACGACGTCGTCGCCATCGGCGTCGGCGGCTGCGTCGGCTGCCGCATCAGCATGGGCCGCGGCTTCTTGCTGGCTCGCATAGATGGCTTCACCGAGCTTCATGGCCGCCTGCATCAGAGCCTGGGTCTTGGCCTGAATATCTTCGAGGTTCTCGCTTTCGAGCGTCGTCTTCAGCTCACCAGAAGCCGCTTCAATGTCGGTCTTCACCTGGGCGTCGACCTTGTCGCCATGCTCTTCGAGTTGTTTCGCGGTCTGGTGGATCAGCGCTTCGCCATTGTTTTTGGCTTCAACCAGCTCACGGCGTTGCTTGTCGGCGTCGGCATTCGCCTCGGCGTCCTTCATCATGTCGTTGATCTCGTTGTCAGACAGACCGCCATTCGCCTGAATAGTGACTTGCTGTTCCTTGTTCGTCGCTTTGTCCTTCGCCGACACGTTGACGATGCCGTTCGCATCAATGTCGAAGGTCACTTCGATTTGCGGAAGACCGCGCGGTGCCGGCGGAATACCCTCGAGATTGAACTGCGCAAGCTCTTTATTATCGGCCGCCATCTCCCGCTCGCCCTGGAACACGCGAATGGTTACAGCGGGCTGATTGTCGTCCGCCGTTGAGAAGGTTTGCGACTTCTTCGTTGGGATCGTCGTATTGCGATCAATGAGGCGCGTGAATACACCGCCAAGTGTCTCAATGCCGAGGGAGAGCGGCGTGACATCGAGCAGTACGACGTCTTTCACATCGCCCTGAAGCACACCGGCCTGAATGGCAGCACCAATGGCCACGACTTCGTCGGGGTTCACACCCTTATGCGGTGGCCGTCCGAAATGCTTCTCAACAGCCGCTTGAACAGCCGGCATACGGGTCATGCCGCCGACAAGGACGACTTCGTCGATGTCGGACGTCGACTTGCCGGCATCTTTCAGCGCCTTCACACATGGATCGATGGTGCGCTTGATGAGATCCTCGACGAGGCTTTCAAACTTGGCGCGGGACAAAGTCGTTGTGAGGTGTTTTGGCTCCTTGGTCTCCATGTCCATGGTGATGAAGGGCAAATTCACTTCGTAAGACGATGCAGAGGACAGCTCTTTTTTGGCTTTCTCGGCTTCTTCCTTCAGACGCTGAAGCGCGTCCTTTTGAGCTTTCAGGTCTATGCCCGTGTCTTTTTTGAATTCGTCGGCAAGGTGATCAACGATGCGCAGGTCGAAGTCTTCACCGCCAAGGAACGTGTCGCCATTGGTTGAAAGCACTTCGAAGACGCCATCTCCAATATCCAGGATCGAAACGTCAAACGTGCCGCCGCCAAGGTCATAGACGGCAATGGTTTTTCCGTCAGACTTTTCGAGGCCATAGGCAAGCGCGGCAGCGGTCGGCTCGTTGATGATGCGGAGCACTTCAAGGCCAGCAATCTGGCCAGCATCTTTGGTGGCCTGGCGCTGGGCGTCGTTAAAGTAGGCGGGAACGGTGATCACAGCCTGCGCGACAGTCTCACCGAGATATGCCTCAGCGGTTTCTTTCATCTTCTGCAGGATGAAGGCGGAGATTTCCTGGGGCGCGTAGTCCTTGTCGCGGCCTTTGACCCAGGCGTCGCCGTTCGGTCCCTTTACGATCTCAAAGGGAGAAAGTTCTTTGTCTTTTTGGGCGGTTGGATCATCGAAATTGCGGCCAATCAGGCGTTTGATCGCATAATAGGTAAAATCGGGGTTTGTGACAGCCTGACGGCGCGCTGGCATGCCGATGAGGCGTTCATTGTCTTTGTTGAAAGCGACCACGGATGGGGTCGTGCGCTGGCCTTCAGCGTTTTCTATGACCCGAGCGTTGCCGCCTTCCATGACAGCTACACAAGAGTTGGTGGTTCCGAGATCAATCCCGATGATCTTAGCCATGTTTTCTTTCCTCGTCGTTCGGCGGCCGCCAATTCCATTTTTAGGCCTGCTGAGCAGCACCAGAAACCGGTAGCTCCACTAGATTGGGGTAGCACAACCCTCTCTCCCGAGGCCATGCTGTTCGCAAGCGATATGGTGTTCCTATAGCGCCCCGCAAGGGGCAAACGGCGATTCCTTGCTGCAGCTTATCGCTATACGGAAAACGCGCCGGCCTTTTCAACCAGCGCGCTCCAGTTTTCGAAGAAAAATCTGACGCTTATGCGCCTGGCTCTTTCAAATTGTCTGCAAGATCGGCCCAATTCTCGTGCGCCTGATCGATGTGGCCAGGAATGTCTTTGACCCAACGGCGCTGAATTTTGGAGTTGAAGTTCAGGTAGAGTTTGCCGTCTACAACGCGCCAGGCGTTCGGGTTTGTCCGGGCGAGATTGCCTTGAGCGGCGGCATAAGCACAATAGCCATTGAACTCCGGAGCATATTTCGCTGGGTCAGCTTCGAACTTTGCAAGGTTGTCTGCCGTGGAGAAAATCCAGGTGGCTCCGTTGTATTCCGCGGAATACTGAGGGTCGCCCTTGACCGCAGCAATGGTTGGCAGGCCGTCGTCATCGAGCGCGGTCGCATCAAGGTCAAAATAAGCAACTGTGTCGTAGCCATCGATGGCATAGCCGCCTTTTTCATAGATAAAGTCTTTTTTACCGAAGCCGAATTGGGCCTGGGCTGGTGCTGTCATGGCAAAGACCGCCATGAGCGCCGCGAAGAAAGCAATAAATTTCCGCATCAGTTTACTCCTGTCTGTCTGCGAGGAGGCCCTCACGGCCCACCGTTGGGCCAATACATGCCTATGGAATAAGGCAGATTGAAGGGCGATCACTTCGACTTGACCGCCCGTGACACGGGTGTGCGCTTGGCGTCTTTCAAAAACCGCTACGAGGTTGCACCTTTGCTCACCGTCACCATTGCGGCTCTCAGTGTGCGTTCACCGATTTGCCATCCGCCCTGGAGCAGATCTGCGATCGTGCCTTCGGGTTGATCGGATGGCACCTGACCGACGGCCTGGTGCACATTGGGGTCGAACTCTGTGCCAGGGACGGCTGCCACGGGTTTCACGCCATGGCGCTGCATGACCGCGATCAGTTCCTTCTCTGTCATTTCAATGCCCTGCAACAGGCTTTTGCCCGCATCAGAAAGCTCAGCGCGCGCCTCTTCGGTCAAGGCTGTGAGCGCGCGGGAGAGATTGTCGGCCACACTAAGCAGGTCGCCTGCAAATTTCTCAACGGCGTAGACGCGGGCATCGGCGACCTGTTTCTCAGACCGCTTGCGGATGTTTTCAGCATCCGCCATGGAGCGAAGGAACTTGTCTTTCAGATCGGCGTTTTCTGCCTGCAGAGCCGCGACGGGATCCACCGGCTCCGAGGTCTCTGCTGGGTCTCCTTCGGCGGCTGATAGATCCACAGCCCCGTCATCCGCCGTTGCGGCTGTCTCGTCTGGGCCGTTTGATACGGCCGCTGTCTCTTCGGGACCCTCATTCTCTTTGGTTTCAGTGTCGCTCATAAATCCCGCCTCTAGTCTTTTCGCCCGCCGCCGATGATCTCTCCGACGACCTTTGCTGTGTAATCAACCATAGGAATAACCCGTGCATAGTTGATCCGTGTGGGACCAACAACGCCGAGTGCTCCGATAACTTGTCTCTGCGCGCTCATATAGGGAGCGACAATCAGGCTTGAACCCGTCAATGAAAAAAGCCGGTTCTCCGAGCCGATGAAAAGCCGCACGCCCTGGGCGTCTTCGGTGGAATTCAGAACCTCCAACAGACTCTGCTCTCGCTCCATCGCCTCGAAGAGCGCCCCCACCCTTTCCAGATCTTCGGCGGCCGCATCGCCCAAAAGATTGGCTCGCCCGCGGACAATGAGAGACCGGCCCTGACCGGGGGTCTCACCTGACCATTCAACCAGGCCTGCCTCTACGAGTTTTGCAGCGGCCGCATCAAGCGCCGCCTTTCGGGCATTCAGTTCAGCGTGGATGGACGCTTGAGCTTCGGAAAGGGTCGACCCTTTCATGCGGGCACTGAGATAGTTTCCGGCTTCAATCAAACTGGTGGCTGGAACCCCGTCGGGGAGCTTGAGCAGTCGATTTTCAACATCACCATCTTCGGTCACGAGAACGCATAGAGCCTCTTTTGTTCCCAAGGGGACAAATTCGACATGGCGCACCGGCGCATCGCGCTTGGGTGAGGATACGAGCCCTGCGCCACCGGCAAGGCCAGACAGGATATCGGAGGCCTCATGCAAGACTGCGTCGAAGTCCCGGCCGGCGGCTTCCAGGCGGGCATCTATCGCGTCGCGATCGTCTTCTGAGGGTTCTCCAAGCTCGAGGAATCCGTCGACGAATAGCCGGAGTCCCTGATGTGTTGGCAGGCGGCCGGCGCTGATATGTGGCGCGTCCAAGAGGCCAAGTTCGGTCAAATCCGACATGACATTGCGGATGGACGCCGGTGACAGACCAATCGCGCCTTTTGAAAGCGTGCGCGACCCCACGGGTTCCCCCGTAGAGAGATAGGTCTCGACAATCTCTCTGAAGATGTCCCGCGCCCGGGCATCCATCGATTCCAAAACTGATACGGTGTCCATCGAGACCGTTATGTAAGCGAGGTGGCTTTTGCGAGCAATGGGGATGCGCGTCTCGAAGAGGTCCGCGAAAAGTGTCATACTGCGCCACAAAGAGGAGGAGAGACATGGCGGATATCAAACGACTGCCGGCTGGAACGGATGCCGAAGAGGTCAAACAAGCGGTTACCCAAGACGGTGCCGCGATCCTCGAGACCGTGATCCCCGCAGACCGACTGGCACGGCTTACGTCAGAGATCAGGCCTTTCGTGGAGGCAACAGAGGTGGGCCGGGACGCTTTCACCGGCTTTCATACAACGCGCACCGGGGCCCTCGTCGCCCGGTCCCCTGCCTGCCGGGATCTGGTTATGGATGGGACGGTGCTAAACGCCGCGAAGTCTTTCCTTTCGCCGTTCTGTGAGACGATCCAGCTGCATTTGACGCAGCTGATCCGCATCAAACCCGGCCAGCCGGTGCAACCCCTGCACCGTGACCGCCTGGCCTGGGGCGGCTATCTGCCGAAGGAGCTGGAGCCGCAATTCAACACGATTTGGGCCGTGACGGAGTTCACTAAGGAGAACGGCGCCACACAGGTTGTGCCGGGGTCAAATCTCTGGGAGCCGGACCGGCAAGCCGAGGATAGCGAAATCCGCTATGCCGAGATGCCGGCGGGATCGGTCCTTGTCTATTCCGGTTCGGTGATCCATGGCGGCGGGGCCAATACATCGAATATGGACCGGATGGGACTCAACATCACCTATGCGCTTGGTTGGCTGCGCCAGGAGGAAAACCAGTATCTCTCCTGCCCGCCGGAGATCGCAAAAACCCTGGATCCGGAGCTGCAGGCCCTGCTCGGCTATGCCATGGGAAGTTATGCCCTCGGCTATTTCACGCCGCCGCTACCGGCGGGCCAAGGCCCAGAAATCGTGCCGCCGGACTTTTTGTTCACCGGCGAGGCGAAGGGCTGGGGCGAGGAGATGTATGAGACTGTCTCTGCCCGGGCCGCTGACGGCGCGATGTAGAGAGCAGCGCCATTTTTGTTTGACCCCCGCTTCGCGATGGGTCGCGCTCAAGGCTGATCTCCTCCTCTTGGCTTGTCATCCCGGGCGACGCGCTGGCGCGGAGACCCGGGACCCAGAACTGTGCAGTGTGCTTTGTCTCTCTGGGTCC
>JBCBUY010000042.1:0-24679 GCA_039817885.1 Pseudomonadota bacterium | reverse complement strand
CTGTTCAACTCGACGGAAAACAATCCATCCGGCATCTCACGAACAAACACGTCAGGAGCCACAGCTATGACCGCATCGCCTGCAAAGGCGGAGCCCGGACGGGGGGTGAGCGTCCGCAACTCGATGAGCATGTCTGCGATTTCAGATTTGTCGACACCACAAATGCTCACAAGCGCAGCAATGTCCTGTTTTGCAGCGAGTTCCAGATTATCGAGAAGCGCCTGCATTGCAGGATCCAACCGATTCCGCTCCGCAAGCTGCAACGCCATGCATTCGGGAATTGACCTTGCCATAACCCCTGTAGGTTCGAAGCCCTGGCAGATTTTCAAAACAGCTTCGACCTGCTCTGATGATGCGCCGAGCGCGCTTGCCACCTCGGCCAGATCAGCACGGCAATAGCCGCTATCATCTGTTTCATCTATCAGTCTGGCTGCGATCATCGCATCTGCAGGCGGCAGCGTGGCGAGTGTCAGCTGATCGCTCAAGTGCTCGCGCAGAGACTTCTCCGAGGTCAAACGACTCTCAAGATCGAGATCCTCCCCGAGCGATTTGCCACTGCCGGCGCGTGACCAATCGGTTTCAGCCGAGGGGCCGGTTCGGCTTGCGCTGCCAGCCGCGTCGGAGCCACTGTCGCCATTTGCAACATCTTCTGTTGGCGCATCCAATGCCTCGCTTGCAGCCCCTATCTCGCGAGATCCAGAGGCACCGAGTTCTTCCCTTACGCCGAGATCTTTTCCATCATCTGACCGACGGTCTGAGCCACCCTCTTCCGGTGCGGCCGAGCTGTCAGCCCGCTCGAGCAGCGGGTTCCGTTCGATCTCGGCCTCGACGAACTCTTGAAGTTCCTGATTGGAAAGTTGCAGGAGTTTGATGGCCTGTTGCAACTGAGGCGTCATGACCAGGGATTGCCCCTGACGCATATCGAGGGATTGGCGCATAGCCATGACCGCTACGCCGCGAACCGTTCGCCGAGATATACGCGGCGCACGTCTTCGTTTTTGAGGACATCCTCGGGCGCGCCGTCAAACAGCACCTTGCCATCATACATGACGAAGGCCCGATCAACGATCTGGAGAGTCTCACGAACCTGGTGATCTGTGATCAGAACCCCCAGACCCCTCTCTTTCAGATAGCGCACCAGGTCGGAAATGTCCGAAATGGCGAGTGGGTCGATCCCGGTAAACGGCTCGTCCAGCAACATGAAGCTCGGCCGCGATGCGAGCGCGCGGGCGATTTCCACGCGGCGACGCTCTCCGCCCGAGAGGGCAGTCGCTGGAGCCGTTCTAAGGCGCGTAATGTTCAGCTCACCCAGCAGCGCATCGACCTGTTCTTTGCGTTTCGATTTGTCTTTTTCGACGAGTTCCACAACGGCAGCGATATTCTCTTCAACCGTCATCCCACGGAAGATTGACGCCTCCTGCGGGAGATAGCCAAGGCCCAAACGGGCTCGCTGATACATGGGCAGAGATGTGACGTTCTCACCGTCGATGGAGATCGTGCCATTGTCCGCCCCGATCAGACCCATAATCATATAGAAACAGGTCGTCTTACCAGCCCCGTTGGGTCCCAAAAGGCCAACGACTTCACCGCGTTGCAAAGAAAGCGAGACATCACGCACCACTTGTCGTTTGCCGAACGACTTCGCAATACCAGAGACCACTAGGCCATCTTTCTGGTCCGCCATCTCTTCTAATTCTCCTTGCCAAAGCCGCGCTGCATCCCAAGCCGACTGGGTACCTGAATGTATTTAACATTCAGTGTCGGAAGCCACGGCAATTTATTCAGTCTCGCCATTCTCTGCGGGCTCCTCGGTTGGGGTGATTAAGGTCCGAACGCGTTCTCCATTTCCATCAATCGCGCATCCAAGTGTCGACTGACCGGCGGAAATTCTCAGCGTCAAACATTCGCCTTGGGCGATATCCTCCCCCCGGGAGACGATGACATTTCCTGTGAACACGACGGTGTCGGTATCAGCCGTATAGACCCCCTTATCCCCCCGGGCCCGAAGGTCAGGTGTCACGTAGAATACGTCTCCTTCGGCGACCATGGTGTCCGGAGACGAGAACCCACCTCCGATGCCACCGCCTTCGCTGTCCTCGCCGCCGCCTTTGAAGTTGATGGTGAGGCGATCAGAGCGAAGACGCGCTGTTGACTGAAGGACATCGACATTGCCGAGATAGACGGCCCTATTCTCTTTTTCAAATACGTCTAAACGGTCGGCATTGACCTGTATCGGACCGCCATCGGGACTGATCTGCGCGGATGCCGCTGACACCGCCCCCCCTATTAGCAGGATCATCGCCATCGAAAATCGTCTCATTTACTCTCTACCTAGCTTTCTTCTTCATCTGTTGGATCGGGATCATCAGGATATATTTTGGTGATTACCCGCCCCTTGAAGATCACGCTGTCATCTTCATTGTTCAATTCATAGGAATCCGATTCGACATCTCCGATCGGTCCCGTCCCCACAAGAGGTTGCATCCCTTCCACCCGTCCGGAACTTATGAGCACCCGGGCGTGGGTGGAGTTGAATACATAACCACCTTTGTCTTTTACAAGCACATCTTCAAACAGTTCCAGCGTTTCGCTTTCCCGATCAAACAAGCCACGCGGCGCCAAGACCTCGCTGGCCTGGGCATCGGTCAGCTTCGGGTTGATGAGATCAACCAGATTCGCATTCGTTCTTCTGCGCTCGGCACTGTCGGCTGTAATGGTGTAAATTTCGCCGTCGGAATCACGGCCGGTAAAGCGTGGGTTGAGCATTACAACCATTTCTTCGGACTGAACTGTCCCGCCGCTGGCATTGGCGCGCACATACGCATTACCGGCAACGAAGCCAACAAGCGTCCCGAATGTGATGGTTGCCGCCCCAACCAATCCCCAACGGACGAATTTGACCATCCGGGTGCGTTGACGCGCCTGGGCCAGAGTTAGCTGGCGGCGCGGCACCCAATGATCCATGGCATGTGACGTGTCAGCGCTCATTTGGCCGTTCCGATAGGTTAGTCCAGCACTCTAGGGACATTAGGGTGCGCCCCGAAGCGATACCAGTGCAAATGGCTGTTTTACGGGTGAATATGTCTATGAATGGGCGAAAATATCAGTTTCGTCCCATCCTGACAGGTCGAGCGCGGCCCGCACGGGCAGAAAGTCGAAACAGGCCTGGGCAAGCTCGACGCGACCTTCGCGTGCCAGCATCTTCTGCAACCCGTCCCGGATGGCGTGAAGGTGGAGAACGTCTGAGGCGGCATATTGCAGCTGCGCGTCGGTGAGGTCTGCTGCGCCCCAGTCGGAACTTTGTTGCGCCTTCGACAGATCGGCGCCTGCGACCTCCCGCGCGACATCTTTCAAGCCATGGCGGTCGGTATAGGTCCGGACGAGCTTTGAGGCGATTTTCGTGCACCATAGAGGTGCGCAATCGATTCCGAGCCACCGCTTCATCATGGCGACATCAAAACGGGCAAAATGGAAGATCTTGAGGACGGCTTGATCGGTGAGCAGAGCCTTTAAATTCGGGCAGTCATAGGTTGACCGATCGAGCTGCACGACGTGCGCGGTTCCATCGCCCGCCGATAGTTGGACAACGCAAAGGCCATCACGCTGCAAATCCAACCCCATGGCCTCTGTATCGACGGCGACAATCGGCCCGAATGTGACATCCGCCGGCAAGTCTCCCTTATGTAGTTTGATACCGTTCATAGGTGCTCCGCTCTTTGTTCCCTTGGGCGTTTCTGGCGCGATACCGCAGAAAGATGAAAAAATCGAGGATAAGGCAGATTTGAGTCTGAATGGCGCTGGCCTTCTATCAATGTCAGAATTGCGGCTTGCTTCGCTGACATCGACGGCGTATCACCTGCCTCCCGGCATCGCCGCATGCGGGTATAGCATAATGGTAATGCAGTAGCCTTCCAAGCTATCGATCTCGGTTCGATTCCGTGTACCCGCTCCATTGTTTTCATTAAGATTTTACGGTTAACCTGGCGTTCACCGGATCGGGGTGAGAAACTAAATAGAAACTTGTCAGACGTTGCCTTTTCAATCCAAACTACAATACGCGACGTATAGAGTAGAAGTGCCAAAGCTGATCGGGGTGGCAAATGGCGTATGACGCGAGAGCTGTATCCAACCTCATTCTTGATGAGGCAGGTAGATCGCGCATCACGCATGTAGCCCTTCAAAAGTTGCTATACTTCTCGCACGGCCTGCATTTGCAAAGGACTGGCGAACCTCTTGTGAAAGGTTACTTCGAAGCTTGGCAGCACGGCCCGGTGCATCCGGCAGTGTATCAGGCCTTCAAGGCAGCCGGAGCCCAGCCAATAGTCTTTAGAGCACAGGCTCGAGACCCCCTCACCGGTGAAGAGCGAGCTTTGGAACCGGATATCGACGATTTGGCATTTCATTGTGTACGTCGGACTGTTGCTTCTTACGCAGATCTGAATCCATGGGCTTTGGTCGCCATTTCGCACGCTAAAGGAGCACCTTGGGACATTGTTGTGGAGCAAGCAAAAGACGGGGTTGCATTTGGCTTGAGAATCTCAGACGATCTAATTCGCGTGGGGTTTGGAAAGCACAAGGTCTCGATAAGAGACATCCAAGACAAAGGCGACCTACATGAAGAAGCTCCCATCGATCTCAGCAACAGATCTGGCACGCATAGCACCACTGGCTGAAGAGCAGCAACGCCGAGAACTAGCGTTGTTGAAAAAAGGTTATCCCCCCTTCACTTACAATCCTATCCGCAAATGCCTGGCGGACATTCTAAGTCTTCAGGTGGGCGGTCTTTTTGGTCAGCAACCGAGCACATGGGAGCAGACCAAAGCCAGCCTGACTTTGGCGTGCGCCGCGGGTGATGAAACTACTTACAACCTTATGGCAGCTGAAGCGATCTACAGCTTCGCGCAGGAAAATGGACTAACCGGACGCAGCCGCATTGACGGATTTGGCGACATGCAGCTTGGCCAGGGATATCGCGTGTCGCTTTGGGAGAAGGCGGTAGTTTCCTACAATGGGCGACCTCATATCCTGTTCATTGATCTTCGTAGCACCAAGGGTCTGACAAAGCTTGGCCTGCGCTTCGCTTTCTCAGCCCAACATGAGCAAATCCGTGAACGTGACCCGGACTTGGAAGAAGCAGGGCTGCTCATATTGAAAGTTACGCCACCGGTCGATGACGTCAGGAACATTCGACCGTTCACAGATGACGGCGTCGAGCTTTACTCCTATGACGAACTGAACGACATGACTCGCCGTACATACGAGTTATGGTCTGAAGTTTATTTCGGTCGTGTAGAAGAAGAAATTCGCCGAGCTGCCGGCGACGAAGGCCCCCTGTTCTCCTAAATCAGTAGTCCTAGAACCCATCAGGTAAGATTTGACTCTGAGTCTTACAGGCTGTATTATTCAGTCTTACAGGAGCTGTTTAATGAACGATATTCCACGTCTTTCTGCAAGAGAACGCACCATCCTTGAACTGCTGGTTTCGAATGGCGAGATGTACGGCTTGCAGCTGGTGAAAGCATCGCCGGAGATCAAGCGCGGAGCCGTGTACGTGACCCTCTCACGCATGGCCGACAAAGGCTTCGTGAAGTCGCGCCGCGTGGAAGAGGAGGCGCTGCCAGGAAAGCCGAGGCCGAGGTATTCAATAACGGGCTTGGGACAAACTGCATTGAACGCTCACGACAGTTACGTTGCCCACTTCACATACAAGGGGGCACCGGCATGAGGATCGAATTTAGCCGCCGCAAAAGAAACGGCGAACGCTTCAAGATCGAAATCGATGTTGATTTATTGGGCGACTGGCGGGTGGCCGTTGTCCTTGTTCAAGAAACCGTAACTCTGCTGTCACGCAAATACGAGGTTTTAAAAACAAGTCTTTCGGACGATACCAAGGTCGAACGCCCTCCGGGATCGACAGCACTGAATTGGAGCCGAAAGATATTTCCAAAAAAGTTCGTGCGCGATGTACTCGAGCCTACGGTGATGGACCTTCAGGACGAGTATCTAGAGGCACTTGCATCGAGCGGCAAAGCACACCGCCGCTGGGTTTATCTACGTGGCCATCTATCATTTCTTCTCGCGGTTGTTGTAGGGCTCAAAGTGGGCGTTGTTAAGAAATTTGTGGATGTCTGGAAGATGCTTTAGCGGGCAATAGCGTTCTAGATATCGCCAGTGCTGCAATAGTCTCACGATCAGTCGGCCAGACCGTCTCTCGCGCCGAGACAGTGGGCCGACGAACGTTGGTGTAGGCGTGTCGGTTGCGCCGCGAGTAGCTGCTGTGAAGGTGCCCAAAGAGTGCGAGCACCGGTGCACGCGGAGCACCGCAGGCCTCTGCCACGCGGATGCACTCTTCTGGCGTCACAATGCGGCCAAGGCACAGCTCCATGCCAGCCAGGGCTGCGCCTGCCGCTCTCGTCTCCGGTGCCAGAACGTCCATGGCAGACAGAATGAACTCCTCAGCGGGGATCATCGGAACCTCTCTTCGAGCTCGGCAATCTCGGATTCAATGCGAGATCTCTGCTCTGCTGTCAGAGTTTCCACCGCCAGCCTGCGCTGTAGCTCGGCGATCTGCCGTCTGGTCTTCCGCCGATTGTTGCGCTGCGTCGCCTTCGAAAGCCAGACCTCGTCCTGTCTTCCGTCGGGAGTTGTAATCGTTCCGCTCACTGAGTTATCTCCAGCAACCTGCGAACTGAGGGACTGTCTTCCACCTCTCGCTCCACCGTTCTCTTAGACCCACCGAACGTCTTCTCAAGGCCGGCGCTCACGCCTTTTCGAACGAACTCAGCGACATGCTCCTCGGGGTTCGGAACGCTGTCGGGCCAGCCGTTCGGCATTCCGACCACCGCGTCGCCCTTCATGGTGAGAACGAGGTCGGGATCGGCTCTCTTCCAGGCCAGTGCCCGAAGGTTGTTCTGCAACACCTCATCGGCGCCGAGGGCGGCAGTGACAGAGCCGCGCGCCTCCCCCTCCATCCGGGCCAGCTTCGTCTCGATCTCGCTGAGCTTCTTTAGGTTCTGCATCTGCTCTCGCAGGATGTCATCGCTCATTATGCCAGCTCCCTCAGCTTCTTATGGGCGTCGAGCGTGCGCTCTTTCCAAGAGGCAATCTTGGGCCCAAGAGTTTCGATGGCACGGTTGCGCGCCTTCTCTAGATGCTGCCTCGCCCGCTGCGTCTCCAGGAGCTCCGCCTGCGTGTCGTAGGCGTAGTGGTCTACGATCTGCCCGCGGAACACTCCCAGCGCCTCTCCAGTCAGCCCAGAAAGGATTGCGGGTGCCTCGAGGATGGCGCTTGCAATGCGCTTATCCTCCTTTGCGGCCGAGGTGATTTTGGACAGACGCGACATGTTGAGCTTGCCGCTCCTGTCGGTGACCTCCTGACGGACGTAGGTTCTAATCTCCCCGGCGAAGGAGTCGCTGATCTTCGGCTGAACGATCTCTCTTATCTTGATCTCAAGCGCCTGCTCGCGGACGGTGAGAGTGCCGATGGTCTTGTCGCTGGCAGCAAGGGCCTTGGAGAGAGCGCGCTCTCCGAGAGCACCGACCTCGTGGATCGGCGCGCCGCTGTCGGCGGCTTTCTGTATCGTGGCCCAGGCCTCGTAGAGACCGGTCAGGGTCTGGTCGGCGGCGACGGCGCCGGAGCTCTCGCCCCTTATTGCGCCGGGGTGGTAGTCCACCGGGACGGGGTCCACGGCGCGCAGCTCCTTGTTCTGCTGCATGTGGTAGTCCTGAAGCTTGCCGCCCTTGTAGCTGGCGGTGGGTCGCCCGGCGGCAAGGCTGCGGTCGAGCGGTGATGCGACGTCGTCTGTCATTTCAGTGGTGTCCTGTAATGCGTCCGGATCGGACAGGTTGAACGCGCGACTCGGCCAGCAGGTATCGCAGGGCGTCTCCCGCATGGTCTGGGCAGTGCGGCACATCGTGCCAGTCATCCGGGTCGCGCTCGTCTCGGATGGCATTCGGAAGCGTCGCCAGAAGCAGGCGACAGCGATCGCTCATGTACAGGTGAGGTCTCTGCGGGTTCTTCTCGGCGGCGGCGAGCAGTCGCGAGTTCACGTCCGCCCAGCCCTCGGCGCGGCGTCCCTTCCTCGGCAGCTGGACCGACCAGAAGTGCCCAGTGTCGGTCATCATCTGCTGCACCGTGTCGCCCTGAAGCCCTCGGGCGGAGTCGACGATCAGGCTGGGACGTCGAATGCGAAGGTCGGCTGCCATGTTGTCTATGCGCTCGGCCAGCCGATCCGGCGGCCACTCGGAAGACGTGTTTAGATTGTCCTCAGTGAAGATCGCATCGGTCACCTCGTCGAATAGGATCACAGAGCTCTTTGGGAGCGGACCCATGTCGGTCTGGAGATCGCGGCGAGCTCGCCCACCGAGTAACGCCACGCTAGGCGAGCTGATCCCCCAGTCGCAGGCTATGATCGGCTTGAACTTGTCGGGGTCGAAGGCGACGTCGGACAGAACGTGCACGGTCTCGTCGAAGGCGGGGAACAGCAGCCCCTCGCCCTGCGTCCAGTTTCCGAAGAGCCACTGCTCCAGGCGAACGGGATCGCCGTGGCATGCCTCCCTCAGTCTACGGACATACTGCTCCTGATTGATGAAGGGATTGTCGGCGGGCCCAGACAGGATGGTGATCCACTGTTCGGAGTGGCCGTCCTCCAGCTCGATCTCGTAGGGCACGTGCGAGCGGCGGTGCTGAACGTGGTTCTTGAATATCCTCCCATGGAGCGGACCGCCGGGGTTGCCGCAGTAGACGACGCGGGTGGGCACGTGTTCCGGGGCGCGCAGGTTGGACCGCAGCAGTCGTAGAATCCTCTCGCTTTGATACGCTGTGACCTCGTCCACGATCAGGAGAGTGACGTTCTTACCCTGGAGCTTGTCGGTGTAGTCCTTGATGTTCTCGACGCTGGCGAGCGTGATCGTTCCGCCGTTGAAGCGGAGCACCTTCTCGGACCTGTTGTAGGAGTGCGTTCCGTGGGTCAGCGATGAGATGAAGCCCAGCAGCTCATCCTCGAAGTCGGTCAGCGCCTTGTATGTCTTGCGAACGATCAGAACGGAGGCGTCGGACTCGTGCTGCTCAAGGTGGCGCGCGGCCAGAAGCACGGCGGCCATTGTCTTGCCGCCGCCCCTCGCGCCCAGAAGGGCAAGGTTGCACTGCTCCGGCGTCTCAAGGACCGACAGCTGAAACGGACTGATCTTGTCCATCTGAGATCCTCCTCATGTAGTCGGCCATGTCTCTTGCTGCGGGGACCACCATGGTCTGCCGGCGGTTGTCGTTGATCGTGATGTGGGACGGGGTCTTGGTGCCCTCGTATCCGCGGCGAGCCTTGAGCAGGAAGATGGCTGCCGTTGTCCCACCCTTGTTGTTCAGGTCCCGTGCGCGGGTCATAAGCAGATCGACCAGCTCGTCTTCCATGGCGGAGTATCCGCGCTCAAGGGCCTCGGCGACCTCGGGCTGTCGTCGGCGTATCTCGGTGAGTGTGCCGCGATGCATTTTGAGTGCCTTGGCGATGGACGTCAGGGACATGCCGTCGGCGGCCATCTGCTCGACGCGGGCGATGCCCCGTCTGCCCAGACGGCGGGTGTGGCCATCCTCGTCGCGAATGACTAGAGGCTCAGCCAAGCGGCGATCTCCTTCTTCGAGTAACCCGCCGCCGCGAGCATCTCCGGTGTGACACGGACCTTGCGCTGACGGGGACCAATGGCACACCTGTGGCGGAGCATTGCCACGCCCTTAAGCTGTCGGTCGGTCAGCGCCTGCGAGGCCCTTGCTGCAACCACCTGAACCGCCTCCCTCGACTTTCGAGCGGCCTCGCGGTCGCGGCCCATCTTGGCCTCGCTCTTTGCGAACTGGCCGAAGGCAGATCGGGGGTCTAATGCTGTTTGTCCTCGTGCCACGCGCGGCCTCCTTGCATTAAGGGCGAGACGACCGGCCTGTGGCTCCGATCGCCCCGCCTGTCCCGCCCAGTCGAGGTGCGGGACATAGAGCGGCGGTTTTCCAAACACAGACGAGACATGCCCCGCCGCCTTCCGGCGAGACGAACCGGACCGAAAACAGGGCCTGGATCGTCTCGTTGGTTGCTGTCGAGTTTCGCAGAGCGCGAAAGCTCAGTTGCCATGGTCGAACCCGATAGCTTGCAAAGCTATTTTTGCGTCGCCGGGATCGCCGTTTACGCGACCACTAATATCTAATCTGTAGACGGAGTATATGGGGCAGATCTTTCAATCGCGAGAATACGGCGATTACATCAACCTTGCCCAGGGAGGGGGTAGAAATCACCGCAATCCGCCTCCCCCCTTGGGCCCCTATAAATTCTTGAAACAAACACCGACGTCCGCGTTAGTTTAAGGACAGATCTTAGTCCTAACTAACGCGGCGTTAGTTGTTCGTTTCACTATAGGGGGCCCAAACAACTAACGCCGCTAGTTTGCCAAGGTTCAAGGATGAAACGCGTGAGTTTCGCGTCGGTTTCACAGCGATAACTCGTTTCCCCTCCCTACCCTATAGACTTCGCGAGTGTTTCGCCCAGCTGTCGTCACTTGTTCACGATGAATCGCACCGGTATTTTCAAGGCGACGCAAGACTTTTCTGATTGAGTCTTTGTCAACTTGGAAATGAACGGCCAACTCGTGGTCGGCGCGCCCGTCCAGTGGCCCCCTCATACTAGTGCGGAGCTCTCGATTACTGATCACGTCCAGAATGGAACCGTCCTCGGGCATGATACCTATCAAAGGCTGTTGCAAAGCAGGATATTCATCCCCATTCTGATGTGCCACGGTCACAATTCGCAGGATTTTTTGCCCTTGGCGCGAAGAGTGCGAAGCCTTCGGATTTGCCAGCACAACAAACGACCGCCAGTCCTCAACATCTTGAGGGCGCAGGCGTTTCTTTTGATCCTCCGGCAGGTGATCCATCTGCAGCCCACCGCGAGCCTTATTTACAATGGCAGATGCACCACGAGCAGAGTCCTGAGAATCGACGTCGCCACCCTTTCGGGCGTGATGGACCAGCAGAATGGCCATGTCGTGGTCCCATGCAAGCTTACGCAGTTGAAGCATGGCCCAGTTCATCTGACCGTTATCGTTCTCGTTTAGCATTGTAGCATCGACCAGAGGATCAATAATGAGCAGGCCGGGCTTCCGCTCCTGCACAGCCCTCTTGAGCGCGGACCACGCGGCAGTTTCCACTGGTACCTGGTTTTTGGGATCCCAGCAGAAAAGCTGCGGCTCGTCCGCACCCAGCGAGGTTATCGGCTGGACTGGTCGGGCACCCATTGTCTTAGCAATGGCGTACATTCGGCGACGTTGATAATCGACGTTGTCTTCCGTGTTCATAATTAGCACAGGAGCTGGCACTCTTGGTTGCCAGCCCGCCCACTCCAAACCTGATGAGACCATAACTGCTACAGATTGAGCGAAAAGAGACTTCGCAACGCCCCCTTGTCCGGCTAGAAAAGTCAGCATCTTCTTTTCCAGCAGATTGTCTACCAGGACGGGTCGCGGAGGTACGTTGTCTAGATCTTGCCATAGATCGTGGGAATCGAATTCAAATTCTATGTCCATCCATCCAACTCCCTGCTTGCGAGCCACCGACCAATCTGTCGTTCAACATGAGCCGCCGGATTCCTCCGCTTGCGCCCCTGAGTATCAGCATACGAACAGTGTGACACGGTCTCGACGGATGTAGCGGGGGCAAGCAGGACTGCCGCGACGGTGTCCAGCAGGTCCTCAGTCACAGTCTCGCCTTCTATCGCCGCTTGGATAAATGCGAACTGATGTTGTGATCTGTCAGGAGTGCCATCGGGCTTTCGCAGATGGTCGGGGCAGCGCAGCATCATCCGTCGAGCACGTATCGGGAGCTTTTGCACCATTTCATGGGCTATTCTGTCCGGGTTCAGATCGAGGGCAACAGCTCTAGTCCTCACTGGAGGGATCTCGCGGTCGCACTCTGCAATGGGTAACTTCGAGGACCAGTCAGCATGGACGAGGACTGCGCGGCGTCCTCGCCTATGGTTTAACGTTCCCGGCAGTCTCCAAAGATGTTCACAGGTCCAGCAGTGTAGATCTACTCCGTCGATCTTCTTTGCAGCCGTAATAACGAGCCAGTGGTTGATAGCCTCTGCCTCAGCCGAGTCCGCAGTTGGCTGATCGAATCTCCAGTGAGCTTGATATCCGCCACCGGTAAAAGCGATGTATGCTGGATCGTAATCAAGTACAGACCGCAAAGCCCAAGGCACATCGGGGTCCCATCCTGTGTGATCGACGTCGAGCCAAATGCCAACAGCTAGAGCGATGTCTTCCTTGGAAGGCTTGCGAACGTTCCGCCCATCTACGGGCAAGAGATGAGAATTGCCAACAAAATAGCACTCCCGTCCCTCTCGATTGAACCAGTTCGCCGCACGGGCTGCAATGCGGGGCGATGGATACCGCCGACATAGAAGTCCGCGGTCGCCCTTGAATGCCAAGGTAGGGGCTCGCCTACCGAAGGCTTTTAGGAACATAGCTGTATCGCTCATGCCGCAACCCTCCGCCCTACTAATAGAGAGTCTTTCTTTGCTATTTTTATTTGAGTGACAGATTCACACCGAACGGAGGCGGGCGAAGCAATCAAGCAAATCATCGGAATTGGATTTACTTCTACCGTATGCGAACTATTTTGATCCTGCACCGAGTCCTTCACAGGGACACCCTGGTCCCCGCTGGCTGGAGTGCAATCATGTCGGCGGGGATCACTCATCGCTGCGCCTCCCTCATCCATGCATCCAAGTCGGCCCGCGCGTATCGCACGGCCTTCTTTCCCGGCTTGCTGTAGGCCGGACCCTCGCCCCGCCCGCGCAGGGCCTCCAGGTGCTTCTCGGTGAATGATGTGTAGGCGGCGGCCTGCCGGGGGGAGAGCCACTCCGGGGTGACCGTCTGGTTAATGGCGATGTGCTCGGCGAGAGCCCGGCGCACCGCGTCGTCTATTAGGGGTATTAAATTCATTTTCCCATATCTCAAAAATAGCCCTGTAGGGGGCGACAGTTTGAGACGCTGCCGGTTGGCACCTTGCGACGGAGAGATCCGTCAGTTGCTCCTCCTGTAGGAGCAGGCACCGGCTTGGGCGACGCACGATCACGCGGCCTGTTCCCCATGGAGTGCTATCGAGGGAACGTCCTATGACAGGATGGACGGTATATAGGCCGTCTACGTACTTTCTACAACCCCAAAGATATGGTTCGATATTCTATCCTGATACGGACGACAAATCTCGATGTCCGGTGCCGCCACGTATCCGTCGGTCACGTCTGCCCTAGGAACGGCGTGGTTTACCAACAGTTTCTTGTGATAGGCGGGCACCTCGAGGTCTGTTGCGATCTGAAGATACTCGGAGCGAAGATGGTGCGGGTTCGGTAGCCCCCTCACTCTCGGCGTCGCCAGTGCACCGCCCGACCGGCCCGGAAACACGAAGGGCCCTGTGCGTGGACGAGCGGCGATGATACCGGCGGTCTGCGGCGACAAAGGCAGAGTGAAGGCGCGAGCCTTCCCCCCTTTGGGCTCCGGGCGATGCAATGTTAAGCCCGGAAGGTCGACGTGTTCCCAGCGGATGGTGCTGCAGTCGTGGGCCCGCAGCCCGGTGCTGAGTGCAACTATCTGCCAGTCGCGGCGAGCGTCGTTCTCAATGCCGAGTACCTGGCTCCACCACTCATTGAGGTCCAGCCTGGGATAGTCCCTTCGGCGGACGCCGTGCCACTCGACGCCAATCGTCGGATTTCGTGGAAGGTCGACGCGCTTCTCGGCTGAATTCCAAACGGCTCGAAGGTGGCGCATCACCCTGTCCCCCGTCGCGTCGCCCACCCGGCCAGTGATGCGGACGTGGCGGTCGTGGCAGGCTTGCTTTGTGATGGCAGTCAGAGGCCGCTCCATCCAGTCGCTCAGATGCCTTTTGACCTCGTACTCGACCAGATCCCAGGAGGTGTTGCCGCGCTTCTTCATTCGGCCGAGATGAACTTCCAGAGCATCGGCGAGAGTGATTGTCGCCGGGCTGGTGTCCGGCGCATAGACGACGTCTGGGTATCGACGGCGTGCGGCGGCGCAGGTCATCGCGGGCCACCGACCGAGCGTCCAGCGCTTGCGACCAGACTTCTGAACCACCCACGACTTTGTTCCCGTTGGACGAACTATGAGGCCCAGGCCTTTCATATCCGTGTCCCAGTAGGCTCCTGGACCTGCACTGGCGGCGAGCGACTGGGTCAGTTTTGCTGTGGGCACGGGAAACTCCTGGGAAACTACCTTACGTAGGGTCACGTAGGGGTCGATCCGTCAGAAGTAAAGTTAATACATTGATTTTATTGAAATATAGGGCTGTATAGGGTAACTTATATCAGCCTTCCAAGCTATCGATCTCGGTTCGATTCCGTGTACCCGCTCCAGACGCTGTTATTTGTCTCTCCACAGTTTGAGAATTTGCGGCGGGGCTCGTTTGCGGGGCCACTCCCGTCACGGTGGAAAGCCGATGCCAGGTGGTCTGAAATCTGCTTTCGTGACCTTTAGCGTAAGCCTAAGAGTGTTCAGTGTCCGCCTACAGATTGATCCGGCTTTTTGTGACACTGCTTGCCTGTGTGGCTTCCGCGCAGGCGCAGGCTGTGTCTGTTGATGTCGTTGACGGTACTTTGCCCAGCGGATTTTCCTCGGAACTGACGAGATCGATCGGCGATGCGCCAGCGCCGACATCGAGATTGGAGGCCCGTCAGCGGGCCCGGCGCGCCGCCAAGCTCGCGACCGATCTGCTGAATAGCTATGGATACTTCGATCCCGCAATCGAAACGGGGGTGACCGATGGCCAACCCTATCGGGCCATGGTGCGGATAGACCCGGGACAGCAATTTACGATTTCAAGCCTCCACTTTAAGTTCCGGGGCGCTCCACCTGCCGATCGAGATGTCGCGTCCGTCAAGGACGGTCAGACAATCCAGGTCGGCGCGCCGAGTATTCCTGAGCAGCTCATTGTCGAACAAAAGCGATTGGAGCGCGCCTATCGCGATCTCGGATATGCCGACATTGATGTCAGTCAGCCCGATCTTCTGGCAGATCGCGAATCCGGGACCGTGGATGTGACGTTTCAGGTCAAAACGGGCTACCCCGTCACGCTCGGGATCATCCGGCTCGAAGGGGCCACACGGACACGAGATACCTTCGTTGATCGATTGCGTCCTTTTGATACTGGCGACCTATATACCCCGGCCGCCCTCGCCCGCCTGTCACAAAGGCTGTCTTCCACGCGCCATTTTGACGATGTCACGGTTGATCTTGGCGCGCGTGATCCTGGCGCTCCCGACGCGCCTCGGGATGTCGTTGTGCAAGTTGAGGAACGGCCGCGCAACACTTTGGCGCTGGGTGCGAGCGTGGCGACCGATCAAGGAGTTGGCGGCCTTATAGAGTGGACACGCTGGAACCTCACCGGGCGGGCCGACCCGCTTCGCCTTGCTATTGAGGCATCCCAAATTGAACAAAGCGGAACGCTGAGCTGGCAATTGCCTCATTTTCCGAGGCCAGATCGGGAGGTCACACTTCAAGCTGCTGTGTTCAATGAGGATACAGATGCGTTTAATCGTTCGGGCGCGCGCATCGCCGGCAATTATGAGCGCGCGAGCACGCGTCACCTTGTGCTGACAGCCGGTGGGGAGTTTGAGATTGTTCAGGAAAGGGGTGAGGCTGAGGATCGGTTTCTCCAAACGCTGACGCTTTCAACAAGCGCTCAAATTGATCGGTCCGACGATCTTCTTGATCCGAGGCAGGGGTGGCGCGCCTCGTTGAGCTTGCAGCCTGGATTCGGATTTGGTGACGACACAAGTCAGTTCTTCCGCACCTCCGCACAGACCTCAGCCTATGTTCCGCTTGGCCGTTCAAAACGATGGGTACTGGCCAATCGTATTGAGCTGGGGTCGATCGTCGGTGCGCCCCTCCTCGATTTGCCGGTCGAGCGGCGCTTCTTTGCTGGCGGCGGTGCAAGTGTTCGCGGATTTGGGTTTCAGGAAGTGGGACCGCGAGACGAGGCCGGAAACCCGACAGGCGGCCGATCTCTCTTCGAGGCATCTTCGGAATTACGGTGGCAGGCCACACGCTTGTTTGGTGCTGCCGCATTTTTCGATGCCGGCAGTGTGGAGGAGAGCACGATCCCAGAATTCGAAGACATAAGGCTCGGCGCGGGCTTGGGATTGCGTGTGTCAACGCCAGCGGGGCCCATCCGCCTAGATGTCGCCTTCCCCCTAGACCAGACTGAGTTCGACCGCGACGTTCAAGTCTATTTTTCCATTGGGCAGGCTTTCTGATGATATCTCGCCGACGCATTCTCAGAATCGGAATTGGGATCCTCATCGGGCTATGCGCGATGATCATCCTGGCGAGGCTGCTGCTCCAAACCAGTCTCGGGCATAGCCTGATCGAACGCACAGTTGCAGGCATTCAGCCGGCAGGACAGATGATTACCGTGGAGTCGCTGTCGGGCGACCCCCTTGGCGCATTTGCCATTGGACGCGTCACCGTCGCCGACGAAGATGGGATCTGGCTAACTGCAGATGACCTGACCATCAATTGGCGAGGGCTCGCTATTCTTCGTCGTCGCATTGATGTCGCCTCCTTGGAGATCGGAGGAATCGATGTGTTGCGCCAGCCCAAGCTGGCGACCGGCTCAAATACTGGCGACGGGAGCGCGTCCGAGCTACCCGTCAAGAACGTGGATATTGGGAATGCCGCGATCGAACGCCTCACTCTTGGCAATGAGCTTGTGCCAGGGGGAGCAGATTTGGCGCTAACATTGGCCATGAGCTACGGTGCGCCGGACGGACATGTCGATTTTGCGCTGATCCCCCTTGCCGGCCCCGACGACCGCATATCCGCCGATTTTGCCTGGTCTCATGATCAAGATGCGACGGGCGAGCTTTCCATCATTGGTGCGAAAAATGGCTGGCTCGGCAGCTCTCTCGGCTTCTCGTCAAGCGATGAATTTAGCGTTGAGGCAAAGGTCCAGGGCACGCCCGATGGATGGCTGGGAAATGGCGGCATGGTGGTCAACGGAGACCAGGCAGCAACCCTCTCTGCGCAGCGAGAAGATGATGCTGTCTCTTTGTCGGCAGAGATGGGCTTCGATCTCATCCCCGCCCTTCAGGAGATTGGCAGGCATGTCGGTCCCAAGCTTGAGGCAAATAGCGAGATATTGATCCACGCCCCTGGGACCTATGGGCTGACCCTCCATGCCCAGACCGCTGTGATTGGCTTTGACGTGGATGGCCCCGTTGAATTGGACGACGGAGAGGTTCGCTCCAGCGGACTTGCCGTCCTGGCATCCGTGACAGACCTTTCGACGCTGGTAGCCACTCCGAACCTGACGTCTGATACGATCTCGTTGACTGGCGAGATCACAGCTACACGCACAACAGACATTGCCTTTCATGGCGATTTTCACCTGTCCGATCTGATGGGGGGCGGTGTTCATGTTCAATCCATCGCTGGACCTGTCCGAATGGCGCGGGCGGGATCGACCATTGCCGCCACCATTGACCTTAAGGGCATCCTCGATGATGCGTCCAACAGTTCGGTCGGTGCCCTTTTGGGTGATGGGTTCAACATATCTCTTGAGGCGTCAGCTGATCTTGACGCGGGCGACTTTGAGCTCACCACAGCCGGTATAGAATCCAATCTTCTATCGGCGGACATTCACGGAAACACGGATCATATTGGCGGCGCATTTGATCTCGCCCTTTCCCCATTTGGGCTTGGTGCCGACACGCGCGCAAATGGCGATTTGTCCATCGGGATCGGCGAGGATCAAACCATCACCACAGAGGTTTCAGCCAAACTTTTGGGCGGGGATATTGCCGGCTGGGGCGGCCTGACCTCGATGGACGACCCACTCAGTGTTTTCGCAAACATTGCTCAGATGCCGGACGGACGGATCGATATTCAGAATTTGACAGCGACGCGGACCGGGCTGGCTTTGGATTTCAGCGAGAGCCGGATTGACCCCGACGGCGATGTTCTTCTGAACGGTCAGGCGACCCTGGATGCCCTTGTCAATCCAGAGGCCGGTGCTGAGATTCTGAACAATCAACTAGACGTAAGAATCGCCGGGCGTTTGGACGATGATCTCCAACTCGATCTTGGTTTGCAAAGTGACACCGTCAGCATCGGGACAAACAAGATCCAGAATATTGATGTGCAATGGATCGGAGGTGGGCCGATTGAGAACTGGCAATCGGTCGTGCAAATTCGAGCAGATTCAGAGGCTGGACCGCTCACTCTCGATGCCGCGCCAGCTATGCGAGACGGCGCTTGGTCGACCGGCAATATTAAAGGGGACATGGCCGGACTTCGATTGACTGGCTCAGCGCGCGGTCAACTCGAGTCACCCGAAGCCCTGGCAGCCGATCTTGCGCTTGTTGGAACCGCGCCAGGAGATCTCCCTCTTTCCGACATTTCAGCGAATCTGGACGTCGACGGGCAAGTTTTGCACGTGGATTTGAGCGCCAAGCACAGGGCTCTTTCAGGATTTCAGGCCGGCGATGTTGAGGTCAATATTGATGGCGGGCTGAACGATGAGATCATCAGCACAATGACATGGACCTCAGCGTTTCAAACGCCCGATGGTGCCGCACCCATCGCTTTGGCACTGTCCGGCCGAAGCGACTTTGCCAAAGGTCTGCATGCGCTCAACGTCGACGGACACGTCGACTCTCTTCCGTTCGAGACCCCTACCCCGTTTATGATCACACAGTCAGCTGACGGATGGGTTTTCGAAGGCTCTATAGCCGCACTCGATGGACACATCACCCTTGCCGGTGAACAGGGTACGGACACCCTATCCGGTGATGTCGCCATTGTTTCACTTTTGATCGGCGACCTCGCTGAGACTTTTTTGGGCCAAAGCTTACGCGGCGCGGTGAGCGGTGCCTCGACAATTCGGATTGCTCCCTCACAACGCGTATTTGATCTTAAGGTTGCGCTTGAGGATTTCTCTGATGCCGATCGCAACAGCCCTCCAATTCGCGCTGATCTTATTAGTCTTTACACAGATGGAATTGTTGGCACCGACCTATCGATCGTGGGGTCAGATTTGAACCTTACGGGCCGTTCGGACATATCTTTGGACTGGACCGAACCGACCCCCAGTATCGATCCATCGGCACAACATTCATGGACACTTTTTGGAACAGGAGACATTTCGAGCATTTCTACGCTGCTCTCCCCTCCGGATACGATCATTTCCGGCCAGGTCGATTTAGATCTGACAGGTCAGTTCGCATCGGATACCCAGAGCATTGTAGGGATGATCAATCTTGTTGACGGAACGGTAGAGCAAGGCGACATCGGTGTTGCGCTGGAAAACATTCAAGTCATGACACGACTCGATGGAGACCAGCTATTGGTTGACCAATTTCACGCCGAAGATGGCGACGGCGGCCAATTATCGGGCCGCGGTGATCTCGCCCTCAATGGCAGCGGTCAGGGTCGCCTGACCCTTGTCAGCGACAGTATGCGATGGATATCCCGCGACGATGTTACCGCTGAATTGTCGGGAAATATTCTCGCTGAGCGGATCGAGGATCGCATTCGTGTCGCAGCCGATATGTCTATCGACCGGGCCGATATCGATCTTGATCGCCTCCCAGCAACCATGCGCCCAACCCTTCCTGTTCGCTTCAAAGATGACCCACCCCCCGAAGCGGCCGAACCGGCACTGGTTGAGTTGGACATCAAGATAAATTCGGACGGCCAAATATTTGCTGACGGTCTGGGCCTCGACGCAGAGCTTTCGATGGATGCGCAGATTACCGGCGGTGCGGAGGACCCACAGATCCGCGGTGAGGCAAATATCGTCCGAGGCAATTATACATTCGCGACGCAGCGTTTTGACTTTGTCGACAGCACCGTATTGCTGCGACCGGGCGATGAGCCGGTATCATTGGATATCAGAGCGGAGCGCGAAGACGCTGACGTGACCGCGATTGTGGAGATATCCGGCACGCCGGATCGCCCGGTGATAGAACTTTCGTCTCAACCCAGCTTGCCGGAAGACGAGATCTTGGCGCGGGTTTTGTTCGGCGCATCACCTACGGAGCTCACACCTGTTCAGGCTGCACGGCTCGCCAGTACGCTTGCCAGTCTTGCCGGTGGGGGCGGGTTCGATGTGTTGGGCAATATTGAGTCGGCCCTATTTCTTGATCGTATTGATCTAACCGAAACGGTGGACGGCGCAGCTGTGCTCTCGACCGGAAAGTTCGTGGCACCAAACGTCTATGTGGAGGTGCAGAACCAATCGGATGGCGTGGCTGGCGTTTCCGTCGAATGGGAACCTTTCAACAATATTTCGGTCGCGGGCGAGACCGATAGTGAAGGCGGCCAGGAAATCAGTCTCAGATGGGCGCGTGATTTCGACCGGATACGGAATAAGCGTTCATCAGAGACAGGTGAAGGCGTTGAGACCAAGCCTTTGGATGATGCTCCGGCGCGCCCTTGAGACGCGGGCTAGGCTGGCACGCGAGATGAGCGGAACGTGACGTGTCGGCGCTCATGGGCTGCCAGTTGAGCGTTCAACCCCATGACCACGGCCCGCAATCCGTCCTCTAGGGTCACTTCAGGTCGACCGCCCTTGTGAAGCATTTCCAAGAATTTCTGATGCTGGAAAAAAGTGGATCCGTGGTGGTCCCCCGCTTCCGTAAGCGCATCATCCAGCTCGATATTGAGGATTTCCGGACGCTTCGGATGCCGCGGGCTCATTTCCAATTGCGGGTGGGGCGACGGACCGAGATCGTCGGGCCAAAAGCGCTGAGGGCCCGGCACGCGGCACTCAATCATCCCCGTCGGGCCTATAGCGTGAATCTTTTCGTTCCAGGTTGATCCGTCTGCGAACATTGATAATTCGAGCAGTGCCCTTGCCCCGCTCTCGAAATCGAAGATCGCATATCCGCCATCCCAAATGTCCGGGGGCTCGCCGCCATAATCCTCGTCCATATGGTTTGCCATCTGTCCTGCTGTTGCACTGACCGCGACCGGTTCGGATTTCAGAATCAGCCTCATCAAATCAAAGAAGTGACAGCATTTTTCGACGAACGTCCCGCCGGTATTTTTATTGAATCGGTTCCAATGACCGATCTTGTCCAGAAATGCGAAACGATGTTCCTGCATGGTCAGCATTTTGATGCCGCCGGTTATCTGATCCACCCGGTCGAGAAAAGCGGCAACGGGCGGCATGTAACGGTATTCCATGGCGACCCAGATCGGTGCCGGATAGTGGGCATCCAAACGCCGGATCCGATCCATATCTGATTGTTCTGTGAACAATGGTTTTTCGCACAGGATAGGAAGACCCCGTCGGCTGGCTATCCGCTCCAATTGCTCAGCATGCAGATTGTTCGGACTGGCGATGATCACCGCATCGAGATCTGCTTGATCAACCAGATCATCAAGTGAGGTTGCGATCCTTGCTCCATTGGCGAGGGACGCTCCAAAATGGGCTTGCTCTGCGACAGGGTCGTACACATGGCGCACGGATGCCCCCTCGAGCAGGGACACGTTGCGGATATGCTCGGCACCCATCATGCCGCAGCCGATCAGACCATAATTTTTCGACATGTTTGGGACGTGTCCTCGTATGTGTTTTATCGGCGCACAATATATCGCGCGGCGGTTTGATCAAACCATGTTCTTGAATATTCAGCATCCGTGCCATCTTGGGCTGTGCTGATCCGTTCGACGTGTCCACAAGGGGCCCCAAACGGAATGGTCAGAGGTACGCAGCCCCAGTCCGGCAACTCGGACACACCCACGCGGTCTTCAACTCCGCTAATCACAAGGCCCAGTTTTTCCTTGTAATAAAGGTAAAGCGACTCGTTCAAATCGCGGGCGCGCAACTGATTGCAAAAGCGGAAGTCGAGCCAAATTTCTTCATAGGCGACGGGCTGACCATCTAAGTGCCGCAGTCTCCGAATCCTGTGCGCCCACTCGCTTTCGCCAATGGAGGGCATGCCGGCAGGTTTCCTGAGGCGCAACACATCCAGCACTTGTGCAGATGGCAAACCGCCCCCATCCACCCGCTCCAGGCGGAAGAACCCATAGATGCTCTGGATGTCCTTCCGGGACCGCACATAATTGCCGGATCCCTGGATCCGGGTAAGAAGCCCCTTCTCTTCTAATGTTGCTAATGCACGGCGGAGTGTTCCGACCGCGATACCCAGATCTCTGGCCATTTGCCGCTCGGCAGGCAGACGTGCGCCGTCAGCAAGCCGCCCCGCCGCTATCTCCCGGATCAGCATTTCGCTGACCTGAACGGCTTTGGGAAGTGTGGGATTTGAGACCGTGACCAGAATACTCTCCGAGAAACAATTGATGCACTATTGATACAGCGTGGATCCAGTGTTAGGCAAGCCTTGCAGTTGCAAATTTCAAACAATGAGAGGACCCGAGACCATGTCCATCGTTCCGGTGAAGTCGGACTCGCTAGACGCTGTCGAAGTCTCCTGGTTTTCGGCGCTCTGTTCCGATGATTACGAGTTTCTGGGTGTTCCCAATGGTGATCTGCGGTCCAGCTGGTCGCATTGCCGTGACATTCTCCTCGAAGCCGAAAAACAGGGGTTTCGAAACATTCTCTGTCCATCCTCCTACCAAGTTGGTCAGGATACGCTGAGCTTTGTGGCAGGATGTGCGCCGCTCACCAGCAAGATCAATATGCTTGCGGCTGTGCGTTGCGGCGAGATGCAACCGATCATGTTGGCGCGCACGATTGCGACGCTCGACCATATGCTGGAGGGCCGGCTGACGGTGAACATCATCAGTTCGGACTTTCCTGGCGAAGTGGCGGAAAGCGCCTACCGCTATCAAAGATCTCGCGAAGTGGTTCAAATCCTGAAACAGGCATGGACGCAGGACGAAATCAATTTCAAAGGCGATGTGTACGATTTTGAGGGTCTCACCACCGCGCCAGCCATCCCCTATCAAACTGGCGGGCCGCTTCTTTATTTTGGCGGCTATTCTCCTTCGGCGCTTGAGCTTTGCGGCGAGCATTGTGATGTCTATCTGATGTGGCCGGAAACCAAGGATCAACTGGCTGACCGGATGAAGGCTGTTCATGCGGTGGCGGAGAGACATGACCGGGTGATTGATTATGGGCTCCGCGTTCATGTTATCGTTCGGGACACGGAAGCCGAAGCCCGCGAATATGCCGAGCATCTCGTGTCGAAGCTCGATGATGAATATGGGCAGCTGATCCGCGATAGGGCCCATGATTCCACGAGCCTTGGCGTTTCGCATCAAGCCCGGGCCCGAGAACTTGCGGACACATATGGCTATGTCGAACCGCATCTCTGGACCGGTATCGGGCGTGCGCGCTCCGGATGCGGCGCGGCGCTGGTGGGGTCGACAGATCAGGTGCTTAGCGAGATTGAAGCCTATAAGAAGATGGGCATTCGCGCCTTTATCTTGTCGGGCTACCCGCACATTGACGAGTGCCGATCCTTTGGCACGCGGGTGCTGCCGGAACTGAAAACATGTTCCCTGCCCCATGCCTATGGCCGCGTACCGGACAGCCCCCCTGCGACCCCCCTCGGAATTGGAGCCCGCGTTTGATGGACCGTATCACTCTTTCTGAAGATCTGACCGTCTCCCGGATCATTTATGGCATGTGGCGGCTTGGGGATGATGAGGACACCTCTCCGAAGCACATTCAAGCCAAGATCGAAGCTTGTCTGATGCAGGATATCACGACGATGGATCAGGCGGATATCTATGGCGGCTATGAAGCCGAGGCCCTTCTCGGAACCTGTTTCAAACATGCCCCGGACCTGCGCGACAAGCTCGAGATCATTACCAAGTGCGATATCATCGCGCCGGTCGGGCGGTATGCCGATGCGCGGGTGAAATATTACGATACGAGCCGGGCACATATTCAGGCGTCGGTCGAGCATTCGCTGCGGCTGATGGGGATCGACCATATTGATTTGCTGCTGATTCACCGGCCCGACCCATTTATGGATCACCGTGAAACGGGCGCGGCTTTGGACGAGGTGGTCGCGTCCGGAAAAGTCCGCACGGTCGGCGTTTCCAATTTTCGCCCCTATGATGTCAGCCTGCTTCAGTCGGCGATGGAGACAGACCTCGTCACCAATCAGATCGAGATGAGCGTGCTCGCCCATGAGGCTTTCACCAATGGTGATCTCGCCTTTCTGCAAGAGCACGATATCCCGCCCATGGCCTGGTCGCCGCTGGCCGGAGGAGCCCTGTTCGACGGATCCAACACGGCGGTGACGGACAAGCTGACCGAGGTTGGCAATCGTTCGGGCGCTGACATTACAGCCGTGGCTGTAGCCTGGCTGCTTGCACATCCGGCGCAAATTTTGCCGGTGATGGGCACAAACAATCTGGATCGCATCGCGGCCTTCTCGAAAGCGCTGGACGTGCCGATGGACCGGCAAACCTGGTTTGAGATTTATACCGCAGCCCTCGGCCGCGAAGTGGCCTGATACTTGTTCCCGGAATGCTCGCGCATTCCATGGAACGCGCTCAGGGCTGTTTTTGTTTGACCCCCGCTTCGGCTGCGCCTGCGCGATGGGTCGCGCTCAGGGCTGATCTCCTCCTCTTGACTTGTCATCCCGGGCGACGCGCTGGCGCGGAGACCCGGGACCCAGAAGTGTCTATGTGCTCTTTGTCTCTCTGGGTCCCGG
>JBCBUY010000041.1:0-24893 GCA_039817885.1 Pseudomonadota bacterium | reverse complement strand
AACCTGCAATCGAATGGCGTCGCGGTTTTCATTGGGATCGAACACAACCAGCTGGGTGAGGCGGGGACGCGTTTTGAGCTGCGCAATGTTCGACATGGCCCAGACAATATCGCCGATCAAAAGATACTCCCGGCCATCTTGTAGGGTCACAAAGACAACCTGAGTACCGGGCGTATGCCCCGCGGAGGGAATCACGAGGACGCCGGGAGCAAGATATTGCGGCAGACCGTTCAGGAATGGCGTGACCGCTTCAAGCTCTGCCGGTAGGACCCCCGACTTGGAAAACCGTCCCAAGGCCGCTTTTTGTGGGGCATTGAGACGCAACTTACCCGCGATCTCAGATGGATGCGGGTGGCGCGCAATGGCCATCACATGATCTATGTGTTCGTGGGTGAGAAGAATATGTTCGGCGTTCTCAAGAGCATTGAGAAGCTCCTCATATTCACCAACATCGAACGTTACCGTCTCTGCCGATCGCGTCATCAACTTAGACGTCTCCGCATCGATCCCACCATCAACAAAAATCGACCCAGCGGACGTCCGGATTTGAAAACCGCCATACGTCGTCTTCCAGTCGACCCCGAACATACCGGCCTGGGCGGCAAAACCCGGCGCAACATCTGAGCCGACTTCGATCAAGCGAATTTCGGTCGGGCGGAGAGATAGATCGTCGCCCGACAGCTCTTCCCGCCACTCATCAATTGGAAACAATCTTGGAGCGGTATCAGCTGCGTCCGAGCCGGACATCATCAACCACCAAAAGGAAGCCGCGGACGTCACGAGCAAGATACCGGCTACTCCAACAATCCACTTCATTATGACCCTCCCTGGCCGCGACCTTCATAGCCTAGCAGAAAATCCGAGATGACAAGTCCAGTGACAACGCTAAGGTGCGTCACCATGAAACCGATACTTCTGTCTGCCCTCGCAGCAGCCTGCTTTTCAGCCTGTTCTGTTGATATCGCCGGACCTGGCAATAACTCAATCTCCCTCGGATCAGGAATTGACGCCGCTGATGCGCCAACGGAGCTCGCATACGTGAACACCCTCCCCCTCGAACGCCTGTTTCAGTCGCCCTCGCTATCCGGACCGACCCCCCGCGCGCTCGCCTTTTCGCCCGATGGAACAAAGGTCACGTTTCTGAAGCCGCGAGAAGAAGACGGGGCACGGCTTGATCTATGGGCATTCGATGTGGCGACAGGCGAGGCCTCTATGCTCGTCGATTCAACCCTGCTGGAGCCTGAAGAGGTTGAACTGTCCGAACAGGAAAAAGCCCTTCGTGAACGCCAACGCATCGCCGGCACGAAAGGCATCGCGCGATATTCCTGGGGCACGGCGGACACGATCCTCGTGCCGATTGGCGGGGATCTGTATTTGGTAGAGCTCGCCGACGGTGACCCGAATGTCCGTCGTTTGACGGAGACGGATGCCTTCGAGTTTGACGCCAAAGTTTCGCCGGGCGGCAGATATGTGTCCTTCATTCGCGATGGTGCTTTGCATGCCATTGATCTGACAACGGGCGAGGAACAGCAACTCTCCCCGGATGCTGAGCCGGAAAATGCCATCTCCTTTGGCGTTGCGGAGTTTGTCGCCCAGGAGGAGATGAGCCGATACACCGGCTATTGGTGGAGCCCGGACGATAAGTATGTCGCCTATACGCGCGTGGACGAAAGCACGGTCGACATCGTCCCGCGCTTCGACATCGCCGCCGACAAGGTCACCGTCATCGAACAGCGTTATCCGAAGGCAGGTCGACCGAATGCAATCGTGGATGTGTTCGTGCGGGATATGGAGACTGGTGCCTCGGACCAAATTTACTCCAATGACTGGGATACCAATAAAGACGAGTATTTGGCGCGAGTGGATTGGCGACAGGTCACGGCCGGGACCAATCTATACTTCCAGACTGTGAACCGCGATCAGACAGAGCTCCACTATCAGACAATCGCTCTCCGTCTCCACACAGATGGCAAGATCGGCTCATTTATTGAAACGCTCTGGACCGAAGAGCATGAAACATGGATAAATCTATCTTACGATTTTCATGCGACCGGTGATGTAACGCTCCTGTCGTCCGAAATAGGCGGCTACAGGCACATTCTAAGGTATGATATCGGCGAAACCGTCGAGAACGAAACCACAGTTGACACCCACATCACCCTTAACAGTCTGACGCGCGGCGATTGGGCTGTTTCGCGGCTTGTTTCGGTTGTCGCGGAGCAAGATCATTTCTTTTTCACAGGTTATAAAGATACGCCGCTCGAAAGACATCTATATCGCGCGCCATTAGGTGAATACGGCGAACCGACCCGCATCACACCGCTCGGATCCTCCTGGTCAATCACCATGAGCCCGGACGGCAGGTCCTATATCGGCACGTCGTCCTCCCCCGGACAACCGCCGCAAGTTGGGCTCTACAAGGCCGATGGTATGCTGATCACATGGATTGAGGAAAACAGTCTTGATGATTCCAACCACCCCTATCATCCCCATACGGAAGATCACACCGTTCCAACCTTCGGCACACTGAAAGCCGAAGACGGTCAGGATCTCTACTATTCGATCCAACTGCCGCCAGACTTTGACGAGACCAAACAATATCCGGTTGTGATCGAGGTTTATGGCGGGCCGCATGTGCAGCGTGTATCGAACGACTGGCGACCTCTGTCAGACCAATACCTCACCCGGGAAGGTTACATTGTCTTCCGGCTCGACAATCGCGGGTCGGACAATCGCGGACGCAAATTCGAAAATGTCATCTATCGCCGGACAGGCGGACCAGAAGTGTGCGACCAACTGGTCGGCGTGGACCACCTAAAATCGCTTCCCTATGTGGATGCGGACCGCATCGCCATCCAGGGCTGGTCCTATGGCGGCTATATGACCCTGATGACCCTGTTACAGGCCGAACCCGGAACCTTTGCGGCCGCAGTGTCCGGCGCGCCCGTCACCGATTGGGCACTATACGATACATTCTACACGGAACGCTATATGGATACGCCGCAGGACAATCCGGATGGATACGAGGCCTCATCCGTGTTTCCCTATATAGATAATCTCGAGGATCCACTGCTGCTCATTCATGGTATGGCGGACGACAATGTGGTCTTCGAGAATTCAACCAGACTCATGGCCGAGTTGCAGAAACGCGGCAAACACTTCGAACTCATGACGTATCCAGGTGAGCGTCACGGCATTCGAGGTGAAGCCTTGCAGATCCACCTCATGCGCACACGGATGGAATTCTTGAGCAGACATCTGAAGCCTAAGAAATGACGATCATCAAACCTTGGCAGATCCTGTCGAGCTCGATCACTTATCAGGATGAATGGCTGACACTTCGAGCTGATAGATGTAAAGCGCCCAGGGGTCGAATCATTGATCCGTTCCATATTGTCGAAGCATCTGACTGGGTGAACGTTGTCGCCCTGACCGATCGAGGCGATGTGGTTTTAATCCGTGAATACAGGCATGGCGCACAGGCCGTATTGCTCGGCATACCCGGTGGCGTGTGTGACGAAGCGGATGCGTCACCCCTCGATGCTGCTGCGCGAGAATTAGCGGAGGAAACCGGGTTTGCTTGCCGAGAACTGGTTCACACAGGCTCAGCATATTCGAACTGCGCCAATCATACGAACGAGATCCACTATTTCCTCGGCTTCGGAGCAGAGCTAACAGGGCGCACAAATTTTGATGCGAACGAAGACATTGAAGTGCAGTTGAAGCCTTATAAAGACTTCGCCACCTATGATTTTGACGGCGTGAAACACACCCATCACGCGGCGGCATTGTTTTACGCAGAACGATATTTCAAATTACATCCAGATCAAAAGCCCGGCGAGGAGACCTAAATGCCCGCTTTCCAACCCACTGCTGATCAGTTTCGCGCCTTTCGCGATGATCCATATGACGGCCCAATCGCACAAGTGAATATTCTAAAGTTCCGGGTCAAAACCGAATATAAACCGGGCGATCCCGAATACGGCAAAGACGAGCCGGGCCGTAACGCCTATCAACGTTACGCCGACGCCTTCGGCAAAGCCGCTGCCGAAGTGGGTGGGCAGTGCCTGTTGATGGGTCAAACCGAACGGTACTTTATTGGGGACGGTGACTGGGACGCGGTGATGGTGATGCACTTTCCAAATCGGAAAGCCTTTATCGCCACCCTTAATCACGAGACTTATCAGGACATGCACCGCCACCGCGACGCCGGGCTCCTCTGCCAGGAGCTCATCACGACACGTCCCTCAATTCCGGAGACAGAATAAAATGGCCATTGAACCGACCACCGAACAAACAGCCGCCTTCTTGAACCGCGATCAGGACGAGACCATCGTCATGGTCAATCTCTTGAAGTTCAAGGACAAGGCGACCTATGCCGAGGGCACAGCCGAGCATGGAGAAGACGTCTCTGGCGCAGCCGCCTATATGCGCTACGGCGTCGAGGTGAACAAAATTCTCGCAAAGATCGGTGCCACACCGCTCTTTGCCGGAGCCGCACCAAACATGATGATCGGAGAGGGCGATTGGGATATGGTCGCGCTGGTGCGTTATCCATCGCGCGCCGCGATGATCGGCATGACGCAGAGCGCAGAATATCAAGCCATTCACCACCACAGGGAAGCGGGCCTCGACCATCAGGATCTTGTCGAAGTGACCGAGCTTCAGGCGCCCGCCTGATAACGTCGCTGCGACTGCGAAAACCGGAGGCGAACAGGCAATCAATACTAGACGCTTCCTGCAACGCCGATTACGAAATTGCGTGGCAATAATCTGAATTGAAAGTGATAGGGGCATGCTGAAACGCGGCGGGATTATTCTGCTCGCACTCGCCATTCTTGGTGGTGGCGCATTCTGGTTTTTAAGCCGACCAGGACCGCCAATGGTGCAGAGCCCAGTCGTCATGCTCTCAACCGGTGAGATCACCGGCGGCTGGACAGATGAAACAGAAGCCGTTGCCGTGTATAATGGCATCCCCTTTGCAGCACCGCCAACCGGCGATCTCCGCTGGAGACCGCCCCAAGATGCGCCCTCCTGGAGCACAGTTCGCGACGGGCGCGCATTCGGTGCAGAATGTCTGCAGCATCGAGCAGGCGCAGCTGAGTTTGTTCGCGATATTGTAAAGGGCCACGGCCTGAATTGGGTCGAGCGGCAATTGGCAGCCATGGTCGTAGCGTTCGCTCCGGAGCCAATCGAGTCGGAAAACTGCCTGTTTCTGAATGTGCGAACCGCAAATCTCGGCAACGCGCAATTGCAGCCCGTCATGGTGTGGATCCATGGTGGCTCACACCAAACAGGCACCGGTGCGACAGATCTCTATCAAGCCAACGGGCTGGTCAACAAAGGCACTGTGGTCGTCACGATCAACTATCGGCTTGGACCGTTCGGCTATCTCGCCCACCCCTCTCTCAGTGCCGATGACCCGAATGGCGTGTCTGGAAATTACGGCCTGCTCGATCAGATCAAAGCCTTGGAGTGGGTCGAAGACAACATTGCCAAATTCGGCGGTGACCCAAACAATGTGACGATATTCGGCGAGTCCGCAGGGGCGCAATCCGTCAGCGAGATTATGGCCTCGCCCCTGGCCGAGGGGCTCTACGACAAAGCCATATTGCAGAGCGGCTCAAGCACCTATAACCGCATCCACCTGGCCGCTGATATCGAAACGACGCGCAGCGCAGAATCCGTCGGCCGGGAATTCCTGATGCCGCTCCTACCAAATGAAGCTCTGGAAGCGTCAGCAGCAGAGCTACGTGCCCTGCCCGCCGACGCAATCCTCGCCCGTATCCCGGAGGCTGAAGCGCTCACTGGATACTTCCTGCCCAATGTCGATGGCCATGTCCTGCCGCGGATCATCGGAGACCGCATCGCCGACGGATCTGCACTGTCGGTGCCCATACTTGCAGGGTTCAATGCCGACGAGGCGACGCTCTTCCATCCCTATTTTCAAACCCCGACCGTCTTGATCAGTGGACCTTTTCCGGAGGATCAACAGGCGCGCCGCGCCAAGCTCGAAGATGAATACGGTGTCGAGGCCGCCTCACAGCTGACCAATCTGTATGGTCTTGCAAGCGACGAGAATTGGGAACACGCCGCCACAGATATGCTGGGCGACGACATGTTCGGTGTCCATATGCGCTTTCTCGGTCGGAACAATGCCGAAGCCGGGTTGCCGACCTGGCTCTATTTCTTCTCACGCACACCCCCGAAAAAGCGGCAAACGCTTGGAGCCTACCACGCCTCTGAAATTGCCTTCGTGTTTGACAGCCACATAAAACTTTTGGGGTTCACCGACGCAGACGCATCCCTAACAGATATCATGACAACATATTGGACAAACTTCGCCAAAACCGGTGATCCGAACAGTGGTTCGGTTCCTGTTTGGCCAGCCTATTCGGCCGAAAGCGATCAGTGGATGCACCTTGCCCACGGCATTGAAGTGATAAGTGGTCTGCGACAGGACAAGCTCGACCTGATGGAAGCCCACCTCATCAGACGATTGGGGGAATCGGTCGATATCAGCAGCCAACTCGCTGCGGCATCACTCGATGAGCAACCTGGCGCAGATGCGCTCCAACCCTGACCGATCATCCTCATCGAACGCATCGGGCTCGGTCGAATCCACATCTAGAACCGCCGCAAGTCGTCCATCGCCATCAAACACCGGCACAACAATCTCCGAATTGGTTCGGCTATCGCAAGCGATGTGACCGGGAAAAGCATGAACATCCGGAACGATCAGCGTGTCACCGGACGCGGCGACCGAGCCGCATACCCCCTTGCCGAAGGGAATACGCAAACAACCAAGCGTCCCCTGATAGGGCCCGACAACGAGCTCATTGGGCTTCAGCGGGTCAACGATATAAAAGCCAGTCCAGAAGAACCTTGGACGAAAGGCCTCCGCCAAAAGGCAAGCAGCCGTGGCATAACGGGCAGTATCACTCGTCTCGCCGGCAGTAACACTCGCAATTTCCGCAACAAGTTCAGCATAACGCTCGGATTTATTCATGGCTGATCACACCCGTTGAAGACCGCACCCATATCGGAATAGCGTCCCCCGTCTGCAACCTTGCCAATTCGAAATCTCCCGTCCACTGTCGTGGAATCAAAAGTTGAGCAGGATAGACGCAGATAAATGAATTCGATTTCGGGCTATCTGCGCCTTCTGAGTATTGCTGCGATGATTGGCCTTTCAGGCATCATTGCCAATGGTCAGACCGCAGATGAGGGACCTGAGGCGAGTGCGCCGGCCAGTTTTGAAGACCTGCATGAAACCTGGCTTGGCACCGACAATCTCCAGCTGGAACGTCCGATACCAGAGGACTCCCCTGAAATCGATCCGCCGAACCGCCAATCGATCGGTTTCCTCAGATGGTTGGCGGATCTGCTGAACAGTTTGGGTCCCGTTTTCAGGTTCATCTTCTATGCGGGCCTGGCCTTTGTTGTGGGGACAATTCTATACTTCATTCTGACCCAGTTCACCGATATCCGCTTTAGATCGCTACGAAAACGCCCCCAAACGCCGAAAGATGATGTCCTTGTCGCGGCACGACCAGATCAGGCCGTCGCGCGCTCTTTGCTCGAAGAAGCCGACGCGTTGGCACGAAATGGACAGTTCAATGAAGCGGTGCACTTGTTATTGTTTCGATCCATCCAGGATATCAGATCCCGGCGGGACGGCCGGCTGCCAGATGCCTTGACGGCAAGGGAGATCGGCGAGTTGCAAGATCTGCCCGAACGCCCCCGATCGGCTCTGAAACCGATCGTGACGCTCGTTGAACGGAGTTTTTTTGGAGGGCGCGATCTTCTTCAGGACGACTGGAAAACCGCCCGGGCGTCCTATGAGGAATTTGCCTTTGGGGAGGCCTGGACATGACGGACGTCCGAGACGGCCAGAACGAGACGCTGATGGGCCGGCGCAGCGTGTTGCTGATCATCGCCATAGCGCTCATGTCCTTCAGTGCAGTGATCACACTCCTCGCCTGGGGCCCCGACCTGGCCAGAAATGACCGCGCCGGCGCGCACCCCTATTCCAGCTCTGCGATCGGCTATGGCGGACTGGTGAAATTATTGGAGCTGCGCGGCGATAACATATCCATTTCGCGCGCACCCCAGGAAATCGAACGCTTTGACCGTGGCTTGATGGTCCTGACGCCGGGTTGGCGAGACCAAGCGCTCGACGACGACGTTTTCCCAGCCGATCCGACGCTGATTATCCTGCCAAAATGGTGGGGTATAATGGACACGCGCAACAAACGCCATCAGCGAGACATCGGGCTGCGCGGAACGAACGCGGCTGTTGATGCCATCAGGCCATTTGAAAGCCAGGTCTCCGCACGCCGGTCCGAACCGCCGGGAAAACTCAAAACCCCCTACGGCACCTTTCACCCCAAATTCGAAGAGACACTTCAGCTCGTCCAAAGCAAAATGCTCCTGCCGATCATATCGGTGGAAGATGGTCTCATTCTGTCGCGCATTCCGGACACCGAGATCTACGTGCTGTCAGACCCCGATCTTGCGAACACGTTTGGCCTGGCAAACGCCGACAATGCGAAGCTGATGCTCTCAATATTGGATGACATCCGCAGCACACCTGACACACCGATTATATTTGATGCCACCCTTCACGGTTTCGAGCGTTCCAGCAGTCTCCTGAAATCCCTCCTCGATGTGCCATTTATCGGCGCAACCATCACCGCGATCGCGGCGATGCTCCTCCTTGGTTGGACGGCGCTTGTCCGCTTTGGCAGCCCAGTCCGCGAAGACCGCGCCATTGCCCTCGGCAAACAGGCGCTTACCGACAATACGGCCGGACTCTTCGCCATGACCCGCCGGGAAACGCGTATGGCACCAGGATATCTGACCCTCAGCCGCAAAGCCGCCGCCAGAGACTTGGGAGCCCCGAAAGGGCTGTCCGAGCGCGAACTCACAAACCTGTTCGATCGCATGGGGGAGGACAGGCAATCCGGGCGGAAATGGTCTGATTTGGCGAAGGACTTACAAACATCATCCCTGACGCGGGAGGATCTACTGGACAAAGCCCAACGCATATGGCGGTGGCGCAAGGAGAAAAGCGATGGACTTAAGTGACATTAAAGGCCTAGCCGAACGCATACGAACCGAAGTTGGAAAAGGCATTGTCGGCCAGACCGAGACGATTGATCTGATGCTGACGGCACTGTTCTCCGGCGGACATGTTCTCCTCGAAGGCCCACCTGGAACAGCAAAGACGCTGCTCGCTCAATGCTTCTCCAAAGCAATATCTCTGGAGTTTGGCAGGATCCAATTCACACCGGACCTCATGCCCGGCGACGTCCTCGGCACCAATCTGTTCAATTTCCAAACCAACGAATTCACTCTGACCAAGGGCCCAATCTTCTCGGACATCCTGCTGGCCGATGAAATCAACCGGACACCGCCCAAAACACAAGCGGCGCTTCTTGAAGCCATGCAGGAACGACGGGTGACAATTGACGGCGAAACTTATCCGCTCAATCCCTTGTTCTTTGTCGTCGCAACACAAAACCCGATTGAGCAACAAGGCACCTATCCCCTGCCAGAAGCTCAGCTCGACCGCTTCTTATTCAAACATACGGTCGACTATCCAAGCCGGGAGGATGAACTAAAGATCGTTTTGCAGCATGGCGAACGCTCAGGCATGCGGACAGCGGGCGCAATGGGGGTCGAGGCAGCGATCTCCGCCGAAGATCTGTCGCAAGCGATCAGAACCGTGACGGTCTCAAGGCTACAAGACGATATCGCCGCCTACATCGTGGACATCATCCGCGCAACGCGGGAGAGCCCGGCCATTGAGACAGGTGCAAGCCCGCGGGCCGCAGCAGCCCTCGCCGCAGCTTCCCGCGCGCGAGCCGCTTTGGAAGGCCGCGATTTCGTAATTCCAGATGACGTGAAGTATTTGGCCCTGCCCGCTCTCCGGCACCGCATCATTTTATCGCCAGCCGCAGAAATCGAGGGGAAAACCACAGATGAAACCCTTCACGATCTCATCGAACAGGTTGCAGCCCCAAGATGATTGCGCCCACACCCCGCGCAGTCTGGTTCATGGCGATCGGTGTTCCGCTCTTGCTGGCCCTCGCCATATGGAGCCCAGCGCTATGGGCCGTGTCAGGGGCATGGATCAGTCTCGTTGCCGGGCTCGTGCTGTTTGATTCCGTGCGCAGTGCCAAGCTCACGGCATTCCGGGCGGACATCGATGCCCCTAAATTACTTTACATCGGCGCGACCGACCAAGTGCCTTTGACCTTTCGATTTGACGAGGGGCCACTGCCGCGCCGGCTCGAGGTCAAGCTCGATACGAATGAACGGCTCCGAGACACGCCATCTCAAGGCCTTAAAGGATTCGACGGTCGCGCACGGCCCCATACATTCGAGGTCAACGCTTTGGAACGCGGCGCGGCAAAGTTGGAAACACTCTGGGTCCGATGGCAAGGCCCCATGGGTCTTGTGCAGAAACGGATCAAGCAAGATCTAGGTCTAACAATCCCCGTGACGCCGAACACACGATGGGTCAAAGAGGAAGCTGTTCGCATTTATGCGCGAGACGCAGATTTCGGGATCAAGCGCCAAATAGATCGGGGGGACGGATCGGAATTTGACGCCCTTCGAGAATTTTCGGCAGGCATGGATCGCCGCGCCATAGACTGGAAACATTCCGCCCGCCACCGTCAGCTTCTGGCAAAAGAATTCCGCACCGAGCGTAACCACAATATCGTGTTTGCCTTTGATACGGGCCGGCTGATGTGTGAGCCTCTCGACGGCGTCGCGAAGCTGGACCGTGCGATCAACGCGGCCCTTCTGCTGGCCTATGTCTCTTTGCGGTCCGGAGATCGAACGGCACTTTATAGCTTCGATGCGCGCCCAGGGCTAACCAGTGGCATACTCACCGGGCCGCACGCATTTACCCATATGCAGGCCATGGCCGCCCAGCTCGACTACACTTCAAACGAGGCAAACTACACGCTTGCGCTGACAGATCTTTCAAGCCGGCTCGAACGCCGGTCCCTGATCATTCTGTTTACAGACTTTGTCGATACAGTCTCCGCTGAACTCATGTTGGAAACAATCGCCCGGCTCACCAGCAGGCACCTCGTCCTGTTCGCGACCTTCCATGATGCAGCGTTGGAAACCATGGTCGACGCACGACCCGACACGGCCAGCGCCATCAGCCGCGCCGTGATCGCAGACACACTTCTCTCCGAACGCCAAATCGTCTTTCGCAGACTGCAGCGAATGGGTGTGCAAATCATCGAAACAGCGCCCGACCGCTTTGGCACAAACCTGATCTCCCGGTACCTGGAGATAAAGCAGAGGGAAATGCTATGAGCGATCTTCTGAAGTCCTACAGATTTCGGGAAGAGCGTGAAACCGATTGGCGGAAGCTCGATCTTATTCTGGGTCGCGCCGAACGCTCCGGCGTGAAGTCTCTCTCCGACAAGGACATGCTGGCTCTGCCGCGTTTGTATAGGCAGGCTGTGTCGTCTTTGTCCGTCGCCAGAGCAATTTCGCTGGACCAGAACGTCATCGCATATCTGGAAAATCTCTGCACGCGCAGCTACTTCTTCGTGTACGGGACACGCACGACCTTGGGCGAACGATTGGCGCAATTCTTCCGGCGGGACTGGCCATCTGCCGTTAGGGCGGCCTGGCGATCCACCCTGCTGTCGGCGGTGTGCCTGTTCGGAAGTGCCTTGGTCGCCTTCATCCTGTGTATGATCGATATGGAGTGGTTCTGGTCGCTCCAATCGGGGGGATTGATGGGCGAGCGCAACCCCAATGCAACAACTGAATATTTGCAGTCGACACTCTACAGCGACGCCACAGATGTGAACGGCATGCTAAGTTCGTTCTCGGCGGAACTCTTCTCGAATAATTCTGGCGTGGCCCTCTTCGCCTTTGCACTTGGCTTTATGTTCGGCATCCCAACGGCACTTTTGGTTGCATATAATGGGGTCATTCTGGGGGCTTTCTACGCACTGTTCTGGAGCCGTGGGCTCGGATACGAAGTGACAGGTTGGCTGCTTATTCATGGCGTGACGGAACTGTTCGGGATTGTGCTCGCCGGTGCGGCCGGATTTATGATTGGCGGCGCTGTGGCATTTCCTGGAGACAAGAGCCGTTTGGCCTCCGCCCGTGACCAAGGGCAGTCAGCCGCCCTCATCGCAGTCGGTGTGGTCGTGATGATGTTCATCGCTGCAATCCTGGAAGGATTTGGTCGTCAGCTGATCAATTCCGATCTTGCTCGCTATTCTATCGCGGGCGGCTCCGCCCTTCTATGGGGCACCTATTTCTACTTGCCGAGACGGGGTCATCGCGACAATGGCTGATACGGTAGCCTCGCCTGAGACGGTTCAACGCGCCCAACGCCGCCGCGCCAGAATGGCCCTGCAAGCCCGTGAACAAAAGGCAATACGCGATCTTATAACACCCGAGGGGGCGGCGCTAAAACTGAGGATCGCCTCCGCGTCGGAGCGCGCCGGAGCGTTCATCATCGATTTCATCATCCTAATGGTGTCCCTGATCATCGGACTGATCGCCATAAGTTATGTGGCCAGTGAGCTCGGCTTTGGAGGGTGGGCCGCTGCGAATGCAATCGCGATGTTGTTCGCCTTCGCGGTGCGGAACTTCTATTTCATCTATTTCGAACTGGGTCGAAAAGCGGCGACGCCAGGAAAACGAGTGCTCGGGCTCAGAGTGGCCGCCCGCAATGGAGGCCGCCTGACGGCAAATGCCGTATTCGCACGAAATTTCCTGCGAGAAGTCGAGGTCTTTCTACCCCTCTCCTTTCTGCTGAGCGCCGACGACAGCCTCAATGGCTGGATCGCCCTGTTGGGGCTGCTATGGTCAGCGCTCTTTTTGTTCTTTCCGGTTTTCAATCGGGACAAGCTGCGCAGTGGAGACATCATCGCCGGCACCTGGGTCATCCACGCACCCAAGGTACAATTGCAGAAGGACGTCGTTGCAGGCGAAGACCAAACCACGCAATTGTCGTTCACAGCGGAGCAACTCAACACCTATGGCGTCTACGAGTTACAAGTCTTGGAAAGTGTCCTTCGGCAATCAAATGACGACACGAAAAAAGAGGTCGCTATGGAGATCCGGAAAAAAATCGGCTGGCCAAGTGAGATTGCTGAGACGGACATGGCATTTTTGAACGCATTCTACGCGGCTTTACGCGGGCACCTGGAACAAAGACTATTGATGGGTGATCGAAAACGAGATCAGTTCGACACCTGATGGAAGGCGGAACACGCATGACACCTGAAATTCTCGCCGATGGATTTGCGTTTTTGGAAGGACCGCGCTGGCGGGACGGCGCATTGTGGATGTCCGATATGCATGGCGATGCCGTATATCGCCTGACGCTCGACGGACACTATGAGAAGATTCTCGACGTTCCGAACCAGCCCTCAGGGCTTGGCTGGCTGCCAAACGGCAACATGTTGATCGTCTCCATGCTGGACAAAAAAATCCTGCGCCGCACGCCAGAGGGCGTTGTCACAGAACATGCCGATATCAGCGCCCTCGTCCCTGAACGGATCAATGAAATGCATGTCGATCCAGAGGGGCGCGCCTGGATCGGGAATTTTGGGTTCGGCCTTGATGAAGGAGAGCCTCCGCAATCAACGGTCCTGGTCCGTGTGGACCCTAATGGCGATGCGTGTGTTGTTGCAGAGGAGCTCTTCTTTCCAAACGGCACGACCACCCTCGCCGATCAAACAACCCTCATTGTCGCGGAGACATTCGGACGAAAATTAACGGCGTTTGACATTGGCACGTCGGGCGAGCTGACCGGTCGCCGGGTTTGGGCTGAAATGCCGGAGCGCGCCGTGCCAGATGGCATCTGCCTTGATGCTGAGGGCGGCATTTGGGTGGCCTCGCCGACAACCGGCGAGGCGCTACGCATTGTCGAAGGCGGAGAGGTGACGGCACGGATCGATACGGGTCGCATGGCCATCGCCACCGCTCTTGGCGGGGATGATGGCAAGACACTCTTCATCATGACCTCGGAAGCAACCGCTCGCGCGCCATGCCGCGAGGCGATGAGCGCAAGCGTTGAATATGTCAAAGTCGATGTGCCTGCCGCGTGATGTGACACCGTAAGCACCTAGACACTTGCTGGCGGGCAGGGGTTCCGACGCTTTTCAGCGAATCTGTAAGCCGGCGTGCTCAATCACGCGGAAATACTGAACGATTGAATAACCGTTGCCAATTTGCCAGCATTACAAAAAATCGCTGTTTTTCAGAGAATTCATGGTTCACTAGGAGAACGCATCCTGCATACAGTAATGGGGAAATAAAGAAGAGTCCCATAAAGGGACCGCAATGGATTCGATCAGATGGCTGAAAACAAGTCACGGATCGCAAAACAGACGGAGGTAATGTCCATGAAGAATCCCAGTCTTGCTCTAAAAATGACATGTGCGCTTGGGGCACTTGCATTTGCAACACCAGCCCTTGCCCAAGACCCGGTGACGGTTCCAGACCAAGCCGAACAGGACCAGCGCACGCTCGATCGCGTCGTTGTCACCGGCTCGTTCATTCGCCGGACCAACCAGGCCGATATCGCATCGCCTTTGACCACAGTCGGCTCAGCGAACATTGGCGAAATCGGCGCACAGAATATCGGCGATATCACCCAGACGCTGACCATCAACACAGGCGCACAGAACAACCCGGACGCATTTACCCAAGGGGGTACGACCGGGACATCCAACATCAACCTTCGCGGTCTCGGCCTCCAATCCACACTTGTTCTGCTCAATGGCCACCGCCAGGTGCTGAGTGCTCAGCAGACAAATGACGGCATCAGTTTCGTCGACACAAACTCTTTGGTGCCGCTGATCGCGATCGACAGGTTGGAAATTCTAACCGACGGTGCATCAGCCCTTTACGGTTCAGATGCGGTCGCCGGCGTTGCGAACTTTATCACCGTAACGAATTTCGATGGTGTCAGGTTCTCAACCAACTATCAGTTCCATACGCCAGGCGGGGAAAGTCAGGACGACTTCCGCATTGAAGGCCTCGTCGGCAAGACTTGGGATCGCGGATCTGCTTTGATTGCAGCGAGCTACTTTGACCGCTCGCAGCTAACGACAGAAGAGCGCCGCTTAAGTCCACTGTTTGGACCAGATGCATCATCCCTTGGTAACCCAGGGGCGTTCTTCCTGCTCCCGCCTGCTGGTAGTCCGCTTGAGGCGCTGGCTGGAACACCCATTATTGATCCAACTGGATGTGCCGAACCTGGCGGCAATCCGCTACTCTTGGCCCCTCCTGGAACCGCACCGGCGGGACTAGACATTGGCCTCTGTCAGTTTGATTTCGGTGATTTCTTTAACTTGGTTCCCGAAGAAGAACGGGTCAATGTTTACGCAGAAGCCGATTACGAAGTCACTGATACCATCACGGCGTCGCTCAACTATAGTTTTGCAAACTTTGATGTTGGCCGTGGCAACTCTCCGACATTCCCATTCCTACAAACGGCAATCGTGCCGGGTGATGCGCCGACGAACATATTTTCAGCCGCATTGGGAAGCCCGCTGAATGTGAACTTCTTCGGTCGCGCCATCGGTAATGGGGGCAGTGTATCGCCCGCAACCTTCGACTCTCAGACGAACCGGATCAATCTCAAATTAGAGAACGATCAATTCCTCAAGAACGGCTTCTGGGAAATCGCTTACACCTTTGCGGAGAACGATTTCACAACAGCAACCGAGGATACTGTCACAACGCGGTTCCAGTGTGCGCTTGGAGGCATTCAGGGTACGGATGCTCCGAACCTCTCCGCCGGTGGCGCTCAAAACTGTGGATCCTTTGTTGGTCTCGAAAACTCGATTCCAGTCGGCGACATCTTCAACCCATTCGCCACATCCTTCTCGGTAGCCCCTAACTCTCCGGAAATCCTCGACTTTATCATCGACACGGCCGTGGATGCATCGACATCGCGTCTGCATGTTGTTGACCTTGTGACCGGTACAGAACTGTTCGACCTTCCAGCCGGTCCTGTGGCCATTGCGACGGGCTTTCAATATCGAAATGACCGCCTAATCAGCAACACAGATGCGATCTCCGAAGCCGATGGATTTGGCTTCCTGATCGGTGGACAATCCTTCGATGACAGCATCGACGTATACGCGCTTTTTGCTGAGGTCAGCGTTCCATTGACAAGCTGGTTGGATGTCGACGCAGCTGTTCGCTTCGAAGACTTCGGTGAGAATGGCGGCACAACAGTTGATCCAAAAGTCGGTATTCTCATCCGGCCAACAGACAATCTGTCACTGCGTGGCACGTACTCAACATCGTTCCGAGCTCCGACAGTCTTCCAACAATTCGGTCAAAGCACCTCACTGAACAACGTTGCCGATCCGGGCCCGGATGGCATCATTGGGACAGCTGATGATGCGGCGTCTTCATTTGCGGCTGTTCGTGCATTCGGAAGCGCCGTTGCCGATGTCGATCTGGAGCCAGAAAGCTCTCGCGCCTTCAGCGCCGGCGTGACCTTTGAGCCCTTCGAAAATCTGGTTCTGGACGTCGATTACTACAATTTCGAGTTCGACGATGCGATCACCCAGGTGTCGTTCCAGGCGCTCGTGAACGCAAATCCAATCGATACGCGGACGTTTGCCGGAGGTGTTGCGGTCGAGCCATGTTTGGCAGAGTTTACGATCGTCTGCCGTGCGGGCGACCCGGTGGCGGGAGCAATCACGCAGGTGAACACGAACTTCACCAATGCGGAAGCCATTGATACCAGCGGCATCGATTTCAGCATCCAGTATACTTTCGATGCTGATCGCTGGGGCACATTCCGTCCGTCCTTTGAGGGCACCTACATTATCGATTATGACATAATCGACCCGACGGCCGGTGAAATCGATGGTGAAGGCAGTCGGAACTTCACAAATATCGGCGCACCAACCCCGCAGCTCCGTTGGAATGCAGGACTGACATATTCCAACGGTCCATTCTTCTATAATTTCTTCGCGCGCTTTATCGATGATCTCGAAGATGATCAGAACCCGGGCATGACAGTCGATGACCAGACCAGATTCGATATGCAGTGGGGCGTAGACCTCGCAGAATGGATCAACCTGACAGAATCGGCCGTGTTCACGGTTGGCGTGACGAACCTGACAGACGAAGAGCCTCCACTGGTTCTGACAGGGGGCGGATTTGAATCGCGGGTCCATGACCCACGTGGTCGCCTTGTGCGCTTTGGACTGAACATCGAGTTCTAAGAGACAAGCACCGCTTGATATTGAACCCCGGGACGCACGGCGTTTCCGGGGTTCTTTTTGAGTTCTAACTCAGTGTCGCGTGCGCGCTCGGAGAGATGGTACCGCCTGGTGGTCTCGAACCACCGACCTCTAGATCCACAATCTAGCGCTCTAACCAACTGAGCTAAGGCGGCCCTTTCGGATCGCTTCGAATACTCTGCCATGGGCCGCGCTTCAAGCGTTTGCTGAAGAAAATGCAGATCGGCTCATACGGGTTCGAAATGTTTCGACAATTGAAGCCCCTGGCCCTGATAATTGCTACCGGTCTTGCCATATAGCGCTTGCGGTTTGCCGGTCATCGGCTCGTAGATCAGCTTCGCAACGGGCTGACCATCCTCCAAAATGAACGGCACATCTCGCGACCGCACCTCAAGCACGGCGCGGCTACCCGCCTTATTGGTCCCGAAACCAGGATCAAAAAACCCCGCATAATGCGCGCGAAACTCACCGAGCTCCGGCGCAATTGGAGCCATCTCAGCTGCCTGGCCGGCTGGAACCTTCACCTTCTCACGCGACGCCAGAATGTAGAACTCGTCCGGATTCAAGACGATCCGTCCGCGATGGGGCACCACAGGCTCCCAGTACTCCGCAACGTCATGACCCCGGATCTTCCGAAGATCGACCACGCCCGAATGACGTTTGGCACGCCACCCAACCGGGCCACGCCCCTCGGTACGCATATCGACGCTCACCGTCTTTTCACTCAACACCTCCGGCTTTCCCCGCCGCAAGCGTAACTGCGCAAGACGGTCTCCTGGCCTCGCAAGAATGGAGAAGGTTCGCGGGCTGATTTCAAGATAGAGCGGGCCCGAATACCCGACGGGCACATCATCGAACGCCCGCCCCTTATTGGTGACCACGCGCGTAAACACATCGATCCGGCCCGTAGAGCTTTTTGGATTGGCGCGCGCGGAGATACCCGTAGGCAATTTCAGGCTTTCCTGAAGAGGCACAAGATACACACATCCCGTCTCGAGCACGGCACCATCAGAGGTCAGATCAACCCGATGCATCTGCATACCAGGTTTCTGGAGGACCTGCGCGACGGTCCTGTCACGCCCCGGGAGAAAGCTTGCGCGCACACGATAGGCATCTTCAGCAAGCCGCAAATCGAGACTGGCCGGCTGAACCTGATCCTCGTCCAACGGGTCATGGCTACGGATCGCACCCGCCTTGTAGAGGTCCACAATATTTCGGTCGGGCAAAACGCCCCGATCTTCAGCCATCCCTTGACCCTTCTGACCCTTCACTCCTAAGACCGGAGGTTCCTTCTGGAAAGGAAGACTTATGGCAGATTCGGCAGGAAAAGACCCGAAACCGAATTGGAAACCGGCGACGCGAGCCGTGCGCGGCGGTCTTGACCGCTCTCGCCATGGCGAGATCTCCGAGGCGCTCTATCTGACCTCGGGTTACGCCTATGACAGCGCAGAACAGGCCGCGGCCCGCATGACTGGCGACGAGGAGGGCTTTGTCTATTCGCGTTATGGCAGCCCAACGGTCAACATGTTGGAACAACGCCTCGCCCTCATTGAGGGGGCGGAAACCTGCCGGGTCACATCGTCCGGCATGGGCGCGATCTCGTCGGCAGTCATCGCCCCCGTGGAACAGGGCGACCGGGTCGTGGCCGCAACGGCGCTCTTCGGCTCCTGCCGCTGGATCGTCGCCAATCTCCTGCCGAAATACGGGGTTGATACTGAACTCGTGGATGGGTCGAACATGGACGCCTGGGCTCGGGCGCTATCCAAGCCGACCAAGCTTGTCCTCCTCGAAAGCCCAGCCAATCCCTTGCTCGATGGAATAGACATCCCAGCCGTCGCAGACCTCTGCCGCAAGGCCGGCGCGCGCTTGATCGTCGACAATGTGTTCGCCACACCGGTTCTCCAGAAACCATTGGAACTCGGCGCGGATGTGGTCGTCTATTCTGCGACGAAACACATGGACGGCCAGGGCCGGGTCATGGCTGGGGCGATTCTCTGCGAAGACGAATATATGACCGAGGTCTACGACCCCTATCTACGTCATACGGGACCCGCCGCGGCTCCCTTCAACGCCTGGGTCGTTTTAAAAGGCCTCGAAACCATGGAGCTTAGAGTCAACGCGGCCAGCACAAATGCGGCACACCTTGCCGACGCGATCGCAGCGCATCCGAATGTCCAAGCTGTGCGCTATCCGGCCCGGGCCGACCACCCTCACCACCATGTCCACATGAAACAAATGACGAGCGGCGGAACCATGCTGGCCTTGTCAGTGAAGGGCGGACAGACTGAAGCCTTCAAATTTCTGAATGCTCTGCAGATTGTCGATATCTGTAACAATCTCGGCGACGCCAAATCCCTTGCTTGTCATCCTTGTACAACGACGCACAGAGCGCTCACGGATGACGAACAGGCAGCGATGGGCCTGGATCAAAGTTGGGTGCGCATCTCGGTCGGCCTTGAAGATGCCAGCGATCTCGAAGCCGACATATTGAATGCTCTCAGCGCGATTTCATGACCACGTTCCCCTATGAAGCCACGACTGAGGGCGTCATTGTCCGTGTCAGACCAACCTGGCTGGCAGAGGAGTCAAAACCGAAAGAAAACAGGTTCGTGTGGGCATATCAGATCGAAGTGGAAAACACCTCAGACAAGACCTGGCAGCTCGTCTATCGGCATTGGCAAATCGTGGATGCGATCGGCCAAACACAGACCGTCGATGGTGAGGGCGTCGTCGGTCAGCAACCCACCTTACGACCAGGCGACGTCTTCCGATACACATCGGGCGCGCCCCTCTCCACACCGTCCGGCATCATGGGGGGCAGCTACGATCTCGTGGACGACGCCGGCGACATGCTAACCGCTCAGATCCCAACATTTTCGCTCGACAGCCCCCACGACACACGCCGACCAAGCTGACGACATCATTGGGGACCGCGGCCTGATCTCTCCACACTGTGGAAAGCACTGCACAGTCTGTGGACACCGCGGGCGATTTACGGTTCACATGCGTTCCATAAAATGTCCCCTATATCGGAGGCCGATTTGAGCCAGACCGCGCCGACACCTCACCGCTATGACGCACCGTCAGGCGAGCAGACCTCGACCAAAGCCCCAAAACGTCCCCCCGTTGTACGCGCAATAAACGCTGTCGGCGATGTGATGTCCAAGGCGCGCCTTGGTTTACCACGGTTCACGCCCGATAGTATTCGCCGCTCCGCCGAAAAGATCTCCGGCCACAATGACTACGGCTCCAACTCCTATGCGCCTGGCCTCGCGACCCTATGCCATGCCCTCGAAAACGAAGCCGATCTCAATCAAATGGGGCGGATCGTATTGCACCGGCAATTGTCAAACGCCCTCGCCGGCCGGCTCACCGTCGTCGCCTGGGAAAAAGCCTATCCGGAACAAGCCAAGGCACCCATCGACGCCCCCCTATTCGTGATCGGTCTTCCGCGGACCGGCACAACCATCCTCTATGAAACACTGGCGGCTGATCCGGGTCTGCGCGCGCCATTGACCTGGGAATGCCGGGATTTCGCCCTTGCTCACATAGCCGCTGCCGATCCGGAAAATGACCCCCGCGTCAGGAAACTTGGCCGCCAGATGGACCAGATCGATCGCCTGATGCCTGGATTCACAGCGATACATAAATTCGGCCCATTCATCCCAACCGAGTGTATTGGGCTTATGCTGCTTGATATGGCCAGCGAACAGTTTGGCTCGCTCGCCTGGCTGCCATCGTATCGCGACTTTCTACTGAACAATGATTTTACGTCCGTATACGAATGGCATAAAAGAGGTCTGCGCTATCTTCAAGCGACGCAGCCTGGGAAGGCCTGGATGCTGAAATCACCGCTGCATACAGGATATCTCGACGCGCTTCTAAAGACATATCCCGACGCAAGACTGATCCAGACCCATCGCGACCCCATGCGTGTGATTGCATCCGTCGCCAATCTGTACCGTGTCTCCCGCGGAGGGTGGTCGGATGCCGAATATGATCTGCCACAGCGAGCCAAATCAGACGCGGCCTATTATGCAGAATTTGTCCGCCGGGCAACGATCTTCCGAAAAGAAAATCCTCAGCATGAGGACCGCTTCATCGATGTCGCCTTTGAGCAATTTATGTCAGCCCCCATGAAGGTTATTGAAAATATACATGCTCACTTTGAACGCCCCCTGACGGATGACGCCCACCAAGCCATGACCGACTATCTAACCGATCGACCGCGCGACAAATATGGCCGCCATGTCTACAGCCCCGAACAATTCGGCTTCACAGACGCCATACGCGAAGAATTGTTCAAGGACTATTTGGGAACCTACGGAACGCTAACCTAACTCGTCTCGCCAAATAGCTCGCGTCCGATCAGCCAGCGCCGGATCTCGCTGGTGCCGGCACCGATCTCCATCAGCTTCGCATCTCGTAAAAGGCGACCTGTTGGGTACTCATTGATATACCCATTTCCGCCGAGGATCTGGATCGCGTCAAGAGCTATTTGCGTGGCCTTTTCAGCAGCGTAGAGAATACAGCCCGCTGCATCTTTCCGAGTTGTCTCGCCCCGATCGCAGGCTTGCGCCACGGCGTAAGAATAAGCCCGCGCTGTCGACAGGGTGACATACATGTCTGCCAATTTGCCCTGGATCAGCTGGAACTCACCAATAGATTTTCCGAACTGCTTTCGGTCATGAACATAAGGCAGCACCACATCCATACAGGCCTGCATGATCCCAACGGAGATATTCGACAGAACGACCCGCTCATAATCGAGCCCACTCATCAAAACGCCGACCCCGCCATTCAGCGGCCCCATCAGATTCTCTTCCGGCACTTCGCAGTCCTGAAAAACGATCTCACCCGTTTCAGACCCCCGCATACCCAGCTTGTCGAGCTTTTGCGCTACGGAAAATCCTGGAAAATCCCGCTCGATGATGAAGGCGGAGATGCCACGCGAGCTCGCCTCCGGATCTGTCTTGGCATACACAATCAACGTGTCGGCGTCCGGCGCGTTTGTGATCCACATCTTCGTGCCGTTTAGAACGTAGCGGTCCCCCTTCTTGTCAGCACGCAACTTCATGGAGACAACATCGGAGCCGGCCCCCGGCTCGGACATGGCAAGCGCGCCAAGATGCTCACCTGAGACAAGCTTACGCAAATAGCGCTCTTTCTGGTCGTCACTCCCCCAACGGCGCAGCTGATTCACGCAAAGATTGGAGTGTGCCCCATAAGACAAGCCGACGGACGCACTCGCTCGGCCAATCTCTTCAATCGCAACACAATGCTCCAGATAGCCGAGGCCAGACCCGCCCCACTCCTCTTCCACAGTGATGCCAAGCAAACCGAGCTCTCCCATCTGCGGCAGAAGCTCGCGCGGGAAAACATCGGTACGGTCAATCTCGGCGGCAATCGGGGCGATGTGATCAGATGCAAAGGACATGACCGTATCGCGCAGCATGTCTGCGGTTTCGCCGAGATCGAAGTTCAGGGTCGGATAGGAATTTGGTATCATGAGGGATCATTTACCCCCAATTGGGCGTCCCGCCAATCAGCGTCTCTCAATGATCAGCGATTTCGCGACAAAATACACCGCTATCAGAATCATAAGAGCCCCGAGCAAAGACAACCCAAAGCCGGCATATTGGCTATCAGGCGGCACCCCGGCACCGGAGCCAAGAGCGCCAACAAGATCCACAAGGCCAAAAGCCCCCATAAACAGGCCAATGGCACCGATCAGGCCATAAAACGAATAGCTGACCGGCCCAATATCATTGAAGTCGGCATCACTTGCGGCGCGTGCCATGGCAACCTTCACTGTAACAGGGTCGATTTCGACCGGGGCGAGGTCATCAATCGCAACGCGCCCATCAGGTTTTCCGTGGGTGCCACCACCGGCGAATTCAGCCGATGAGCCGAGCCCTTCCGGGTCAGCAATAGCTGATATCGCCTTCGTTATGTCATCCGGCGTTGGAACCGAAGGCCGAACCTCGTCCTCTATGCATCGTTCCCTATCTTGCGGACTAGGGGGCGGCGGCTCGCCAAGAATACGCACAAGGCGTTCCTTAACCGCAAGCGCCATATCCTCAGACGCTGTCGGGACCAGCCCGTTCGGCGGGCTCTCCTCCACAGCACCTTGATCGCGGCGGTTATCAGCGCTTGGCGCGCGGGCAACACTGTTTCTGGTGTCGATCCCAACCGTCAATTGGCTGAGGGGAATACGGGACTCATCAAACAGCGGTCTGATCTTTGCGCTCGAGGCCGTCACGCGGGACCCGTCCGGCATCAGGAAAAGAGCGGTCTCAGCGGCCCGCCGACGCACAAGCGCGTCGATCAAGATGGTCTGATTGTTCAACTCAGCAACCCGCCAGGCCCCCATGGCGTCAGCGGCTTGAAGGTGTTCCCCTGCATTGAGATGGGCGAGCACCGCTGAAGTTTCGAATGACGACACCCCTATATTGAAGGCGAAAGACACAAGCGCATCGAATTGGTTCTGATTGAGAGGCGTATGAACAGCCCCAGCGATACGCTGTTCGATCGGCGGCAAATCATATTGGCGCAGCACCGCTTCGGCCTCTTCGCGCAATATGCCAAGGCCGGCTCTTGCAGCCTTTGTGTGCCCATAACCGATCACCCAGCGCCCACCACCGAGCGCCGCCGCACGGCTGTAAAAGCCTTCAAAGCTCTTTATGAGCTCCAGTCCACGTTCTGAGACACGCATGGTATATGTGCTGTTCTGGCCCATCTTGGAACATCGAATTTCGTTCTGTCAGCTCATACTGCAAGTGCTGCACCGAGTCCGCGTTAACCTTTATTAACTACAAAAAGACAAGCGTGGCCAATCCGAGGAAGCTGAAGAACGCAATGATGTCGGTTAAGGTCAGCACAAACACCGATGATGCAACAGCCGGGTCCGCCCCGAGCCGCTTCATCGTCAAAGGTACCAAAATACCGGCTAAGCAGCCCCAGATGAACGTCGCCAAGATCGCAGCCCCGATCGTCAGTGCCAAAGAGAGATCTTGAAACCAGACAAGGGTCACAGCGCCAACGCCCACCGCGAACAGAACTCCGTTCACAAGGCCGGTAAGCACCTCACGTCTTACAGCTCGACGCGCCGACGCCCCTTCCATTTCTCGTTCTGCGATGGCGCGTACCGTCACAGCGAGCGCCTGACTGCCGGCATTGCCCCCAAGCGCCGCAACGACGGGCATCAATATGGCCAGCGCCACAAACGCATTCAGAGCTGGTTCAAAAAGCGAGATGATTCCGGAGGCAACAAATGCCGTCACCAAATTTATGGCAAGCCAAGGGGCCCTGGCGCGCACCGACTCCCACACTGTATCCGACCCGTCGGCGGACGATACGCCCGACAGAGCCAAAAGGTCTTCAGTGTTCTCTTCCTGGATCACATCGACCATATCATCGACGGTGATCATGCCTGTGATCCGACCATTTTCATCAACAACCGGGGCAGATGCGAGGTGATACTTTTGGAAAAGATAGGCGACCTCCTCCTGATCCATACCGGTCTCAATCGTGGTTTCGGTCTCCCGCATGATATCCGACAGCGCCACGTCGCGTGAGGTTTTGAGTAGGGTGGCCAGCGGCACGGCCCCCAACACTTTGAAG
>JBCBUY010000040.1:0-25981 GCA_039817885.1 Pseudomonadota bacterium | reverse complement strand
ATCTGTGGTGAGGACCCTTACGCCTGGAAGGGCAAAGAGGAGATCCTTGTGCCATTTTTGCGCCCCGAAAACCCAGATCATCTCAAAATCGCGAAAATCGTCCCTTGGCGTTGGCGGGATGCCCATCGACCAAGGCAAAAGCGATCGGGCACTCATAACATGGTTCACGATTGCACGCCGATAGCCTGTTTTTCGTGTGTTATTCAGTGAGCGGTGCAGTACGTAACCATGGAAAATGACGACATCGCCCGCATCCGCGTCGACCGAAACGCCTCCTTCGCGCTCGTAGGGAAATCCATGCGCTTCGGCAGAGGAGTCAAAGCGAACATCCCCATGGGTGTGAGTTGGCCAAAGGATTTGCTCCTTATGACTGCCTGGGTGCATCCATAACCCGCCATTGTCGATCCGCGCATCGTCAAGCGCAATCCAGATCCCGGCGAGCGACATGTCCCGTGTTGGAATGTAATATTCATCCTGATGCCAAGCCTGGCCCGGTTTGCCAGCATTCTTCAGGAATAGCATGGACTGCATGCATTTTACATCCGGTCCGATGATGGCCTGTAGCGCCTCGACAATCGTCGGCTGGGTAAGCGTAGACCGCATGATATCCGATACTTTGTGCGGAAAATGGATCGCAAGCACGCGCTGCATAGCCTCTTCCGGTGTTTCCGTATCAGCGGTGACGATGTTCGCCCCGATCACATCGCCTCGTTTGCCGTTGCAGATATCGACCGTCTCAGCGCGTAGTGCTTCTATCTCGTCGGCGCTGAAAACATTTTTCAGCACGAAATATCCATCTGTTTCATAAGCCGATTTTAGCGCAAAAGGATCGAGTGCGCCGACGTCGAAAGTTTTCGTCATATCTGCCTGCCGGTTATTTTATCCATCTGGATTATATCCCGCCGAGCGTATTCGACAAGCATCCGGTTGGAAATGTCTTGGTGTTGGCCAAGCGCTACGATCTTCAGGACCCGCACCATAAAGGATTTAGCCAACGTATCGTCCGATCGCGTCAGCAGAATATTGGATCGCACTGGAACCGGTATTCTGAACAATTTGCAATTGATAATCCAATCCAATTGGATATTATCCAAATGCATTAATCAAATAAAGACGCCGATAAGTGCGATCTTCGGGAGGGTACAATGAAGCGTTCGATATGGTTGGTTGCCGCCAGTACACTTACTATTTGTGGAGCCTCGGCAAATGCGCAGACAACTGATGTGCCGGCGCAGAATGACAACGATCGTACCCTGGGCCAGATCGTCGTGACAGCCCAGCGGATTGAGCAGAACATTCAGGATGTTCCGATCTCAATAACCGCAATCTCCGGTGACGCTTTACAAGACCGATCCATCGAAAGCTTCGAACAGCTTCAGTTCATAGCTCCCGGCTTGTCTTTTTTGGGTGGAGTCAATGCACGCCAATCCTCGACGACCATTCGCGGTATCGGAACGAGTGCTTTCGCATCCGGCGTTGAGGGCAGCGTTGCTATCGCCATCGATGGCGTCATCATCGGCCGAGAAGGCGCAGGCATTCTTGACTTCAATGATCTTGAGCGGGTCGAAGTCTTGCGCGGGCCGCAAGGGACGCTGTTCGGCAAAAATGCCTCGGCCGGCGTGATCTCATTTATAACGAGAGACCCGACCGACGAACTCTCAGGTGACTTTCGCGTGTCTTATGGATCTTTCAATGAGGTGAACGTTTCAGGAGCTGTTTCAGGGCCCCTCGCCGAAGGAATATCCGGACGGGTGAGTGGCTTCTTTAACCGTCGGGACGGGTTTTTAACAAATGTAAACCCCGCCGCCCCAGAGAACGAGCTTGGTGATCGCAACGAATTCGGTGCTCGAGCAAAACTGTCTTTTGACATCGGCGAAACAGGCAAACTGGTCGTCGGTGGTGACTACACGCAACGCGACGACAATTCGGGCATACTAACCTCGCTAGAGTTTTCACAAGGCGTTCCAGGAACCAGCTTGTTTGGAACAGGCATCCCAATTGTTCCGCTAACACTGGCCGGTTTCGGCATCGAAGCCGGGCCTGACAACGGCAACATTGCATCAGAACAAGACTTCTTCGCTGAAGCGGAAGTCTTCGGTGTGTACGCCAATGCCAGCTTTGAATATGCTAGCCATAACTTTGTATCGCTGACTGCCTTCCGAGGTTGGGAAAGCGAGGACAATAATGACGCAGATCTGATCCCGCTTCCGTTTCTTTCCCAAAACAGTGGAGACCTGTCACAGCGCCAATTCAGCCAGGAGTTCCGAGTCTCCTCGCCTCAGGATAAACGCATACGATATGTCGGTGGACTTTTCTTCTTCTATCAGGACATCGAAGATGATCAGGTCCAGGCAGGGACTTTTGGCACCGACATTCTGGGCCCTGCCTTGGCTCTAGTATTAGGCATCCCACCCGAATTCGTTATCGGCGGATTTGCGAACCCACCTTTACCACCTCCACCTGGCCTACCTCTTCAGCCTCTGCCAGTTGGGACGATATTCGGAACAGCTCTGGCGAGCACCACTGAAGAGTTCAATGTCGCCGGTTTCGGTCAAGCCGAGATTGATGTGACGGACAAGCTGACCCTTATCGGTGGTCTTCGAATTCTGTACTCTGATATTTCGGGTACGGCAGATATTCAGATCGCTGACGGCGCAGCTGGCATTGCCTTGACCTCGGTAGCGCCAACGCCAGAACCCTTGACAGCCAGCGTAGATGACGTCGCTGCCGTGTGGCGCGTCGGTGCCACATACGATGTCACAGACGATATCAGCCTGTTCTCCACCTTCACCCGGGGTTACAAATCAGCAGGCCTCGATACCAATCTCGCAGCGCAGGAAACAGCTCCAGGAGCGGGTGACTTCTTTACGGTAGAACCTGAAATACCCAATCAATTCGAGCTCGGCCTACGGTCTATTTGGCTAGACGGGCGCGTCACGGCCAACATCACGGGTTTCTATACCATTGTGGACGATTTTCAGGCGCAAACCGTGGTCCCCAATGACGCCGGTCTTGCGCTTTTTGCCGTGTCTAACGCCGGCCAGGTCGAAACCGGGGGATTTGAAGCAGACCTGACAGTTATCCCCATCGAAGGACTGACCCTGTCTGGCGCGATTGCATATACGGAAGCGACCTTCAAAGACTTTGACCAAGCACCGTGCTTTGTCACCCAGGCTGTCGGTCCAAACGACTGCATCGACGCGGACGGAGACGGCGCAGGTGATTTCCAGAATTTGGACGGCGTTGACCTTGGTCTGTCACCTGATTGGATCTTCAATGGACTCGCCCGCTACGACTTCAAGGAAATCGGCGGCTTCAAGCCATTTGCGCAACTTGGTCTGCAATATCGCTCAAGCACCATTTCGGGGAATGACGGAAACGAAGCGACAATCATTGATGATGTGGTTCTCCTCGACTTCCAGCTCGGCACGACATTCCTTGATGAGCGGGCAACTTTCACCGTCTATGGACGGAACATCAATCAAGAGGACTTTCCGGCAAGCATTGTTGGAGCTCCCTTCGATGATGGTGGCCTTGCGCAGTTCCCGATCTTTGAATCAGAAAGCGTCTACGGCGTTCGGCTCGCTTACAGCTTTTAGAGCCACCGAGAAGACCAGTGCGCTATCCTCTTCTCCCCCGGAGGATTTAAATGCGCACTCGTCGTTTTGCTGAAAGGCTAGCAATCAACTGAAGCGGAAAGTTGCGCTGTGAAGTCGCTCGATCCGCCGACATAAATCATGTGCCGGCCCGGCTCAATCTGCCAGTCTCGGCTGGTCTCACTCCAATAAGCGAGGTCTGCGTCCGGCACGAAGAAGTGCACCTGCTTTGTTTCGCCCGGCCGAAGCGTGACGCGCTCGAAACCACGTAAGAGCTTGAGAGGACGCTCAGCAGCTTTTCCTGGAAATCCCACATAGAGCTGGGTGACTTCATCAGCCGTCATTGAGCCCGCATTGGTCAGGGACACTTGTGCTTGCACACCGCCGGGGGCCCGATGGACCTTCAGCGCCCGATAATCAAAATTCGTATAAGATAGTCCATGACCGAAGGCATATTGCGCCATCTTCTGGTTCTTCTCCATCAGCGTGTAGCCGTGCAACGCGCCGTATTCGATCTCTTCGGCATTCTTATCAAAGAAGGGATAGTCACTTTCATCCCTGGCGACCGTGAACGGTAGTTTCCCTGAGGGGCTCATCTCTCCATAGAGAAGTCGGGCCAGCGCGGTGCCGCCTTCCATGCCGGAATAAAAGGTCTGCAGGATTGCTTCAGCGTGATTGTCCCAATCGCAGATGATGGCAGAGCCAGAGACAATCACCACAATCGTGTTCGGATTAACCGATGAAACAGCATTGATCAGCGCAACCTGGTCTTCTGGCAGGCGCAAACGCTCCCGATCGCCGCCGCGGTCGCCACCGCCACCCATCGCTCCAGCATTCTTGTCATTCTCAGGTCGCATGGATGCCGCCGCCGACATCATTTCCATCAAGCCATCCGGCACCTGTGCACCCTCGCCGAACAGTGCCTGAGCGCCGATGTCGCCCGGGATCCACTCGCCCTCATGGTCAGCTGTAGTGCCAACGACGATGATGGCCGCATCCAGTTCCGTGGCCGCTGCCTCCGCAGCTGCGAGATCGGTCTCGTCACCCGACAATTTGAGGTCTGGCGTCCCCAGATACTCGGCCAAGCCGTTTAGAGCTGTTCTCACATAGGGCGGCATGACTTTTGAGGAGCCATGGTCGCCCGTATTTTCCATATCGGCGAGCTTGCCGAAGATCCCGATCTGAGCTGTTTTCTGGAGCGGCAGGAGCCCGCTATTTTTAATGAGCACAGCAGATTTCTGCGCAGCCTCCAGCGCGATCTTCTTATTGTCATCGCGCGCAATCAGCGCCTCTGGGTAGTCTGCAAACGGATCTTCAGCGCACGCGAACCGGTAGGTCACGCGGAGGATCCGGCGGCAGGCCGTGTCGATTACAGAGGGCTCGACTTGACGGTTTTTCACACCGTCCAACAGATTTTGTCCATATTGCAGCGGCTCAGGGTTTTCAACATCCAGGCCGGCCGATGCGCCATAGATGGAATATACGCCCAGCAGCCAGTCAGAATGCACGAAGCCATCAAAACCCCATTCATGTCGGAGGATATCCGTCAGAAGTTCGCGGTTCTGACCGCAGTATTCGCCGTTCATCTTGTTATAAGCGCTCATCACACTGGCACAGCCAGCATCGAGGATACGCTTGAAGTGCGGCAGATACACTTCACGCAAATCGCGGTCGGAGATTTTGACGTTGACCTTGAACCGGGCGTTTTCGATAGAGTTGAGTGCGTAGTGTTTGACTGTCGCGACGACGTTGTGAGTCTGGATACCCTGGGCCAGAGCCGCGCCTAGTTCGCCAACATGGTAAGGATCCTCGCCATATGTCTCTTGAGCGCGCCCCCAGCCGGGATGACGCAAGAGGTTGACGCAGACCGCACCCGAAAGTGTGCAGCCCTGAGCGCGGGCTTCCATGCCCATGACTTCGCCGATACGATGCTCAAGGTCTCGATCCCACGCTGCGCCGCGCGCCATTGTACACGGAAAACAGGTCGAGTTCCCACGCGCGACCCCGCGTGGACCATCGGTAAAGTATAGTGCCGGAACGTCTAGTCGATCAATGCCGCCTCCAGCGCGGTAAGGCTCTCCACCCCATAGTCCGCCGGTACGTGCCATGGACTCGAAGAAGCCTCGGCCGGACATCATGCCGACCTTCTCCTCGAGCGTCGCTTCGGTGAGAATGTCTGTAATTAGATCTTCAATCTGATCGTCTGTTAGGCCCTTTTTCGGCGCGAAATTATAGCTGGTCTCGGTATCCATCGACATGTCCTTCCCTTCGCGCAATCAGACGATTGCGCTGATATAGTTTTCAAGTTGTTCCTGGCGTCCTGACCTTGGTGTTGGATCACCTGCGGCATCGGCCAGCGCATCCAGAGTCCGTTCGCCAGCAAGAATAGCCTTGCCTTCAACACCGCCCCATCCGGCATAACGATCGGCGCAGATCTTTTCGAGGACGCCTTCTTCGATCATCTCAGCAGCATGGACCAGACCACGCGCCAGCACATCGACACCACCAATGTGCGCCACAAAAAGGTCTTCCGGCGCAATGCTCTGCCGACGGAGTTTTGCGTCGAAGTTAAAGCCACCTGTCTCGAATCCACCGCTTTTGAGTATGTGATACAGCACAAGAGCCATTTCCTTCGGATCGTTATGAAATTGATCCGTATCCCATCCGTTTTGCGGATCACCGCGATTAATATCAATTGAACCTAACGCATCAAGCGCGATGGCATTCGCCACTTCGTGCTCAAAACTGGAGCCCGCCAGTGTCGCGTGATTGGCCTCAATGTTCAGTTTGACGTCAGCCAACAGATCGTAACGTTCCAGAAAAGCGACCACAGTGGCTGCATCCCGGTCATATTGGTGCTTCATCGGCTCATGAGGTTTGGGCTCAATGAGAAGCGGGCCTTGAAAGCCGATCTTGTGCTTGTGCTCGACAACAAGGCTCAGGAACCGCGCAAACTGTTCCATCTCTTGTTTGAGATCGGTATTGAGCAAGGTATCATACCCCTCTCGTCCACCCCAGAGCACATAGTTTTCACCGCCCAACTGATGGGTTGTCTCTAGCATGCAGCGCACTTGCGCCGCGGCGCACTTGAACACTTCAAGGTCGGGATTGGTGGCCGCTCCGGCCATGTATCGCGGATGGGAAAACAGATTCGCCGTGCCCCAAAGAAGCTTGACGCCGGTCTCGTCCATCTTGGCGGCCATCGGCTCGGCAATCCGCTTTACATTCTCCGTCAGCTCACGAACGGTCCCAGCCTGCGCCGCTGCGTCGACATCATGAAAACAGAAATGCGGCGCACCGAGCTGGGAGAAGAAATCGAACGCCGCATCCAGCTTGGCCAGCGCTGCGGTGTGATCCTTGGTGCCTTCGAGCCAGGGCCTTGGCAAGGCTCCGTCGCCAAAAATATCTGTGCCAGGCCAACTGAACGAATGCCAGTAGCAGACCGCCCAACGCAGGTGCTCTGCCATCGTCTTTCCGGCGATCACGCGGTCCGCCTCGTACCATTTGAACGCCATTGGGTTTCGGCTTGAGCGGCCTTCAAAGCCAATCGGCTCGTCAAGGGAGAAAAGCGTATCGGGCATCTATTGTGCTCCTTGCGGCATGAGGTGTTTGGTCGAACGGTACAAGGCCCGCCAAGTTTCAAAGCGTTCGGCGTAAGCCTCTTTCAGATGGGGCACCGGCGCGATTGTCTCGCGGACAGGCCCGGGCGCGCACACATCGGTTATCGGCTCCGACGTCACAGCAAGGCGCGCTAGCCGGGCAGCACCATTAGCAGGGCCTCGCTCTGCACCCTCCCGATATAGCAGCGGCCGGTCCAGAACGCTCGCAAGCAATGTTCCCCAATAAGACGAGCGCGCCCCACCGCCGATGACCGATACCGTTTCAATCTCTCCGCCGCCGCGCTTGAGCACATCTTGCCCATCGGAAAATGCAAAGGCGACCCCTTCCAATGCCGCATGCACAAGGCTCGCCGGTGTGGTTTCAGAGGTGAGGCCGAAGAAAGCGCCCTTCGCGTGAGGATCATCATGCGGTGTGCGCTCACCCGAAAGATAGGGCAGAAACAGAACCCCATCACTCGATCCATGCGCTTCGGCGGCTGCATAGGCCTCGACTGCTGAGGCGAAACCTGCCATGCGCGCAACCGCATCCACCGCGCTCGCAGCAGATAGAATTACCGCCATTTGGTGCCATGTCTCTGGTACGGCATGGCAGAAGGCGTGGGTGGCTTCGTCGACATTCGGTCGGAACTGATCCGTCACCAGGAACAGAACGCCGGACGTCCCGAGCGACAAAGACGCCTCGCCCGGCTGCAAAACCGATGCGCCGACCGCGCCGGCAGCCTGATCCCCTGCCCCAGCGGCGACAGGAACACGCGGCAGGCCAAGACGTGTCGCGGCGGATTGCGATAATTCTCCGGTTACGGCAGTACCTTCGAACAAAATCGGCATATGACCATCTTCAAGCCCGGTGCCCGTTAGCATCTCCTGACTCCAGGCGCGCGCCCGCACGTCGAGCCAAAGCGTACCGGAGGCATCGGACATGTCGGTGGTATAATCGCCGGTCCAAACAAACCGAAGGTAATCCTTGGGCAAGACAACCTTCCTGGTTTTGCTGAAGATCTCAGGCTCATTCTTTCGAACCCATGCGAGCTTCGGTGCTGTGAATCCGGGCATCGCTTTATTGCCCGTGATGGTTCGGAGCGCGGGCTCTTTATCCTCAATTTCTGAACACTCTAGATGTGCGCGGCCGTCATTCCATAGGATTGCAGGGCGGAGCGGCGTGCCCGATCCATCCAACAATGTGGCCCCATGCATTTGCCCGGACAATCCCAGGCCCCGCACCTGTTCGCGAAAGCGTTTGGGGAGAGAACAAATGGCCGTTTCCGAAGCCGTGACCCAATCGGCTGGGTCCTGCTCGCTCCATAAAGGGTACGGACGTGATACGTTGAGATGCGCAGACGCTTCAGCAACCTGCTGGCCGCTATCGTCAACAATCACAGCCTTTGCCGATGATGTTCCAAGATCGAGCCCTAGAAACACGAGAATTAAGCTCCCCCGACAGAGCGTATCACCGCACGCGAAAAGAAACGACGATGCGACAGTTTAGGTGTCCAGGGCACCGCAAAGCCAATGTGCTGCCGGGTGAGTGGTCCTCCTCCGGCATCAGCAGATACGCATCGGCACGCGCATCCAACCGTCAATGCCTAAACCCCACCAAGGCGACGAATGGATTCAAGGTATCCTCCCTATTTGGCGACCGAAACGTTCTTTTATTATCCACATGGATTGCACAACTGTTTAGAGATCAAGGACAAGATTGCAAGCGCAATCGACCTATTGCCAGAGCGAGTACGATATGAACCGAAGTTGGCCATACTTCCGGCTTTTTCGAGAACATGCTAGCTGAGGCTGATGACGATCAAAACCGCTAACCCGCCCCGCAAACCAAAGGATCCGGAGCGCACGCGCGCCGATATTCTACAAGCAGCTCTGGACGTGTTTGCGAGGCGAGGCTTCGAAGCGGCAACGGTTCGCGACATTGCTGCACAGATCGGCATGAGCCACGGCATGATCCGATACCACTATGAAACCAAAGAGAAGCTATGGTTTGCCGCGGTCGATTTCCTTTTTGAACGCCTCTATAGCACCGTCTCGATATCTCCGGAGAACCAGGCGCGGCTTGAAGCTGGAGATATTGAGGTGCTTCGCGACTGGCTTCGCGAATATGTACGGTACTGCGCAAGACACCCAGAACACGCGAGGATCATGATTCAGGAATCGGTATCGCCGTCTGAACGGCTTCGCGAAGCTATGCATAGACATGTACGGGACAATCACAAGGCGGTCCTAAAGACGATTGCAGTCATGAAGGACAAAGGCGCCCTTCCGACAAGCGTGCATCCGATTTCCTTCATCTACATGTTGGCGGGTGCTTGCCAGAACATGTTCGCGCTCGCGCCAGAGGTTCACTACGTACTGGATTATGACGCCCTGTCAGAGCAAGCGATTGAAGCACATGCTGATTCGATCGTGGCCCTCTTCTGTCCTGCATAATCAATGTGCATTTTGAAGGCTGGTTTAACCATATCGAAAGCGCATTCGCCTGTCTGATACACTGCGCAGCAAGTCCGTATTTTGTCTTTATAACGCCATCCCGCCTAGAAACTATCCGATTGGATGGTATACGGACACGTTAGTGACGGAGCCCATGTCTCGCTCCCTAGACTAAGCAGACCATTCGGTCAGTGCGCAAAGACAGACCGGAAATAAGGAGGACAGATGCAGCAGTCCGATATCGGGAAAGGGCGCATTATCGGCTACGGTATTGGCGACTTCGGTTTCAATCTTTTTTACACCGGGCTGAACCTCTACCTCCTTTACTACTACACAGACATTCTTCGCATCCGCCCCGAGATTGCCGGGCTGATCTTCATGGTCCCGGTCATTTGGGACGGGATCACAGATCCGCTCATGGGCTGGCTTGCATCTCGGACACGGACCCGTTGGGGGCGCTATAGGCCGTATATCTTGTTTGGCGCGCCGATTATGGCGCTGAGCTATGTGGCAATGTTTGCTGCACCGCTTCTATTTCCGGGGGCGATTGTACTCGCGTGTGCTTTGTCTCACATCCTATTCCGGACCGCATATACCATCGTTTCGATTCCTTACACAGCTCTGTCGGCGGCCATGACCACCAATAGTGGAACCCGGTCCAGCCTCGCCGGCGTGCGCATGCTCGCAGCGATTCTGGGTGGGCTCTTTACCGCATTCGTCACGCTGGCTCTGGCCGCTCGAATTGGCGGGGACAACATAGCGGCAGGATTTGTTGGGGTCGCTTGGATCTATGCGGGGTTTGTCTTCTTCCTCATGTTGATCGTGTTCTTCGCAACGGCGGAACCAAAACATGCAGGCATTCCAACACCCTCGCTCACCACCGCGGAGACCGCAAGGTTTCTGAGGTCGAACCAAGCATTTTGGATCCTGTTCCTGGCTATTTTTGCAGGATCTCTGGGCAACTCGATCGGTCAGAAAGCGCTCGTCTACTATGTTGCCTACATCGTCGGTGACCCAGACGCAGTGGGCATCATTTTGACAGCAACACTTGGATCAGCAGCCCTATCTGTGCCACTTTGGACGTTTCTCGCGCGGCAACACTCCAAGCGCACAGTCTGGCTCATAGCAAGCAGCGGAAGCGCGGCGATTGCACTTGCCCAACTCTTGATCGGCCCGACAACGGTCGACGCGCTCCTGCCATTTCAGGTGGTTGGTGGAATCTTCGTCGGCGGCTTCGCTGTCATCTTCTGGGCAATGCTCCCCGATACTGTCGAATTTGGAGAATGGCACAGCGGTGTTCGAGACGAAGGTATCGCGTTCGGATTGAATCAATTCGCTTTGAAAGCCGCATCTGGTCTAGGGGTAGGTCTGCTGGGCCTCGCTCTGGGGGCAATCGGCTACGAAGCGGGTAGCACTCAAGGCGAGGGCACACAGTTTGGCATTCGCTTGATAACCTTCGGAGCTCCCCTTTCCATGGGCTGCATCGCCTTGCTTGCGATCTCCTTCTATCCTGTCAGCAAAGATATGCACGCACGCTTGGTGCGAGGGCTGAAATGGCGCGCTTTGCGGCGTAGCTGAAACATCCCAGGAACGGACCAAACGAGACCAGAGCGGTGCTGTCAGTCGAATGTGAACCGGTCTCCACTTTTCGCGGGTCAGCAGGTCTTAGGCAGCGGTCAACTCGCGCCATTCGATAAGTGCGGCGTCGCGGAATGATTTGAACCTTGCTCTGCTTTCTATGTTTCTCTGATGATTGAAGTGGTTGCGTACTGAGGAATGCATACTGGCGAATTTTTGAAGGTGGCTCATTCTTCGAAAACGAAGCATCGCCCTCTCCCGCCTTCGAAACGGTAGGTGTGAGTTTTCCGCTCGATTATTCAGATGCTGGCCGACCTCCTGGCGATCAATGTTCCCGATCTCCTTCATAGCCGCGCCGTATGAGGGAAGTTTGTCTGTGACCACGACTTACGGACTGCCGTATCGCCTCATCGCTTTTCTGAGGAATTTCAATACAGAAGCTTTGTCTCTCGTCTTCGTCACAAACGATTCCAGCACCTCCCCTTCGTGATCGACTGCCCGCAATAGATAAGGGATCTCGCCTCTGATTTTCGCGAACATCTCATCCAAGTGCCACTGCCATTGGGTGACCTGACGCATATAACTCGTCCTCTGCCTACAGATCTTACAAGCGAAGTAAGTTCCGAACCGATCCACCTAGAGACGGACACTCTCATGGCAAACATTTATTCCGCGCTCATGAAGGAGGTCCTCGACATTCCTAAAAGATAGCGGAAACCGCACATACATCATCACCGCTAACTGAATGATCTCGGGCGATGTCTTGAAGTAGCAGAACGGGTTTTTGGGCATAAAGCGAAGCTATGATCGCAGGTTCAAAGCCTCAAGCTCAAGTTCCCCTGAAAATGCCTATTGGAGCGTCTGAGGAGGTACAGAACGACTATCACATATCGTCCAAACGAGCGTTCTACCGAAATCGTTTTGGCATGAATGTGGCAGGAATCGCAGCTGTCATGGTGACGACGAACGTCAAAAAGTGTGCTAAGTCCTTGAAAAATATGGTGGGCGGTAACGGGTTCGAACCGCTGACCCTCTCGGTGTAAACGAGATGCTCTACCAGCTGAGCTAACCGCCCGAAGCGCTCCTAATACGCCAAGCGGCGCAAACAGCCAATGGAAAATTCGCAATCGGCTGCATCTCGTCTGCCCAACGAAAAAGAGCCCACGCAATGCGGGCTCTTCTCCAATACTATGAGATCAAGATCGCCTTAGTGCCGGCTGCCGCTGGTCACGCTGGGCTGCGACCCGCCATGCTCGGAACCAGACCGGCCCGTCCCGGCCAGCGTGGCCTGCAGGGCCGCCTCGTCCTCATCAGACCATTCGATCGGCACAAGCGGTCGGGTCAGCGCACGCGCAAACACCTCCATGATGTCCGAGACGGGAACAATCTCCAGCCCGTCCTTCACATTATCCGGGATATCGGCGAGGTCCTTTTCGTTATCCGCAGGGATGAGAACCGTCTTGATGCCGCCGCGGAGCGCTGCCAAGAGCTTCTCTTTCAAGCCCCCGATGGGCAAGACGCGGCCGCGAAGGGTCACCTCACCCGTCATCGCCACATCTTTCCATACCGGATTGGCCGTCAACAGGGATACGATGGCAGTGGTCATCGCGATACCCGCAGATGGTCCGTCTTTTGGTGTGGCACCTTCCGGGACGTGGACGTGGATGTCAGTGGTGTTGAACGTACTTGGCTTGATGCCGAGAGACACCGCCCGGGCTCGAACGAGAGAGTTCGCAGCCTGAATCGATTCCTTCATCACATCTCTAAGGTTCCCGGTGACCTTCATCCCACCGCGACCTGGCATTTGAACCGCCTCGATTGTGAGCAAATCACCACCCGTTTCCGTCCAAGCGAGACCGGTTACGGCACCAAGCTGGTTCTCGCTGTCGGCTAGCCCATAGCGGAACTTCCGAACACCAGCGAAGTCTGCCAGGTTTTCAGACGTGATTTCCTGAGACGACGCGCCGTCTTGAGCGATCTTTCTCACGGACTTACGGGCTAGCCTTGCGATTTCGCGCTCAAGGCTCCTAACGCCAGCTTCTCGTGTATAGTATCTCACAAGATCTCGGATCGCATCGTCGCCGACCGTCCATTCGGTTTCAGCCAGTCCATGATCCTTACGGATCTTTGGAATAAGATGGCGGACCGCAATCTGCAGCTTCTCATCTTCGGTGTAGCCAGCGATACGGATGATCTCCATCCGGTCGAGAAGTGGCTGCGGCATGTTCAGCGAGTTCGCCGTCGTGATGAACATCACATCCGACAGATCATAATCGACCTCCAAATAATGATCATTGAACGTCGAGTTCTGTTCTGGGTCGAGCACTTCGAGAAGTGCTGAGGCCGGATCGCCGCGATAGTCCATACCCAGCTTGTCGATTTCATCGAGCAGGAAGAGTGGGTTCCCTGTCTTCGCCTTCTTCATGGACTGGATCACGCGGCCGGGCATTGACCCGATATAGGTCCGCCGGTGTCCGCGGATTTCGCTTTCGTCACGCACACCTCCGAGCGCCACGCGAACAAAGTCGCGACCGGTCGCCCTGGCAATTGATTTGCCAAGAGAGGTTTTGCCGACGCCAGGTGGCCCCACAAGGCAGAGGATCGGGCCTTTCATCTTCTCGGTGCGCTTCTGCACGGCGAGATATTCGAGGATACGTTCCTTCACCTTCTCCAGGCCATAGTGATCGGCGTCTAGAATACGCTCAGCTTCATCAAGATCTGTTGAGATCTGTTTGCGCTCTCCCCACGGCAAGGAGACCAACCAGTCGAGATAATTTCGCACGACGGTGGACTCGGCCGACATCGGGCTCATCTGGCGGAGTTTGCGCATCTCGCCGTCGGCTTTTGTTCGTGCCTCTTCTGAGAGCGGCGTGTCCCGAAGCTTCTGTTCAAGGTCGGCAAGCTCATCGCGCTCGCCGCCATCTTGTTCGCCGAGCTCGCGCTGGATCGCCTTCATCTGCTCATTCAGATAATATTCGCGCTGGGTCTTTTCCATTTGGCGCTTTACGCGGTTTTTGATTTTCCGCTCCATTTGGAGCATGCCCATCTCGCCTTCCATTTGGGAGAAGACTTTCTCAAGGCGCTCCTTTTCGCTCGTCACTTCGAGCAAATCCTGCTTGTCGGACAGCTTGATGGAGAGCTGGGCCGCCACCGTGTCCGCAAGCTTGCCGGGATCCGTCACTTTGGAGATCGTCGCCACGGAATCCGGCTGGATCTTGCGATTGAGCTTCACATAATTCTCGAACTGATCGATCACGGCGCGCATCAGCGGTTTTACATCGGTCGGATCAGCTTGTTCGGACTCGATGGGGGCAACATCCGCATCAAAATAGCCGCCACGATCGTTCAGCTGCGTCAGGCGCGCGCGAGACTGGCCCTCGACCAGCACTTTCACTGTGCCATCTGGTAGTTTCAGAAGCTGAAGAATGGAGGCGACAGTGCCGACAGGATAAAGGTCGTCGCTGCCAGGATCATCGACGGAAGGATCGCGCTGGGCAACCAGCATAATCTCGTTCTCGCCCTCTTCGACCATTTCAAGGGCGCGGACCGACTTGTCGCGACCGACAAATAAGGGGGCCACCATCTCCGGAAACACAACGATGTCTCGAAGGGGCAGTACTGGGAGTGTTTTGGTCATTGATATTCGACTCTCTTGTGGCATCGCTTCGTTCAAGCCAACACCGGTGGGCGGGCCCTGCATCCGGCAGCAACCCTAACATGATTTAACTATGTGGCGATGTGCCGGCCCGGCTTCAAGCAGCGAATAGCTGTTGAATTCGCCAGATTGGGACCTAATGGCTTTCGTTACGTCGACGTTTGCTAGGACGCTTCTTCGGTCTGAGCTTGCTCGGCATGGACGTAGAGCGGTGTTGCATTGCCCTCGACAACTTCCCCATTGACCACGACTTCGGACACACCTCGGAGATTTGGTAGCTCGAACATCGTGTCGAGAAGGATCGATTCCATGATCGAGCGCAGCCCCCTTGCACCCGTCTTGCGCTCAATGGCGCGGCGCGCGACGGCGTTAAGCGCCTCTTCGGTGAAGGTCAGCTGGACATCTTCCATGTCGAACAGGCGCTGATACTGCTTCAGCAGTGCATTTTTTGGCTCTGTCAGAATGGAGACGAGCGCCCCTTCTTCCAGATCCTCAAGCGTCGCAATCACAGGCAATCGACCAATGAACTCCGGAATAAGGCCGAACTTCTGAAGATCTTCAGGCTCTACATCGCGAAGGATCTCACCGGTCTGGCGATCTTCCGGATCCTGAACGTCAGCGCCAAAACCAATGCTTGCGCCTTCGCCGCGGGAGGAAATAATTTTGTCCAGGCCGGCAAATGCGCCGCCGCAGATGAACAAAATATTCGTTGTGTCGACTTGCAGAAATTCCTGCTGCGGGTGCTTGCGTCCGCCTTGAGGCGGCACAGCTGCGACCGTACCTTCCATAATCTTCAGGAGCGCTTGCTGCACGCCCTCACCGCTGACATCGCGAGTGATGGATGGATTGTCAGACTTCCGCGAGATCTTGTCGATCTCGTCGATATAGACGATGCCGCGCTGAGCCCGCTCGACATTGTAATCTGCGGCTTGGAGGAGTTTCAGAACGATGTTTTCAACATCCTCACCAACATAACCGGCTTCGGTCAACGTGGTCGCATCGGCCATCGTAAAAGGCACATCGATGATTCGTGCGAGCGTTTGCGCCAGGAGCGTCTTACCGCAGCCTGTTGGACCGATCAGCAGAATATTCGATTTTGCAAGCTCGACCGCGTCGCTTTTGGAGGCGTGAGACAGACGCTTATAGTGGTTGTGCACGGCTACTGACAGGATGCGTTTCGCATATTCCTGCGAAATCACATAGTCATCGAGCACATCGCAAATTTCTTGCGGTGTCGGGACACCTTCGGAGGACGAGACCATTGCCGTCTTGTTCTCTTCACGAATGATATCCATGCAGAGCTCGACGCATTCATCGCAGATGAACACAGTTGGGCCCGCGATGAGCTTTTTCACCTCATGCTGGCTCTTCCCGCAAAAAGAGCAGTACAAGGTGTTCTTTGAATCGCCGGAGCCGTTCTGCTTACTCATTCGTACCTCAATGCCGGACAACACTTAACACAAGGCTTACGCCTAGATAATTGGCCGGTCCCTTCTAATCATAGGCTTGCTCTGCACCCACGCAAGCCCTGCGCCACACACATTTACCCTTCTTCGTCCGCAGCAGCGCGCTTTTCGTAGACTTTGTCGACAATCCCGAAGTCCCTTGCCTCTTCGGCAGTCATGAAGGTGTCGCGGTCGAGTTTCTTCTCGATCGCCTCATATTTTTGGCTGGTATGCTTCACATAGATTTCATTGAGTCGGCGTTTGAGGTCGATAATTTCCTCAGCATGGCGCTCAATGTCTGTCGCAACGCCCTGATACCCGCCAGATGGCTGATGGACCATTACACGCGCGTTCGGAAGTGCGGTACGCATCCCCTCAGCTCCGGCGGCGAGCAGGAGTGATCCCATGCTGGCCGCTTGCCCAATGCAAGCCGTCGCCACAGGGCAACGGATGTATTGCATCGTGTCATAAATCGCGAGACCTGACGTTACGTAACCGCCGGGTGAGTTGATATACATTGCGATGTCTTTTTTCGGGTTTTCAGATTCCAGATATAGAAGCTGGGCGGTAACCGTTGTCGCAACACCGTCGTCAATAGGCCCGGTGATAAAGACGATCCGCTCCTTCAACAATCGCGAATAGATGTCGTAACCTTGTTGGCCGCGGCTCGTCTGCTCTACGACGTAAGGAACGTAATTGAAGCCACGTGGTGCGTCTGTCATGGCGAAACTCTTCAAATCAGTGTGTCAGTTATAAGAGGCATATGGCCCGCGTCCCCCCATTTGTCTACGGCGCTTCAGCGTGCATTCCAGTTGGCAGCTTCCAATTGTCTGCGGATTGCTGCATTCCACCGGCTGACTTTACACCAGCCTAACCAAGTGTTCACCCAGCCATGACCGCCCATACCCCAGTGTTTATCGTCGGAACCGGACGTTGCGGCTCCACACTGATGTCAAATCTTATCAACCTCCATCCGGACATATTGAGCTTGTCGGAGGTGTTCGTTTCCTTCTCGACAGAAGGATTTGTCCACAGGGAAATGGATGGAGCGGGATTTTGGCGACACCTGAACAAGGCTTCGCCGGTTCTACGCAAGGCCATCAACCCGACACGAAGCCCCGTCGAGTTTACCTATGAGTTTGCCCAGGACAGTCCCTGGACGATGGAGACCCTCCCGGCCTGCCTCTATATGACACTGCCGCACCTTTCCCGAGAGCCAGATGCCCTTTATCGGGAAATGGAGCCTCATATCAAAGGCCGGCCCCGGGCCTCCATGGCGGCGCAATACCAATTCTGGTTCGATTGGCTAAAGGACCGTCACGACAAGAAGGTGTGGATGGAGCGCTCCGGCAATTCCATTACGATGGTCAAGCAGATCAACCGGCTTTGGCCCGATGCCAAATTCGTTCACATTCACCGCGATGGGCGTGAAGTCGCGATGTCCATCCGAAACTTCATGCCGCTACGGGTCTTTCTGCATACTTGGCAACGCCTCAAACTGATAGGCGTCGATCTTCTCAAAACACCCTTTCGTTATTCGGACAGCTTGTTGGTGAATAGCTTCGCGCCGGTCATCTCCTCGATCATGCCAACGGAACGATTCCTGGATACGGAGCCAAGCCCGATCGAAACGGGCCGCTTCTGGTCCGCCATGATCGAACAGGGTCTGAAAGATCTGTCGGCTATAGATCCAGCCCGCATCCACACGATGACCTATACAGACCTTGTCGAGCAGCCGCGTGAAACGCTGTCGGACTTTCTCGATTTCGCGGCACCAGACCTTCCCAAGGAACCGTGGCTCGACCATGCCGCCACGCTGCCACGCAAGAACGAGGCGAAATGGAAAGCCCTGCCGCAGGAGGAGATCAAAGCCCTGGAGGTCGCTTGTGCTCCGGGCATGAAACTGCTCGGATACATCTAGAGGAGCAAGCCAACATGTTGCGTATCACGATCCTCTCAGCGTTAATGCTTGTACCATTGGCTAATACGGCCACCGCGCAATCTGAAACACCCGAAGAGACAATCGCCGCGCTGTTCGATGCCATGCGTTCAGGCGACGGAGATGCCGTTCGGCAAAGAGCGAGAGAGGGTGCGGTGCTTCAAAGGGCCAGGCCGGACGGCGCTCAAGATCTCGCCTTTGAGGACTGGGCGAGCTGGATCGACTCCCTGGAGCCCGGTCAGGCCGACGAACAGATCTTCGCGGTCAAAACGCGCGAATTCGGCCATCTCGCCTCGGTTTGGGCCCCCTTTGTGATTTCGTTGAATGACAAGATCGCCGGGTGCGGCATCAATCACTTCACGTTGGCACGAGATGGGGACCGATGGATCGTGATCCACGGCGCTGATACGCCGTTTGACGGCGATTGCGACACCTTTCAGTCACTCTATCGCGCGGAAACTGACGGTTAGTCTTCCATCTCGGCAAACAACTCGTCCTTCGAAACATCCTTATCCGTCACTTTCGCAACATCCAGAATGTGATCGACGACCTTCTCCTCATAAATCGGGGCTCTGATTTGCGCGAGCGCGCCGGGGTTTTTCTGGAAGAGTTCGATGACTTCGCGCTCCTGACCCGGATAGCGGCGTGCTTCCGCGATCACGGCCTGCTGCACTTCCTGCTCACTGATTTGAACCTCAGCGACGCGGCCAATTTCTGCCAGGACAAGGCCTAGGCGAACCCGGCGTTCGGCAATCTTGCGATAATCGACTTTCAGCTCGTCATCGGTTTTGCCTTGATCCTCTTCGTCGAGGTTGCCGGCTTCTTTTTCCTGCATCAATTGTTGCCAGATCTGATCGAACTCCTGGTCGACCATTTTCGGCGGCAGGTCGAAATCATGCTGATCATCAAGCACATCGAGCAAGGCTCGTTTTGCCTTTTGCCGCGAGGCTGCACCGTGGCGACCTTCGACTTGCTGGCGAACCATGTCTTTCAGTTCGTCGAGTGTTTCAAAACCGAAATTCTTCGCGAAGTCCTCGTCCACATCGGGGGTCTTCGGCGCACGCACTTCGCCGACTTTAACCTCGAAGACCGCATCTTTGCCTTTGAGCTCTTCAGACGGATAGTCTTCTGGGAAGGTGACATTCAGTTCGGTTTCGTCGCCAGCTTTCACGCCGACGAGCTGCTCTTCAAATCCGGGGATAAACCGGCTCGCTCCGATTTCGACGGCTTGTTCTTCTGCTGCACCGCCCTCAAACGCCTCGCCATCGATCTTGCCGAGAAAGTCGATAACGACCACATCGCCATCGCGCGCCTTGGCCGTTTTGCCGCGCGCCTCAAACTTCTTGTTCTGCTCAGCAAGTAACTTCAGTTCTTCATCAACATCGTCATCGCTCACCGGTGTCACGGGGCGTTCAAGTTCGATGATCTTGATGTCTGCCGGCTCAAAATCCGGCATGACATCGACACTGAATTCATAGGTCAGGTCAACGCCGCCCTCCAGGACGGTGTCCATTTCCCCATCGAACTGCATGTCCGGTTGGGAGGCCGGGCGGATCTCGGCGTCGGACAACGCCTTATGGTTGGCCTCACCGATCAAACCTTCAACAAGTTCTCCCATGATCGACTTGCCGAACATTTTCTTTACATGAGCGGCTGGAACTTTGCCCGGACGAAATCCCTTAAGGCGCATCTGCGGACGGATTTCTTCAATCCGCGTGTCAAGCTTGGCTTGGAGTTCGGAGGCGGGCACGGTCACCTTGAATGTGCGGCTGAGGCCTTCGGTTTTGGTTTCGGTGACTTCCATCTGTTTCGTCTTCTTCGCTACTGGCCAGAACCCTGTATTCAACGGGCTCCTCGACCATGAAATTGTCCTAGAAGGCGCGGCTTATGTCACACCCCCGCGCCTGTGTCCACGCGCCATCTGAGCTGTTTGTACATACAGCGCTTGCGGTTGCCGGATGTGTGGTTTATCTCCCCCGCTCCAGTGCGGGTGTGGCGGAATTGGTAGACGCACCAGATTTAGGTTCTGGCGCCGCGAGGCGTGGAGGTTCAAGTCCTCTCACCCGCACCATTCACCGACCTGAAAAAAGGTCCGGTGGACCTTTTTCAGCGGTGAATGATTCCCTTTTTGCTTCCGTGACCAGCGGTCACATGAAGCGCGTTCAAGACTGCTTCCCGCGCGAAATGAGTTCCCGCTATCCGTATCGCAGCTCCGCTGCTCACAGGACCCTTGTCTCTGCCTCGCCCCCGAGCGTTGCCACCGTCAGTTTGCCGTCTTTGCCCCGCACAAGCTGTGTGATCGAACAATGATTGGGACGGAACACAAGCGCTCTCGGATCTGACATAATCTCACCGACAATCGCGTTGATCGCGACGAAGTGGCTGAACACAGCGGTCCCATCCGGGAGGGCGTCGACGGCCGCAAAGGCCTGTTTTCGCCAATTCAGAAGATCGTCGGACCATTCTCCCGCCATCACCCCCCGTAGCCAGGCCACACGATCGGCAATGCCCGCAGGTGTCTCGATCTCTGAGACAGCCTGGACCACCGGCGCAGCCACACCCGCCAAATCTTCAAATGCGGCGTAGGTTTCGCGACAACGCTGCATGGGACTGGTCACGGCATGGTGCGCGCCGAGGGCCACCAATTCCAGTGCGGCACGTTCGGCCTGGTCGCGCCCCAAATCGCTCAAGCCCGGATCAGGGTGATCTCCCCAGCTCGCCGCCGCCTCACCGTGGCGGACGAGGAATATCACTCTGCTGCGACTTGGATGTCAGTCGCAACCATACCGGCATCATCGAACACCCGAAGGGCGTTACGATAAGCAACTGGTTTCGCGATGTTTAGCCGAGCACGGGCCTCTTCCAGGGGCTCGCGGAGCAACGCCATGATGTCCTCAGCGGCAATGGTCTTTGCCGCGCGGCCATTGCGTTTGCCTTCGCGGTAACACTCCATAACATTGGCCTCACGCGGCAAATGCTTCTTCATCTCCCGCGTCCCGACATAGGAGATGAAATTCACCCCTCGGCTCGGCATTTGGCCATGGGTGAACGCCAGGAGAGATGCCTCGCCAAGGGCGTCACGTCCGTATCCGGTGAGAACATGATAGAGGTCATGGGTATCTCTTGTGCGATCAGCATACCAACTTAGGTCATCATTGTAATCTTCATATCGCTGGCGCATCTTCATGCTCTCATCGACCAGTCCTTGAGCGGTCAGGCCTTCCCGTTCCATGAACTTCACATAGGCCGCGCCGACTGTATTGTCCGGAAGTTCACGCAGCCAACCCCTATCATCCAGACGCGGCGGCAGATAGGTCCGCTCCTTCAGCGCTGCCTCGCCTTCCTCGGTTTCGGCAAACCGATAGAGATTTCGGCGCAGAGCATCCCCGCTCAGGGCTTCAATGATATGAAACACCTGTTCTGTGTCCTCTTTGTCGGCAATGAGTGTCTTCATATGCCGCAGAGCTTTCAGTGGGCGCATGCGCGTCTTTGGGCGAGACGGGTCGATATTTAGTTCGGACCGGTGCATTGCGTTGATTCTCCTAGAGTCACTTGTTCCATGGTTGATATAGCAAAAGATGACGCTGGCGTCATCTTTTTTCAAGTAAAAATATTTGCATAAAATTTGGGCGGCGGTGCTAAGACAATAACCACCGCTGTTCACATCACCGAAAGGCATAGGATTTGGGGCTCGCCAGGTCAGCTGGGTCAGGCTACCCAAAACCTAACTCTCACGTCTGGGGCTTACACCATGAAAAAAATAGAAGCCGTCATCAAACCGTTCAAACTCGATGACGTAAAAGAAGCGCTTCACAGCGTTGGCCTCCAAGGAATGACGGTCCTTGAAGCCAAAGGGTTCGGCCGCCAGCGCGGGCACACGGAGCTTTATCGTGGGGCGGAATACGTCGTTGACTTTCTGCCAAAACTGAAAGTCGAAATCATTGTCGCCGATGATATGGCAGAACAGGCCGTCGACGCCATTCTAAAGGCAGCCCAGACGGGCAAGATTGGCGACGGCAAGATCTTTATCTCCGATGTCTCGGAGATTGTCCGCATTCGTACCAGCGAGCGAGGCGAGCAGGCTCTATAACCCAACCACGCTCTCGACCGGAGCACACCAACCACACAAACGATAAGATGGAGGGCACACACAGTGTCAGACGACATTCTCAAGCTAATCAAAGACAAGGACGTGAAATTCGTCGACCTGCGGTTCACCGATCCGCGGGGCAAGATGCAGCACGTCACCTTCGACACATTAATGGTCGATGAGGACTTCTTCACGGACGGCCAGATGTTTGACGGATCGTCCGTTGCCGGGTGGAAAGCGATCAATGAGTCCGACATGAACCTCGCGCCGGACACTTCGACGGCCATTATCGATCCGTTCTATCAACAGACCACCCTCGCTATCTTCTGCGATATTCTGGATCCGCTGACCGGCCAGCCCTATGGCCGTGATCCCCGCACGACCGCTAAGAAAGCCGAAGCCTATCTTCAGTCTTCTGGTGTTGGTGATACCGCCTACTTTGGCCCTGAAGCGGAATTCTTCGTGTTTGACGATGTACGCTGGAACACCGAGCCCCATGTTACCGGTTACAGCTTCGACTCAACAGAGCTACCGGCGAACACAGGCCGCGAATACGAGATGGGCAATATGGGCCACCGGCCCGGGCCGAAAGGCGGTTACTTCCCGGTTCCGCCAGTCGACTCCGAGCAGGACATGCGCTCCGAAATGCTCGCCATTATGGGTGAGATCGGTCTCGAACCTGAAAAGCATCACCATGAGGTCGCCCCCGCGCAGCACGAACTTGGCATGAAGTTCAACACCCTCACAAAGATGGCCGACAATCTTCAGCTGTATAAATATGTCATCCACAATGTGGCGGCGACCTACGGCAAGACGGCCACCTTCATGCCGAAGCCATACTTCAACGATAATGGCTCGGGTATGCACGTTCACCAGTCCATCTGGTCCGGTGGCAAACCGACCTTTGCTGGGGACCGTTATGCCGACCTGTCCGATACGTGCCTCCACTATATTGGCGGCATCATCAAACATGCTCGGGCCCTTAACGCTCTGACAAATGCCTCGACAAACTCGTATAAGCGCCTGGTACCAGGCTTCGAAGCCCCCGTGATGCTGGCCTATTCGGCACGTAACCGGTCGGCTTCAATCCGTATCCCATTCGGTCACAGTCCAAACGCAAAGCGCATCGAAACACGCTTTCCAGATCCAACGGCCAACCCATACCTTGCCTTTGCCGGGCTTCTCATGGCCGGCCTCGACGGGATCGAAAACAAGATCGATCCGGGCGAAGCCATGGACAAGGATCTTTACGACCTACCTCCGGAAGAAGCGGCGTCCATTCCGCAGGTTTGCGGCAGCTTGCGTGAAGCTTTGGAAGCCCTCGATGCCGACCGTGACTTCCTGAAAAAGGGCAATGTCATGGATGACGACCAGATCGATGCGTATATCGAACTGAAGATGGAAGAGGTTGAGCGGCTTCAGCTTCATCCACATCCGGTCGAATTCGATATGTACTATAAATGCTAGCTAGGTTCTCCTGACGCTAGCGATTGGAAAGGCCGGGGGTCCACCACCCCGGCCTTTTTTCATGCTGCGGATGAAACCTCACCGTCACCACTTCATGACAAATCGGTCACACTTTCGGCATGGTATGGATGGACCGTGGCGATGGATCAGTTGAGGTGGACGCCATGAAATATCAGAGATTTGCAATCGCGCTTGTCGCAGCCGGGGTGTTGGCAGCTTGCGAAACAAGAGAACCGGTAAAAACTGAAGTAGACGCGGCCCCCGCTGAACCAGTCCTCGAGGAGGCTGAGGCTCAGCTCGATCGCATTACCGTTACGGGAAGCAAAGTTAGCAACAGGGTCCGCACTGTACCTCAGTTTTCCGGTTTGGCCTCCGCTGATGTGGCAGGCGTCCCTGCTCCACCCCCGCCTGCTCCACTCGCACAAGCTGAACCCGCCGACCGCGAGCGCTATGAAGACGTGGAGATCAATCCCGTCAAACTCGTCAGCGAAGAGCCTGTCTCAACCTTTTCCATTGATGTTGATACCGCGTCCTATGCCGTTGCGCGGCGATATCTCAGTGACGGTGTGCTGCCCCCCACTGATGCTATCCGCATTGAAGAGCTGATAAATTACTTCGACTATACCTATCCCCGGCCTGAGGCTGGCGGCCATCCCTTCGCGACTCATGTGACCGTCACACCATCGCCGTGGGCGGACGGCCGCGACCTGATCCATATCGGTGTCCAGGGTTACGATCTCGTGCCGGAGGAGCGCCCACCGCTGAACCTGACTCTGCTCGTCGATGTCTCCGGCTCGATGAACAGCCCTGACAAACTTCCCCTCGCCCGCAAGGCCCTGAAGCTCCTCGTCGATCAAATGGACGAGAATGATACGATCTCCATGGTCGTTTATGCGAGCGCCGCAGGCACTGTGCTGGAACCAACATCTGGCGACCAGAAAACAAAGATCCTCGGCGCACTCGACAATCTCTCCGCCGGCGGCTCAACAGCTGGCGGCGAAGGTCTCCGCCGGGCTTATGCCCTTGCAGAACAAAGCTTCAAGGAAGACGGCGTTAACCGCATCATGATGGTCACCGACGGTGACTTCAATGTTGGCATCACTCAGGACGAGCGCCTCGAAGACTTCGTCACCCGTAAGCGCGAAAGCGGTGTCTATCTGTCGGTGATGGGGTTCGGTCGCGGTAACTATAACGACCAGCTGATGCAAACCATCGCCCAGGCGGGCAATGGCACGGCGGGCTATATCGACACACTCGCCGAGGCCCGCAAATGGATGGATGATGATCTGTCTTCGAACCTCTTTCCTATCGCCGACGATGTGAAGATCCAGATTGAGTTTAATCCTGCCGCCGTCGTCGAATATCGCCTCATCGGATATGAGACGCGAATCCTCAACCGCGAAGACTTCAACAATGACCAGGTCGATGCTGGCGACATCGGTGCCGGCGCAAGCGTCACGGCGATCTATGAGATTACACCCGTCGGATCTGACGCCCGGCAGATTGACCCCAGTCGCTATGCAGCCACCCCGCCGGCCATCGGCATCACGGAGGAACTTGCCTTCCTGAAGCTCCGCTACAAACGTCCGGGAGAGGCGGACTCCACCCTCGTGACAGAACCGATTATGGCGAGTGCGCGCCTCACTTCCCTTCGTGACGCTAATGATACCGTGCGGTTCTCGACCGCCGTCGCAGCCTACGGCCAAATGCTCCGGACGGATCCCTTCATGTCTGACGGCTTCGGGTGGGATGAGATCATCGCGCTCGCCAACTCAGCCAAAGGCCCCGATGCATTCGGATACCGCGCGGAATTCGTTCAGCTTGCCCGCGCTGCCAAGACGGCGGCTGCGCAGGCGGCTTTGGAAACGGGCGGATCCGGCGAGGGGGCAAACCGCTAAGCACTTTTCCGTATACGGATTGTACTGCCATGAAAGTCTTCCTCTTCTGGGCGAGCCATATTTACTGGCCGGCCGCTGCCTTGCTTATCCTTCTGATCTGGAAACGCACCGGGCTCATTCGCGGGGTCGCAGTCCTGGCGCTGATTGCCATCAGCACACTTGCCTATGCGCGGTTTGTTGAACCCCGCATCCTCGGCATACAGCGCGATCCGGACTGAGGGATCGTTCGTGGTCGCGCCCGGTAGGACGATATCCGTGCG
>JBCBUY010000039.1:0-26624 GCA_039817885.1 Pseudomonadota bacterium | reverse complement strand
CTACACAGTCACCGTCCCAACAAGCGTACAGATTGCTAACGCTGCAAGCGACACGATGACGGTCGACAGCTTCGCAGCTGCCTCGCTTGACGGATCTTTCGCGCTTAGCGGAGCTGGCGCTGATGCCTTCAACGTAGGTGGAACGCTTACCGTTGCCGCCAACCAACCTGCCGGTGAGTACACAGGAACGTTCATCGTTTCTGTTGAGTACCAGTAGGTCAAATCCGGCCCGGCGGATGCCATGCCGCCGGGCCACTCCAAACGGGCTCTTTGGACCCCGGAAACTAGAAGGTGTCTATCATGTTCCGCACGACTATTCTTACCTTGACGGTTGCATCCGCGGCATTCGGGATGACGGCTTTCGCCCAAGACGAAGATATTGCTGGCGGTGGCGCAGACCCAGAATTTGAAGGCAATGTCGGTGGCATTATCGTCAACGGTCTCGCGATCAATACGGTCCAGGATCTCGATTTTGGAACAATTGTTCCAAACGCAGCACTCCCCGGAACTGTGCTTGTTCGCCGCGGCTCCAACAATAACTCAGAGTGTTCCGTCGAACTGATCTGCTTAACGCCCGGCACGCGTGCTCGGTATCGCGTAACCGGGGAACCCCTACGGGTCGTAGAGTATTCCAACCCTACGCAGATCACCATTTCAAATGCGGCCGGCGACACGATGATCGTCGACACATTTACCGGTGCCGGCAGTGGTAACGATGTCACTTATCGCGGCTTTCAAACACTACGAAGCAGTGGTCTTGCCCGATTCAATGTTGGCGCGACCCTGAACGTCAACCCTGATCAACCCCTCGGTACCTACACGGGAACCTTCACCATTACGGCCACTTATCAATAGAACGGAAAGGACCGCTTCATGATCCGTAGACTGGCAATTGCTGCCTACATACTAACTTCGCCTCTTCACCATCAGCCCGCCGAAAGCGAGGTCCTCATTGCGCCGACCAGGATCGTTTTGGAACGCGGTGAGCGGTCAGCGGAGCTCGTTATCGTAAACAAAGGCGATGAAGAAGCGGCGTTCAGAGTATCGATTGAAAATCGACGTATGCTGGAAAACGGCTCGCTTGAGCTTGTCGACGACAAGCGAGATGATGAACTATTTGCGATTGATCATGTTCGCTATGCGCCCCGCCGTGTCATTCTTGAGCCGGGTGGAAAGCAGACAGTTCGTGTCTCGGCCAACCGTGCCGGCGATTTGGAACCGGGAGAGTATCGCTCTCACTTAAGGCTCATGTCGGTGCCAACCAGCGCCGGACGCTCTTTGCCAGCAAGCACAGATGCAAATGACACATCCCTGTCAATTCAGCTGATTGCGATCCGGTCTTTGACCATTCCAATCATTCTCAGGGTCGGTGAACTCGAAGCCGATATTGAGATCACCGATCTTCGCATCGATGAAATTGAACAGGCATCGGACAATGGCGAAGAGCACTTCCTCATTGCCCGGTTTGCCAGAGAAGGCACGCAGTCAACTTATGGCGACATTCAGATCTTTGTTGATGGCCAGAGAGACCCTGTCTTTTTTGCACGGGGAGTAGCGGTCTACACACCCAACAGTGAGCGGGATGTCATACTTCCTCTGCCAACGGAGCTTCATGCGCAGCTGAAGGGCAAGCCGGTCCGCATCGCCTACATCTCTTCTGATCCTGAAAACCAACAGACCTTCGCCGAATATCGAACAGTTCTTAACTAGGAGCTCTCAATTGGACATCGGCTGGGAAGGGCAGAGCCCAGCCGATGCGACGAAACCGCTATGCTCTGCCTATTGCGTCTTCTTGCCGTTTTCCTGGCGGCCACGGGATTCCTTTGCGTGGCATCCGCGCAAACAGAGGACGATCCGTTCGCGCTCCTGTTCCCAGAAGCGGGGCGGCTCGATGTCAGCCAGGACGCACGGGCCGGCAATAGCAATCTTCAGCTTGTCTCATTGTCGCTGCGGGGCAGGCCGCTTCTCGACACAACACCTGCATTTACCTCTCCTGACGGGCTTTGTTTGCCATTTCAAAGGATTGCAGACGCCCTGCGGTTCCCAATTCAGTTTGAAGATGGAACAGATGTCGCGTCCGGCTGGTTCATCACCAAGAACCGAACGCTAAGGATCGATTTCCAGACGCGCGAGATTCTGTTCAATGGCCGTCCAAGCCCCCTGGCCGACGGCGCTGTTCTGGCGACAAATGTGGGCTGGTGCCTCAGTCTGAATGCCCTGTCGGATCTTTTTCCGATAGACTTTGACTACAATGAGCGCACGCTCAGCATCAGCGCTCGCCCCCGCGAAATCCTGCCCGTGGAGGCACGCCTTGAGCGTGAAGCTCGGCGCAGAGACCTGTCAGGCCCTTCTGCGATCGGGCGGGCAAGTTATCGCCCGGTTGGCAATCCCTATCGCTGGATAAGTATCCCGGTTGCCGACATCATGTTGGACGCCCGTGTCAGCTCAGGCGGTTTCACGGTGGGCCGCTATTCTGGAGAGGCCGCTGGAGACTTTCTGAAGTCGACCACACGTTTCGGGATCCAGGGCAGTTTCAATGAGGGCATCGACCAGGTCCGCCTCAACCTCAGCAGATCAAATGACAAGAAAACTGAACTGGGCCCGCTAAAGGCTCGGCGTTTCGCCATCGGGGATGTTGCAGCCCCATCGCTTCCTCTGCTGACGGATCTCCAGACCGGTCGAGGGGTCCAGGTTTCAAATCTGCGTCAGGGTGGAGCCGATCTTTTCAATTCCACCAAGATCCGCGGGCCATTGCCCCAGGGGTGGGAAGCGGAGCTGCATGATGGTGAGCAACTTCTTGCCTTCACGCAAGAACCGGACGCTCAGGGCAACTACGTGTTCGACAATGTGATCCTGCAACCTGGATTGAACATTTTCGAAGTAAGACTGTTTGGTCCATTCGGAGAAACCGAGACGCGTGAAGTTAAGTACTTCATCAGCTCTGAACTCAACCCGGAGAACGAGATCACATATGCATTCGGGGTGGTGGAACCGAACAAGTCTGTTCTGGGGGCGGATCAAGTTGAGAGAGGCTCAGAGTCCGAGACATCGAATTTTGGTGAGTCACTCTTTACCCAATTCAGGCCCCGAGACGCCACCGGTCCAATTTTGTATTCGACTTTGGAGAAAGGCATCAATGAACGCCTATCCGTCAGGCTCGACGCTGTCTCTGAATTCGGCGATCGTGTCGCCAAAGATGTCGGCGTTGCCGCAAGCGCGTTCTTTTCGATCGGCGGCACATTCGGGGCCCTTAGATTGGCAAGTGACGGCAGCGGCATTCCTGCCTTGGAGGCGAGCTTGCAGCGCCGCTTTGTCCAGGGCACGTCTCTGCGGGCGCGCATCGCCGAGTTCGGGGACCTTGAAAACAGTTTCACAGGACGCGATGCCGCTCGGATCAATCGGGAAGGGGACATCACCGCCAATTCAAGCCTCCTGCTGGGGCGTCGAACGGTCCCGGTTCAAGCAACAATTGGGTGGCAGAATCTTGCATCTGGTCTCAGGCGGTTTCGCGCGGCCTCTAGAGTGGCCACGACGGTGGCTCGAACAAGTCTCAGCCATACAATCCGTTTCATCAGGACCGCTGACGTGGAGACAAACTCGAATATTGCGAACGGAGAATGGCTCGCCAGCCGAAATGTCGGTGCCGTAAGGGTGCGCGGCGGCTTAAGCTATGACGTCGCGCCGACGGCACGTTTGAGAACACTCTCTTTGACCGGACAGTCAAACCTGCGCGGTGGCATTGCCCAATTCGGCTTGCGACACGACATCGTCGGACAAGATGTCGAAGCTGTTGCGGCCTGGTCTCGACCAATTGGGCCGGCCATGTTGTCGACCTCTGCGGGGTGGCGACAAAGTGGGTCATGGAATGTCGGAATCAATCTCGCCTTTTCGCTGTTCAAACCAAAAGACAGGCTTCGGCCTGCAATCGGTCCCCCAGGACTAAGTCGAGCCGGATCCGTCCGTCTAACGGCGTTTCAAGATATTGATGGCGACCGAGCGTTTGGCACTGGCGATGTGCCGGTACCCGGCGTGCAATTCATCGTGCAAGACAGTCTTCGCGCCGAGGCGTCGGGCACCAACGGGTCCGTTGTGCTTGGCGGAATTGCGACGAACCGTCCATCGAACATTGAACTTAGAACATCCTCCCTGGAAGACCCCTTCTTGTCACCGGTTGAATTGGGACGAACCATCTCAGTGCGCCCAGGTCAGGTGATCGATATTCCGTTTCCCCTGCAAGCCACAGGCGACGTGGAGGGAACAGTCCAAGTGCAAAACGGTGAATTTCTTGTCTCGGTGAGCGGCGTGAAAGTTCAGGCGATTGACGTATTTGGCGAGGTCGCAGGCGAAACCCGCACAGAGTTCGATGGCTATATCTATATCGCTGATCTGCCTGTCGGGCGCTATACGCTCAGAATTGCCCCGGAGGATTTGGCGCGCGTAAATGGCATGGCCGTACCTGCCCCGTTTGAGCTAACCGACGATGCTCCGAGTGCCTTTGGCATCGACATGACGATCGAGATCGCTGCCGCCTCCTAGTCGATTTTCTGGCGAGTGAGACACCCTTCTGCTCCAGCAATGTAACCCTAGCTGTTCCCCTCATCGACCATGGACATAACGTCCGTTCCGCCTTCAGTTGGCGCGGGGATCTCGACCACACGTTCGTCGACATCGTCATATTCGAGGCGAAGGGCCCGGCTCATGATCGCATGCATCATATAGGTACAGGTGATATAGGTGAGCTCCAGGATCTCTTCGTCGCTAAGATCGGACTTCAGCGCATCGATCACGGCCTCCGGGACACGTCCCCGCTGGAGAACCAGCGCATCCGTATAGGCGAGCACAGCGCGCTCGGTAGGGGAGAAGCACTCGGCAATCTGCCAGTTTGGGATGGCCTCGATTTGCTCTTCCGATAGACCGACATCTCGGCTTGCCTTGCAATGTTGGGAAAACACAAATTGCGATCCCACCGCAAAGCCTGCCCGCGTCTGTCCGAGTTCGCGCAGTTTCGGATCAATCTTCCGGTCTGGGCTCCGATAGAAGCGAAATCCCTCAGTCGTGTGATGAAATGCATCGGGCACGATATTGAAAACCGTCCACCAATTGCCAGGCGTCCCCGTTTCCGTGCCCGGATCCTCAATGGGATCGCGGTCGCCGAACAATAAATCGAAAATCCGATTGGCATATGGATTTTCGGCCTCTCGGCCGGCTTGTTTCAGGCGTGGCATAATGTGCTCCTCGGCATGTGTATTGGCGCGTGGTCATACTTTATAAGTCATTCGACCCTTGCAAAGGCCTATCTGGGGACACGGGGCAATCGGCGTACGTGTGCCGTGCCCCCCTTGTGCTTCAGCTTGGATGTTCGCACATTCACCGTCAGTCACTCGCAACTAGGGATGGACGACGCGTGGCGCGCAGAGGGAACACTCCAAGACGAGGGCCATTCAACCGGCTCGGTGAGCTTTTTGACGCAAGCGCGCTCGGGCTCGTCACCCTACTCCTTCTTGGCGCGTCCTTTTTTGCCACCTGGCGCGGTATGCGCGACTTTATCATCGGCAATGATCTGGCAAGTGGCATGGCCTCCCAAGGGCTTGTCATCGCGATTGTTCTGGCCCTGACCCTCGCCATGTACGTCACACTGCGTGAGATGATCGCGCCCTATCATTTGAATGGAATCTGGCCAGCGATCTGGAAGCGATTGGTGGCACTGCCGCTCTACCTTCTGCTTGCCGTCTGGTCGATTGGTTTCGGCTATGGCTTCTGGTGGAGCATCATTGCCGGGCAGGGCGTCACCGACACTGAGCTGACCCGGTCCGTCACCGCCCTTCGCGAACAGACCAGTGACATTCGGTCCCGGATCGCTGCCGCCGGCTCCGTGATGGCCTCCGCCGAGGCCCTGTCCGACCAGAAAGCGAGAAATGAAGCCGAGCGCGGCGGCACCTGCGGCGTGGCATCGCCGCCCGGCGACGGCCCGCTCGCCCGTGCGCGGGGCGAAACCCAAAGCCAGATCGCAGCGATCTCCGCCACGGTGCGGGGGGACTGGCTCCCCTCGATCACCGCACGGCTCGACCGGCTCGACACAGATCTCGACACGGTTCGGACCTCGCCGAGGGATGATGACCTTACAGCACGCAAAGCTGCCTTTGATCGGGTGTATTCCTCGGCTCGGTTGTCGGCTCGTGAAATTTCCACCGATGCGGCCGCCCGGGGCAGGAGCCTCGCGACTCAGCTGCGCGCAAAAGCGAGCCAATTGTCGGAAGCGCCGGAAGCGGGGCGTGTGACCTATTGCTACGATCCAGATCTTGCCACGAGCCTCACCGCAGCGGCCGATGAAATCGATCAACCATTCGATGTCACCGTTCCTGACTTCAGATTCAGTGAGGGCCCGGAGGGTGTCGCCCGTGCGGTCGAGGATCTCTGGGGATATGTTCTCGCTCCCGCCGGCCTGGAGGTTGCCGGCGCGCGCAGCGGTCCCCCAAACGGCCGAAGCCTCATCGCCTTGGTGGCGACGATCGGCGTGGACTTCGCCCTGCTTGTGTTTGCCCTGTTGAGGGGAAGGGATTTTGGATACACCCCCAATGGCTCAAATGAGCCTGGTGTGATTGATGTTGGCCCGATCTCTGAGGCCCGATCGACCACGCAGATAACTGGCGTTGATAGAGCCGCCGCGTTGCCTGCACCGGAAGAGATCGAACAGGCAGCGCCCCGTTTGCTGCCACGCGAAGGCAACATCCGAAAAGAAGCACGTCCCGAGGCGGTCGGTATTCGGACCTACGCGCCCGGCTCGCAAGTGGAAGCATCCGAACAAGTCGAGGATCTCATTCGAGATATCGATGACATTTACAAAGTCATGTCGTCGGAACAGCAGCTCGAGCTTAAGGACGCGGAGATCGCGAGACTTCAGAAAGAACTCGATGAATTGAAACGCCGAGGATATGTCGCCACGGGCCGTGAGGGGCAGGTTTTTGATCCCAAACTCCACAGGGAAGTCGGATCACAACCGAGCGATCAGCCGCCTGGTACCATCATCGCGACCATTCGGCCCGGCTTCATTACCGATGGCCTGAACGTCTATCGCATCGCCCAGGTTATAGTCTCCTCTGGGCCCAGTAAGCTCAAATTCTAAAAATCCTCAGCTCACCGTCATCTTGTTATTGACGCGCGCGGGCCCTTTATGTATCTCCGCCGCTTGCGCCCAAATTAGGGTCCAGGAGTTTACGATGGCAAACACGAAATCTGCCAAGAAAATGGTCCGGAAAATCGAACGCCGGACAGAGGTCAACAAAACACGTCGGTCGCGCATGCGCACCTATGTCCGCCGCGTTGAAGAAGCCATTGAGTCCGGCGATCAAGCGGCGGCGAGCGAAGCTTTGCGTGCAGCTCAGCCGGAAATCATGCGGGCAGCCGGCAAGGGCATTATTCACAAGAATACGTCGGCTCGGAAAGTCTCGAGATTGGCGAAGCGCGTGAAGGCGATGGGTTAGACACCAACCCCCGTTCGTGGCGATACCGTCACATTACTATGCAAAAAAATTCACCTGATAGAAATCCGCCCTTGGCGGATTTTTTATGTTTGTGACATGCGGTGTCGCTGATGAAGCGTACTTGACATCATGGTTTCGGAAAACCGTGAAAAGTACTGCCATCAAACATGTTTTCGTGAAGTCACTGAAATATCTGAATGGTTTCAGCGTCCTGTCGCCCGACCTTTTTTTTCAAATTTCGGTCAAGCCCCAAAAAGCATTTTTTACAGCGAATCACGCGTTGATCTGCTCGCTTATTGAGATAGTTTCATGACTGTTCTGAGTTGAGTATTCCCAGTAAAAAAACATACCGTGTAGAAACGGAACTGGCCGAGAAAGGAGGCTGGTGCGGGTGGGGTTTACTTAAAATTTGAACACGGATCTGAGCTGTAAGAACTTCACAATAAGAAAGGGGCGAATAAAGATGGATCTACAGAGTGGCCATGAGAAGCATGTACACATGGGCGAAGATGTTCAGTCTGAAAATGGGGCCGATGCTGATGTTGGTGGGCGAGATGTTTGGGCACTCGTGCAGAAGGCAGTGGCCCGGCTTATGGCTGACGATATTGACGAATATGAACGCTGGGTGGCACCGCTGCGTTTCGTCGTCGAGCATCACGGCACCGCACTGATCGCGGCAAGAACGCTTTTCGGACTGTCACGTGTCACGCCCGAATACGAACGCCTGATTGAAAAGGCGTGGGCTGAGCACGATAAAAGAAAGCGACCGGTCCGCATTGTCTGCTGGCGCGCGCTGGACAACGAAATCAAGGAGCTGGTGGTTTATCCGTGGGCGGATGATGCGCCAGACAATACAGAGGCCGCAAGCCCGTCCGACGATGCTGATGAAGCAGAGACAAGCCTTATGGGTCCAAGCGTGATGCGGTTCGAAACACTGGTCGTGGGCGACTCCAACAGCATTGCGGCGACAACTGCAGAGCAGATTATCGAAGGTGGCCCACAGCCGGCATCAATCATTGCTGTTAATGGCCCGCAGGGTGTCGGAAAGACCCATATCCTGAAATCGATCGAAAAGCGGCTTGCCAAAACGGGTCGTAAGAGCGTGGCATACATTTCGGCCGGCGAGTTCATGGTCGCTTATGTCGATGGTGCTATTAATCGCGATACGCGTGCCCTTAAGAGCCGGGTTCGCTCAGCTGATGTTGTCCTGTTCGATGACTTGCAGAACATTGCCGGCAAAAAGGGCACCAATAGTGAACTGGCGGCGACCCTCCGCGAAGTCACCGAACGCGGTGGTCTGGTGGTCATGACAGCCGATATGCCCCCGGCTGATCTAGAAGGCTTGTCACAGCAAGTCAGCACCGTGCTTCGCGGTGCAGCGAGCATTGAGGTTGAACTTCCAGATGATGACATGCGCTTCGCGATCGTTCGCCAGCGTGCTGACATGTTGTCTCGCATGTCGCCAAATTTCGTCCTCGATGATGCGTTTTGTGAGGCGATCGTCCAGCGTGTTTACGGCCCCGGCCGCGATCTTTGTGGTGCGCTCCTAACGCTTTATGCGGATACGCGTTTTGGAAATGTGGCCCCAACGCTCGCCATGCTCGATGCAGCAATCGAACGTCAGCAAGGCAAGCCTAAGCCTGTGTCTCTCAACCACATTAAACTGGCCGTTGAGGAAGAACTGGGTGTTCCGCGCAAGGATCTCATTGGGCCGCGCCGGTACAAGCAGACGGCGCGCGCGCGAAGTGTCGGAATGTATCTCAGTCGCTTGATGACCCCGAAATCCTATCCTCAGATTGGCATTGCCTATGGCAAACGGCACCACACCACGGTGCTCCACAATGTGGAGAAGGTCAAAGAAGAGCTGATTTCTGATCCCATGCTCGCCGCTGATGTTGAGCGTGTTCAACAGGCAGCGCGGCGAATATCTGCGACTTCAAAGAATTAGGACTTGCATTTTCTTTCATTTTGCCAAGTCTGTCGGCCCGTTTGAGATCTCAAGCGGGCCGATTCTGCTAATCGGGGGGTTAGCAGGCTCAGAATAGATAATATCAGTGAGGGCGACCTGTGGCGGCAGGCTGCCTTGTCTAACGGACCGACACTATGAAGCTGACCCTTGAACGTTCCGATCTGCTCGATGCGCTGTCTCATGTCCAAAATGTCGTTGAGCGGCGAAACACGATACCGATCCTGTCCAATGTCCTTCTAACGGCGAGTGACGAGGGGTTGAAGCTCACCGCAACTGACCTCGATATAGAGGCGGTGGACGTCGCCGATGCGAGCGTATCTGATCCCGGTGCCGTCACAGCACCGGCTCACACATTGTTTGACCTCGTCAGAAAGCTTCCCTCAGGTGCGGAAGTTGCGCTCGAATTCCTGCCTGAAAACCAGCGTCTCGCCATCCGTTCCGGACGGACCGATTTCGCTCTTCCGACGTTGCCGGCCTCAGATTTTCAAACCATGCAGGACGAGGTCGAGGGAGCGAGTTTTGAGATCGACGCCGCCGCGCTTCGGCGCCTCATCGACAAAACACGCTTTGCCATATCAACAGAAGAAACCCGCTACTATTTGAATGGCGTATACCTCCACAGCGCCGATGGTGATGATGGCAACGTCCTCCGCGCGGTCGCCACTGACGGACACCGGCTTGCACTTGCTGAAGCGCCATCTCCAGATGGCGCGGAGAGTATTACGGGCGTTATCATCCCGCGTAAGGCAGTTGGCGAAGTCCGTAGGCTGATCGATGGATTGGACGCTGGCATTGGTGTGGAAGTATCCGATGCCAAAATTGTTTTCCGGGCAGGTCGCGCGGTTCTGACGTCTAAGCTTATTGATGGATCCTTCCCAGATTACGCCCGTGTGATCCCCCAGGGAAACGACAAGAAGCTGACCATTAATAACAAAGCCTTCGAGGCTGCTGTGGATCGCGTCTCCACCGTCTCTGCCGAACGGTCACGCTCGGTAAAAATGACCCTGGGTGACGACAAGCTCACCCTCGCTGTCAGCCATGCGGAAACCGGGCAGGGCAATGAGGAACTCGAGGCGAGCTACGCGTCGGAAGCCATGGAAGTTGGCTTCAATGCCAAATACCTCCTCGATATCGCAGGACAGGTCGAAGCGGACGATGCCGAATTTTTGTTCAATGATCCTGCCTCTCCGGCGCTCGTCCTCGATCCCGGCGATCCGGCAGCACGGTATGTGCTGATGCCGCTAAGGGTCTGATCACCAGGTATGACCGCGCTCATCCGCTTGCGGCTGACGAATTATCGCAATTATGACGCCCTCGATCTGAAACTCGACGGCCGTCATGTTTGTCTGTTCGGCGCGAATGGTGCGGGTAAGACCAATCTCCTTGAGGCCGTCTCCCAACTTGGTCCAGGCCGTAGCCTGCGCAATGCACCCTTACCCGATATCGCCCGTCAAACGGGTCCGGCCCACTGGGCCGTATCGGCTGAGCTCGACAACGGACAACGCCTTGGTGTGGCCCTTGAGCCGGGCAGCGGCGCAAACAAACGTACAGTGCGGATAGATAGCGCGCCCGCCACGGCCAGCGACCTTGCTGAGCTTATGCGCATCGTCTGGCTGGTTCCGGCCATGGACAGCGTCTTCCGCACAGGTGCCTCGGAGCGTCGTCGCTTTTTCGACCGGCAGGTGATGGCCCATCGTCCGGCCCATGGCCGCGCAGCAGCAGCCTATGAAAAGGCCATGCGCGACCGGAACGCACTCCTTGAGCAGGGGCGTTTCGATCCGGCATGGGCCGACGCCATCGAGGCACGCATGGCCGAACACGGTGCAGAGATCATGATCAATCGAGCCGAGGTGCTGCGCCGATTGCAAGAGGGCGTGGATGGACGACCTGAGGGCCATTTTCCAAAAGCAGACCTTTCCCTTGAAGGTGACGAGACCATGGTCGCCGTCGCGGATGCCATGCCCGGCGACCTGGCCGACACACTTGCCTCTGCTTTCAGCGACGGCCGGTGGCGGGACAAAGGGGCAGGGCGAACGCTCTCCGGCCCCCACAGAGCCGATCTTGCCGTTGTGCATCGGCCAACGGGTGCACCTGCAGGACAAGCCTCCACGGGTCAGCAAAAGGCTTTATTGATCGGATTGATCCTGGCATCGGCCCGGGCACTGTCTGAACGAGCCGACGGACCGACCCCCCTCATTCTTTTGGATGAGGCGGCCGCTCATCTCGACGCAGACCGCCGCGCGGCTTTGTTTGACGAACTTACGGACATGGGTGGTCAAGCTTGGCTGACAGGGACGGAGGCCTTTCTGTTCGAAGCCTTTGGCAAACGTGCCGTTCGGGTTGAAGTCAGCGACGGGGCTGCGGCTCTCACTCCCTGAGAGACTATTTGTCAGCGGGGGGGTCAGCCACGCGCAAGAGTTCAAGGATGTGATTCCACGCGACCTCAAGACTGGTCTCGCTGGTTGCGGTAATGTCCGGTATCACGCCGGTACTTTCCCAATTGGTGCCGGTTGCGGGACTTATGGGTCGGGTGTCGGGAATATACAGATCCAGTCCGGAGCCGATTTTCTGGCCCTCGCCGAGCATATGTGCGCCCCCGCCACTTGGTTCACCGATGATCGTGGTGCGATGTGCCGCTTGAAGGCTGTACGCGACGGCTTCGGGGGCGGAGAAGGTCTTGGAATTTATCAAGATCACCAGCGGCCGCTCTGTGCCGTAGGCTTGCCAAGGACCAACAATTCTAACCGGTGGATCAAGCTCATGTATACGGCTCTCCTGGCGCAATGGAGGCTCGGCGGTTTCCGGAAGAAATGTCCAGATCAGCGGGGTCGCCGTTTCGGGCGATCCTCCTCCATTGTTTCGCAGATCCAGAATTAGTCCGTCGGTATCAGCGACAAGCTCGAAGGCGGCGGTCAACCGCGAGCCAGCATGCGCCATGTCGTAGAAACTAGATATGCGGATCAGGCCGACATTGCCCTCGAGGATTTCGACCTTCTCGAGGCCGTAGCCATTGCGGGCACCGTCTTTATACCACTCGGCGATCCAGTTGTCGTTGCCCGCGTTGGTATCGGGCGCGTCGACAGCAAAGTGCGGGTCGCCGGTTGTTTCCCGCAGATAAGCTTCAAGGTCTTCTGCCAGAGCCTGCGGGCGTCGACATTTGTCCCCGAGACTTGCCTGTTCTGCAACAGCCCGCAAGCTTGCTGCGGTCGCGTATGCCTCGTCCTCGATAATGTACTGGTGTTCAATTGCTGCTGCAGCGGCGTTCAACGTGATCCGCTCCGCAGGGCACAATGACATGGTGAGCGTGAGGGCAATAATGATACTATTCATGTGTTATGTCCTGGTCGATGGAGGGGGATAACGCGTCGGCTAAACGCAGATGAAACGATCGTCTCGACAGCGCCAAGTCCAGCTGGTCGAGGGCGTCGACCAAGTCCGGGGCTGCCTCCTTCAAAAGGGCATGCGCCGCTCGATCAACGTCTTGGCTGAGCATGCGTACCTGCGCGGCGATGTCCTGACCGTCCGCCGTCAGCGTAATCACGCTTGAACGTTTGTCTTTGGGGTTTTTCTGCCGTGCCACCAAACCTGCAGCGAGCATAGCATTCACGACTTGAACAACCGCTGCGTGAGACTGGCCCAGCGCTTTCGCCGCCGCGCCAATTGTTGAAGGGCCATGGTGTTCAAGGAAGAGCGTCAGCGCGAACCAGCGTTGTTCGAAGCCGAGTTGTTGTCGATAGAGCGCAGTGACAGGTTCGTTCAATCGATCAAACAGTCTTTTCAGCCGCGTTCCGAGGGCAGTGACACCCAAATCCCTTACAAAATCAGTGTTTGGCATAATTTGTAAGTACTTACATATATGATTGAAGTCAACACTGTTTTTCGCTCATGCTTTTGGGCATTCCGCGTTTCCCTTTCGGGTCAAAACCGCCTATAAAACAGGCGATTCTCATATGATTGGATAACCGATGGCAGATCCAGCTGAACAGCCGGAATATAAGGCTGACTCGATCAAGGTCCTCAAAGGCCTGGAAGCCGTTCGCAAACGGCCAGGCATGTATATCGGAGACACCGACGACGGGTCTGGCCTGCACCATATGATCTACGAAGTCGTGGACAATGCCATCGACGAAGCCTTGGCGGGCCATGCTGATGAAGTGCGCGTCACGCTCTATCCCGATGGCTCTGCGGAAGTCACCGATAATGGCCGTGGCATACCCGTGGGCATGCACCCGACGGAGGGACGTTCAGCCGCAGAAGTGATCATGACCGAGCTCCATGCCGGCGGGAAGTTCGACCAGAACTCCTATAAGGTTTCCGGTGGTCTGCACGGTGTGGGCGTGTCTGTCGTGAACGCGCTGTCGCACTGGCTGGATTTGACCATCCACCGGGAAGGCAAGGAGCATAAAGTTCGTTTCGTCGACGGAGGGCGGACCGAGCACCCCCTGAAGGTGATCGGCGATAGCCCGATGAGACCGGATGGGTCCGGTCCTTACACCGGAACCGCGGTTCGATTTCTTGCATCCGACCAGACCTTCACCATGACAGTTTACGATCGTAAGACGCTGGAGCATCGCCTGCGCGAGCTGGCCTTTCTAAATTCCGGCGTGCGCATCGTATTTCGCGACGAGCGCGAGGCGGAGCCCTGGGAAATCGAGTTGGAATATGAGGGTGGCGTCAAAGCCTTTGTCGAGCATCTCGACCGCCAGAAAAACGCGCTGGTGTCCGAGCCAATCTACGCCATTGCTGACAAAGACGGAATTACGGTCGAGGCATCGCTCCAATGGAACGATAGCTATCATGAGAACGTGCTCTGCTTCACCAACAATATTCCGCAGCGGGATGGCGGCACACACCTGGCCGGTTTTCGTGGAGCGTTGACCCGGATCATCAACAAATATGCTGCTGAGTCTGGCGCGGCGAAACGTGAGAAGGTCTCGATTACCGGCGACGATGCTCGCGAGGGACTGACCTGCGTCCTGTCGGTCAAGGTACCGGATCCGAAGTTCAGTTCACAGACGAAGGACAAGCTCGTCTCCTCCGAAGTGCGCCCCGTGGTCGAAAGCCTGATGAGTGAAAAGCTCGGCGAGTGGTTCGAAGAGAACCCGAAAGACGCGCAACACATCATGACCAAGATTGTTGAGGCCGCCGCAGCCCGGGAAGCCGCCCGCAAGGCACGCGAGCTTACGCGCCGAAAGACCGCGCTCGATATCACATCGCTGCCGGGCAAGCTTGCCGATTGTCAGGAGAAGGATCCGGCGAAGTCAGAACTGTTCATCGTGGAGGGGGATTCTGCGGGCGGGTCGGCCAAGCAGGGCCGTGACCGCACCAATCAGGCCATCTTGCCTCTGCGTGGGAAAATCTTGAACGTTGAGCGGGCCCGCTTCGACAAGATGCTGTCATCAGATCAGGTCGGTACACTGATCACGGCGCTTGGTGCGGGCATTGGGCGCGACGACTTCGACATCGAGAAGCTGCGCTACCACAAGATCATCATCATGACCGACGCCGATGTCGATGGGGCACACATCCGTACACTGCTTCTGACCTTCTTCTATCGTCAGATGCCGGAGCTTATTGAGCGCGGTTATCTCTATATTGCTCAACCGCCGCTTTACAAAGTCGTGCGGGGCAAGTCCGAGCGTTACCTCAAGGATGACCCCGAGATGGAAGCCTATCTCATTGAAGAGGGGACGAGCGGAGAGGTTCTGATGCTGAATGATGGTGCGCAAATCGGGGGCGAGGATTTGCGCGATCGCGTGCGGGAAGCGGCCTTGTTCAAGCAGGCCATGTGGCGGCTGACCCTCCGTGCACCTGCGTTTCTTGTGGAACATGCGGCCATCGCCGGCGCGTTGCAGGACGGGGCGGGCGCGGCAGAAGCCGAAAAGACAGCGGAGCGCCTTAACCGCATTGCTGAAGAAAGCGAGGACACCTGGTCAGGGCAGTTTGAAGATGGGTCATTGGTCCTTGGACGAACCGTTCGCGGGGTGGACGAGAAGCTCGTTCTGGACCCAACCCTACTGGCAAGTCCTGATGCACGCCGCCTGGCAGAGCGAGCGTCCGGGATCGCTGATCTCTATGCCCAACCGTCGGTCCTTCGCCACGAGAAAGGCGGAGAGGTGAATGTCATGGGACCAACTAGCTTGTTCGAGGCGGTTCTGGACTCCGGGCGTCAGGGGCTGAAAATTCAGCGCTATAAGGGGCTGGGCGAGATGAACGCCGACCAGCTCTGGGAAACCACTTTGGACGCCAATGCGCGGACCCTGCTGCAGGTCAAAGTCGACCATGCCGATGAAGCCGACGATATGTTCGCTCGGCTCATGGGCGATATCGTTGAACCGCGCCGCGACTTTATTCAGGAAAATGCACTTGAGGCCGAGGTTGATGCCTAACGCGTCACGGCTTTGACCACAAAAGAAAGGGGCCGCTGAGCAATCACTCAGCGGCCTGACAAGTTATGCTGTGCTGGGACGTGAGGAACCAGCACAGCGGGGAGGACCATCCACGGTCAGAAGCTTTTCGAGACGGTGAAGACACCTGTCGATCCGTTGCCGGCGAGGCCGAACGTGTCGATGTAGCGGGCATCGAAGTCGATGCCGAACCAGGTGGCTGTCACGCCGATCCCGAAATCCCAATAGTCTTCACCGAAGCCGCCGCCTTCCGGCACCAGGTCGTCGAGGAAGAAAAGTCGTCCAATGCTCCCGCTCAGGGCGAAGTCGACACCGCTGCCGGCGACATCCGAGAGGCTGCCCACAGGGGCGCTTGCAGAGAGCACAGGCAACAGCAAATCACCTGTCTCGAAATAGTAATCGGGCGACCAGGTCAGGCTGAAACCAAGCTCGACCGGGCCAAGTTCATAACTGCCGCCACCATAAAGCTCGACATAGTTTTGATCGTTGAAATCCACCAGCACTTCGCCCGGTGCTGCGCCAAGCGCTTCGGCAATTGCCGCCTGATCCGGTGTTAACACCGTCGGAACGATGACATCGTCATTTCCACCAGGCGCGTTGGGATAGAGATAATAGATCACGCCGAAATCGAGAGAGACATCACCGACGGTCGGTGTGAAGCCACCATAGAAATCAATCTCGGTCGACGATCCGTCAGAGATCTCTTCGCCGGTTACCGGATTGGACAAATCATCATTGAAGTCGACAGTGGACCCCCAAGTCCCGACATAAAAGAGGTCGCTTGCCCAATCGAACCCGCCTTGAATCGCTGCATCGGATGAGGACTGCGAAATGCCCCGGAATGTGTAATCCGTGGTGATGGCCACATTCGCAGAAAACGATCCGCCAAAGAATGTGGGACCTTCTTCTTCCTCTTGAGCCAAAGCCGGAGCGCACATAAGTGCGCTGGCGCACACAGCGCCGGTAACAAGTTTTCTCAGCATCAATACTTCCCTTCTCCGCCGAAGTCGCTGATCGCGACGACCTTCAAAAGGGATAATGCTGCAGGTGCACATTTCAGGGCGAATGTGGCTCTGCCTCTTGTCTGCAAGTGGTCCTCACTTGCTCGAAATCAGGGCAGCAAATCTGCATTTTGACTGACCAGCGAGCGCCTTGCCCTTCGGTAAGGCGAAGACTCACCTGGCGGATAGCGGCGCATAACCGAGATGCATGCCCGCATCGACCAGCAGTGTTTCACCGGTCACATGGCGCGACGCATCGGTCAGGAAAAACACGGCACTGGCGGCAATATCATCAGGTCCGGAAGCAACATTCAATGGCACAGATGCCGCCACGCCGGCCTCCAGTTTTTCAAATTGCTCGGCCGACATCTCATCCTTGAACCAACGTGTTCCGATAAAACCGGGGCACACCGCATTGACCCGAATCGCCGGAGCAAGCGCGCGGGCGAGGGAGAGCGTCATCGTATTGAGCGCGCCCTTCGTGGCTGCGTAGGCAACAGACGAGCCAATGCCCGTCACCCCGGCAATCGAAGAGACATTCAATACCGCTGAGGCGCGCCCAGTCTGCCTATGGGCTTCAACCAGCAGGCCCTTGCAGGCCTGCAGCACGAGGAAAGGGCCGGCCACATTCACCGCATAAGTGTCCATGAAATCAGCTTTTGACAAAGCGTCGAGGTCGCTGTGATCACGGGCATGGCGTGTAATCCCCGCATTGTTCACAAGCATATCGAGCCGGCCCCACTGCCCGGCTGCATCCGCAAGCGCTTTGCACCCCTCATCGGTCGAGACATCTGCCACAACGAGCCTCGCCTGCGCACCAAGCTCTGTACACGCAGCGACCGCTTTCTCTCCGTCTTCGATCGACCGCGTACAATTGATAATCACATCGGCACCGCGAGCGGCGAGGCGAGTGGCGATACATTCGCCAAGTCCGGTCGCTGAGCCTGTGACCAACGCCTTGCGGCCTTCAAGATCCCTGGATGTGTCGGTCATAGGTCCCGCAGCTCCCTGATTTCCGTCGAATTTATCGTGGTTTAGCCGACGAATTGGGTTGGGGGAACCAGAAGATGTTCTGATCTGTGATCTCGACCTCGAAAAACACTGTTCTTAGACTTACATCCGAGCTTGGCGCGCAGCGCTGCACTCCTGTATGAACGGCGCTTGTGTCCGGGGAAGGCTTTTTCGCTTTGATGTCGTATCTCTTAATTCTGGGCGGCTTGGTGCTGTTGTTCGCAGGCGGCGAATCAGTGGTGCGCGGATCGGTCGGCGTCGCCCGGAAGCTCGGTGTGTCGGAACTGGTAATTGGCCTGACCCTTGTCGGATTCGGCACCTCGGCCCCGGAACTTGTGACCAGCCTTCAGGCCGTGAAACAGGGCGCAGTGGGGATGTCGGTTGGAAATGTCGCCGGCTCCAACATTGCAAACATTCTGCTTGTTATGGGCATCGCCGCCCTGATCAGACCAATTGTGACCGAGCCCAGAGCCTTGACGCGAGACTTCTCAGTCATGATCGCGGCAACTTTGATCTTCGCAGCGCTCGCCTATTTCGATATTTTCACGCGCCTGGCTGGCGCGGTCCTCGTGACGCTTCTTGTCACCTACATCACGGTCTCATTTATCTTGGACAAGACAAATAGCGACACAGCCGGCCTACACGCAGAAGAGGGCGAGCAGATCGAGACCCATGATCCGCTGCCGGTTGCGTTGGCTTTATCATTTCTGGGCATTGCTGGCGTTGTTATCGGTGCGAGACTGCTGGTCTCAGGGGGGATTGATATCGCCCAGCAATTTGGTGTCTCGGATACGCTCATCGGACTGACCATCGTCGCGATCGGGACCAGCCTGCCGGAAGTTGCAACGGTCGGTATGTCGGCCATTCGCGGAAAATCCGATGTCGCCCTTGGCACTGTGCTCGGGTCAAACATCTTCAATATCTTTGGGATTATCGGGGTGACGGCTTTGGTCCGACCGTTTTCTTTGTTTAGCGGCGCAGAAATTTCACATTCATCCGGCTTTGACTACAGCAGTGTCCTCGGACGAGGGGGCGATGCCTTGTCCATGTCGAGCAGCCTGTCATGGACGGACATCTCAACCATTATCCTCTCCGTCTTTTTCATCATCCTGTTTGCCTTAACCGGAAAGCGGCTGGCCCGATGGGAAGGCGGACTACTTTTAGCCGGCTACGGCCTTTATATGGGTTTTCTTTTCAACATCGTACCGACACCATTCGCATGACCGATAAGTCGATCTATCAGGGCCTTGATCAGCTAGGACAGCAGACCGGCCAACCGCAAAGCCCCGAGGACGCGGTGCTCGAACGGGTGCCAAACCCGCATCCCGGCACGCTCTATTTGAGCCGTTTCACAGCCCCTGAATTCACATCGATCTGCCCGGTAACCGGCCAGCCGGACTTCGCCCATCTTGTCATCGATTACGCGCCAAAGGACTGGCTTGTGGAATCCAAGAGCCTCAAGCTCTATCTCACGGCGTTCCGCAATCACGGCGCATTCCACGAAGACTGCACGGTCCGGATCGGCAAGGATCTTGTCGACCTCTTGGCACCCACATGGTTCCGCATCGCCGGATATTGGTATCCAAGGGGCGGCATTCCGATCGATGTTTTCTGGCAGACCGGCGATGCACCCGATGGATTGTGGTTGCCGGAGACCGGCGTGCCGCCATATCGTGGTCGGGGCTAACCCAACAGGCCGAATAGCGGTTTAGCGCGCCGATCTTTGTGCCAACGCCGCCGAAGTTTGCGATCGTTTGGGGCATCCTTGCGTCCGCGAGGGATATGAATATCGTTCATCTCAGGGGTTAGGCCGCGTATCAGGTCTTCTTCCACGCGCGCATGGTCGGCCCGGTCCTTCAGCACCAGCACATGCCGCTCTGTCGCCCCTTTTCGATGCCAAGCTTCACGCCACCGCTCATGGCCGATCAAACGGCTCTTAAAATTTGCGGCCTTCCCGACATAAAGTGCCTCAAGCCAAAACACGAAGCGACGCCGCACAAACACATACACGCCGCCGCCATCCGGTAGGCCTTTGTCTGTCATAGTAATCCTGAACCGATAGGTTCGCCCGGTTTCCCCATGCCAGCGATGACGACGGAATATCATGGCCTAGCCTCATTTCGAGAACAGTTAATAATCTCCAGTCTGGCGTTAAGCAGTTTACAAATCACTAACGAAAATTTCGCCAAATCGGCTCAAAATATAAGTACGGTACGTTCTGTATAGAGAGTTGGGTGCGAGATGTATTTCCAATAAATACCAATATTTTCAGAGGTATGTCGAAAATAAGACGGCGGGTACCATATTACAACAAAGTCATTCTTGCATTAATTCAATGTAAACGGCATAGCGGTATAGGGGCTGTATTAGAGAGTAACGGTTTGGTTCACGTCGGAACCGGGCCACAGCGAGGGAATTACGGATGATCGGTAGCCTCTTAGGCATGTTGTCCACGGACATGGCCATCGACCTCGGAACCGCCAATACGCTCGTTTATGTCAAAGGCCGCGGTGTCGTCCTCGACGAGCCGTCTGTCGTGGCATACATGACGCAAGGCGGCCGCAAAATGGTCTATGCGGTTGGTGATCAGGCGAAATCCATGCTCGGCAAGACGCCGGTGAATATGGAAGCCATTCGCCCTATGCGCGATGGTGTAATTGCTGACTTTGAAGTCGCTGAAGAGATGATCAAGCACTTCATTCGCAAAGTGCACAATCGCCGCGCCTTCGTCTCTCCGCTCATCATCATCTGCGTGCCAAGCTCCGCCACCAGCGTTGAGCGCCGGGCGATCCACCAATCGGCTCTGGCTGCTGGCGCGCGCGAAGTTCAGCTGATCGAAGAGCCCATGGCCGCAGCCATCGGTGCCGGTCTGCCCATCGAGGATCCAGCCGGCTCCATGGTTGTCGACATTGGTGGGGGCACCTCCGAGGTTGCTGTCCTGTCTCTCGGCGGCATTGTCTATTCTCGCTCTGTCCGTGTCGGCGGCGACAAAATGGATGAGGCGATTGTCAATTATCTCCGCCGTGAAGAACGTTTACTGATCGGCGAAATGTCAGCCGAGCGCATCAAAAAAGAAATTGGCACGGCAAAGTCGCCCGAAAAGGGCTCAGGCATGACCCTGTCTGTGCGTGGCCGTGGCACCCTCGACGCGGTCCCGAAAGAAGCCGAAGTCAATGAAGCGATGGTCGCTGAGGCCCTGCGCGAACCAATTACAGAGATCGTGGATGCGGTGAAGATCGCCCTTGAGGCCATGCCGCCAGAGCTCGCAGCAGACATTGTTGATCGCGGAATTGTGCTGACCGGCGGCGGTGCGCTTCTGCGTAATCTGGATACGATCATTCGAGAACAGGCGAAACTGCCCGTCATGATTGCCGACGACCCTTTGAAATGCGTCGTCAATGGCTGCGGCGAAGTTCTCGAGAATTATGCGAAGATGAAAGGTGTTTTATCCCCGGAAGTCTGAGGAAATGGCCCCTTTCTTGCCTCAGTTTGTGATAAATACAGTTGAGGTGTGTAGTGGCTTGATGGGCGCGCAGCAGCATGCCCGTGAAGGAGTGTAGGCGGCATGGCGCGTCAACCGAGTATCGGTTCGAGAAAGCGGCCAATGCGGGGGCTTAGCCTCGCAGTGCTCTTCGCTGTGACATTTGGCTTCGTGCTGTTCCAGACGGCACCCCGGTTCGCCGATGCGTTAAACCCCATAAGAACGACAACAAGTGACCAGCTCGCAGCTCGCAGTGGCAGCGGCTGGATTTCGCAGTTGAGTGGCCGCGTCGCGCGGGATGAACGCGTATCCGAACTTGAAGCCGAGGTTCGCGATCTGGCGCGGTGGCGAGCAGCTGCCATTTCCATGGCCGAGCGTTTGGAGACCTATGAGGAGATCCTCAATATGCAGGGCGAACCGCCGGCCCGCGGCGTCACCGCCCGCATTGTCTCCGAAACCGGCGGTCCCTTCGCGGAGACCCTTTTGGCGAATGCTGGGCGCTCTCAAGGCGTAGAAGACGGCTTTATCGCCATCAACGATGCCGGTCTGGTCGGCCGAGTCATTCAACTCGGGGAACGCTCCGCGCGCATTTTGAAAGTAAGCGACTTCAACAGCCGCGTGCCCGTTCTTGGCGAAGCGAGCGGCATTCGCGGCATCATGTATGGTGGCCGCGAAGGCTGGGGCCTCATAACCGATCGGCCCGAAGCCGATGCCTTCTTGCCCGGCGAACGCATTCTCACATCGGGTGAGGGCGGTGTGTTCCCGCGAGGCCTCCTGGCGGGGCTCGCCGAACGTCGGGGAGGGGATTGGCGGGTCCGGTTCGCAATGCTGAACGGGCAGGGCGGATTTGTCCGTCTTGTACCACCCGCAAGTATCCCAAAACCTGAAGATGTTCCCGTCATCGAAGACGAGAGTATCGAAGACGAGAGTATTGAAGAAGAAGCGGAGGCAACAACGGTTGCTCAAAACGCTTCCGGTGCGAGGCTTGCGGGACAATAAATGCCAAGCGCTCGAACATATGCAGGTCGCAAATCCTCCTGGCAGCGAACCAATCCCAGCGCGCAGCTCCTCGTTGGTGTTATGATCATTGCCTCGGTCGGCCTGTTCGGCCTGACGCGAAAATCAGCCTTCGGTGTCGAGCTGATCTGGCCGTATGCGGCCATGTGGGGCGCAGTGGGCTGGGCCTCCATTGGCTTATCGCTCAGACCCATGGTGATCCTTGTCGCCTTCGGCCTGGCGCAAGATGTGAGTTTCAACGCCCCGCTTGGCAGTTTCGTCCTGGTCAATCTGTCGACCTATGCTGTTTCGGCAGCACTCCGAGAAGCCTTTGATGTGGACAGCGACCCCGTGCGGGCGTTGATCGCAGCCGGTGCTGCCATGTCCTGCGGCATGTTCGTTTTGTGGATTCTGGCGAGCAGCACCGCCGACCAGGTCGTCCAGCTCGCCCCCTTGCTGACCGTCTATGCAGTGACCCTGATCCTCTTCGTGCCCGTCGCTGGGGCATTCCGTCTGGGGGATGGGTCTGGAGGATCGCTTTAAATGAAAATTCGTGATCTCGAACTTGAATTCTCGCGCCGTACCATGATGGCAGCCGGTGCCGGCGGCATTGTCTGGGGCGGTTTGTTGGCGCGCCTGTTCCAACTCCAGGTGCTCGAAAGCGAACGCTATGCGAGCCTGGCAGCAGAAAATCGGGTCAAGCTCGAGCTGGCTCCGCCGCGGCGCGGCCGGATTCTAGACCGGTTCGGCGCAGAACTGGCCTCCCACCGCTCAGCTGGGCGCGTCACGGTCACGCGGGAGCGGGCCGGCGATGTCGGAGCTGTCCTGTCACGCATCAGCGACCTTATTGATCTATCCCCCGAGCGCCGAGATCGGATCTTGCGCGATGTGGCACGCCAGCCAAGCTTTGTGCCGGCCGTTGTCGCCAATGAGCTGACCTATGAAGATTTCGCACGCATGAATATCCATGCGGCGAGCTTGCCAGGTGTTGAAGTGGAAATGGCGTCAACACGGTCCTATCCGCGGGGGCGGGACTTCGCCCATGTCCTTGGCTATGTCGCCCGCGCAAGCGAGCGCGATTTGCAACGCCTGACAGAGGGGGCGAGCCTGACGGAGCGGGAGCTTGTCCGCCGCCTCTTCAAGCATCCGGATATGCGCACGGGCCGCTCAGGAATTGAATACACCGCAGAGGAATGGCTGCGTGGAACGGTCGGTCGCCGCCGCGTTGTCACCAATGCCGCGGGTCGGATTATTGAAGAATTGCCAAGCGACGACCTCGCACCGACGCCCGGCAGAGATGTGTCGGTAACCATCGACGCGGATCTCCAGCGGGCCGCTATTGAGCGCTTTCAGGATGAGTCTGGAGCCGCTGTGGTGCTCGATATCGACAGCGGTGATATTCTCGCGCTCGTCTCCACCCCGGCCTACGATCCAAACGATTTCGTCAATGGCATCAGCCAAGCCGACTATGACGTGCTGCGCGCCAATGATCGCTCGCCGCTTTACCACAAAGCCTATGATGGCCTTTATCCGCCAGGCTCCACCTTCAAAATGGTCACGGCCACAGCCGCTCTGGAGGCGGGTGTTATTGATCCGAACGAACGCATTACCTGCAATCAGCAATACTGGTTCGGCAATCGCACCTGGCACTGCTGGAAAGACGGAGGCCACGGTCCCGTCAATATGCACGAGGCCATCAAGGGCTCGTGCGATGTTTACTTCTACGAGGTTGCCCGCCGCGTCGGTATCGAACGGCTGGCCGAAACGTCCCGCAAATTCGGGTTCGGTCATCGCTGGGATCTCGGTATGACCGGCGGCCGCTCAGGCGTCGTTCCAAACGATGCTTGGAAGCGGGCGACCTTTGGCGAACAATGGTATGAAGGGGAAACTCTGAATATCGGCATCGGCCAGGGGTATCTGAACTCTTCGCCTCTACATCTCGCCGTCATGTGTGCACGCATCGCGGCCGAGGGCCGGGTGATTGCTCCAAACCTTGTCGGCGACGGACCAAACCGTGGACCTCGAGACATTGTGGATGCCCCCCTCGACGCTGAAATGATGCAGCGCATGAAAGCCGGCATGTTCGGTGTAACCTCTGAATGGGGCGGCACGGCCCGCTCATCCGGTGACCTTGGTCTCGGGGGGCCTCGTCTTGCGGGCAAAACCGGCACGGCTCAGGTGCGCCGGATTACGGCGGCCGAACGCCGGTCTGGCGTTCTGAAAGGGGATCAGATTGATCGCAAGCTCCGTGACCATGCCCTCTTTGTCGCCTATGCACCGGCCGACAATCCAAAATATGCCGCGGCCGTCGTGGTGGAACACGGGGAAGGGGGCAGCCGCGCGGCAGCACCTGTTGCAAGAGACATTCTCGCCCACGCCATCCGCAACGAAAGCGGCCGCACGCCAACCTATCAGCGAAGCGCAAGCAACGCTGCCGCGTCGACCAGCCGGGGAGCCCTATGACCTGGAGCGGCGAGATCAGAACATCGGCCCCCAGTCGGGCCCGCCGCTTCGGCCGGCAAACCAATTTTGACAAGATCGGGCGCATTCCCTGGGGACTGATTGCCTTGATCACCGGGCTCGCCTTGTTCGGCACGGCTATGCTGTATTCGTCCACCATCACAAATCCTGAAAACACAGGTTTGCCGAGCAAGCACTTTGTGCGGTTTCTCGCTGCCTTTGTCTTGATGATGGTCTTGGCCTTGGTTCCGCTTCGCGTCTGGCTGGCGGCGGCCCTGCCGGCCTATATCGTGTCTTTCATCCTCTTGCTTGGCGTGGAGTTTTTTGGCTCCAGCGGGGGCGGAGCCGAGCGATGGCTGGAGATCGGTCCGTTTCGCGGTCAGCCATCGGAACTTATGAAACTCTCCCTCACGCTCGCTTTGGCGGCCTATTATCAGCGCTATTTGAAGGAAGCGTCAGGCGGGCTTCTCGTACATATACCCGCGCTGTTTTTGATTTTTGCGCCCGCCTTGCTGATCCTCCGACAGCCAGACCTTGGTACGGCACTGACGGTCATCGCCTCGGGGCTTGTCGTCGTCTATTTCGCCGGCCTGTTCTGGCGCGTCATTATCGCCGGCGGCATCGCTGGGATCATTGGGGCACCCTTCGCGTATTTCTATGTCCTGAAGGACTATCAGCGCGCGCGTGTCGAAACGCTTTGGAACCCCAGCGCCGATCCTCTCGGAGCCGGCTATCAATCTGAACAAGCCAAGATTGCCATCGGCTCTGGCGGTTGGGATGGCAAGGGCTTCACCCAGGGCACACAAAGTCAGCTCGACTTCATTCCTGAGCAGCACACCGATTTTATCTTCACCGTACTCGCCGAGGAATTTGGCTTTCTGGGGTCCGCTGCAGTCTTACTGGTCTGGGGCGCGGTGATTGTCTGGGGCTTCGTCATCGCCATGCGCAGCCACACTCGATTTGGCCGCTTTGCAGCCATCGGTGCCGTCTCGACCATTGCCTTCTATGTCGCTTTTAATATTGGCATGGTCGCCGGCCTCCTGCCTGTGGTCGGCATTCCCCTCCCGTTGATCTCCTTCGGCGGCACGGCCATGCTGACCGTCATGGCTGGTTTTGGGCTCATCCTGTCGGTCCATATTCACCGCGAAAGCAAACTCCTATAGCGCCATAGACAAACAGCTACTGCGCCGGTCTCGTTGACGTTTTTGACGTCATCTCTACTGTCCGCCGCAAGAAATCGCTCGTGGGAGGCTCAGCGTATGGTCGCGATTGGTCGCAAGACAGATACTTGGGGGTCACGCTTCGGCTTTATTATGGCCGCTGTAGGGTCCTCTGTAGGCCTTGGCAATTTCTGGCGTTTTCCGTTCACCGCCGGTGAGAATGGCGGCGCAGCCTTTATCGTCATTTATCTTCTTTGCGTGCTGCTCTTCGGGCTGCCTGTGCTGATGGCGGAATACGCGCTCGGTCGAAAGTCGGGCCAGTCGGCGATTTCAGGCATTCAATCGATCGCGTCATCTGAGAAAGTAAGCGGCAACTGGGTGAGTCTCGGCTGGATAGGCTCATTGGCGGCCTTCTTTATCCTGACCTTTTACATGGTGATCTCCGGATGGATCTTGGTCTCAATCCCCCAGGCATTTAGCGGTGTTTATTCGGGCTTTGCTGAACAGGCGGCAAGCCTGACGGAGCAGGCCAGACAAGCCGATCCCAACGCGGCAGCTGTAACCCTGGGCGATGTTTCCGGCCAGAATGAACAGGAACAAGGCCATCAGCATGCCGCCGCGATTGGAGATGGTGGCCCCAAAATTCTGACCGGAAACA
>JBCBUY010000038.1:0-26766 GCA_039817885.1 Pseudomonadota bacterium | reverse complement strand
ATGCGCTTCGGAATATAATGAGTAGGGCGAGGTGCGGCCCGTCAGGTGGGTGCCGCCCTTATATAATTTCAAGGTGACTTCGCCGGTCACCATCAGCTGGGACTGGTCGATGGCGGCCTGCAGCATGTCGCGCTCGGGGCTCCACCAGAAGCCATTATATATGAGCTCGGCATAGCGGGGCATCAGCTCGTCTTTTAAATGGGCCGCGCCCTTGTCGAGAGTGATTTGCTCAATACCCCGATGGGCAGTGAGGAGGATGGTGCCGCCGGGGGTCTCGTAAATGCCGCGCGACTTCATGCCGACGAACCGGTTCTCCAAAAGGTCGAGCCGGCCAATGCCATGTTTCTTGCCGAGAGCGTTGAGGGCAGTGAGGAGCGTCGCCGGGCTCATTGCCTCGCCATTAATGGAAACAGCATCGCCTTTCTCAAAACCTATGGTGATGACCTCCGGCTCGTCCGGCGCGTCTTCCGGGGCGATGGTGCGCATATGGACGAATTCCGGGGCCGGCTCGCCGGGGTCTTCGAGGACTTTGCCCTCAGAGGAGGAGTGGAGGAGGTTCGCATCGACGGAGAAGGGGGCCTCGCCGCGCTTGTCGGTCGGCACGGGGATGCCATGCTCCTCTGCAAAGGCGAGAAGGTCTGTCCGGGATTTAAAGCTCCAGTCCCGCCAGGGGGCAATGACGCGGATCTCCGGGTCGAGGGCATAATAGCCGAGCTCGAAGCGCACCTGGTCATTGCCCTTGCCGGTCGCCCCGTGGCAGACGGCGTCGGCCCCGACATGCTGGGCGATCTCGATCTGGCGTTTGGCGATTAGGGGCCGGGCGATGGAGGTACCGAGGAGGTATACGCCTTCATAGACGGCGTTTGCCCGGAACATCGGGAAGACATAATCGCGGACGAAATCCTCGCGGAGATCGTCAATGAAGATGTTCTCTTCCTTGACGCCCATTTGCAGGGCTTTCTCGCGCGCCGGCCCAAGCTCTTCGCCCTGTCCGAGATCGGCTGTGAAGGTGACGACCTCACAACCAAATTCGGTCTGCAGCCATTTCAGAATGATCGAGGTGTCTAGGCCACCGGAATAGGCGAGAACGACTTTCTTGGGCGGGGCGTCGGTCATAACGTCAAATCCTTGTGGATGGGGTGTATTTCAGAACGCCGCCTTATCAACGGACCACACCGGTTGTGCAAGCGTGTTACGCCTCGCCTACCGCGCGAAGACCTTCCTGAAAGGTAAACAAAGTGCTACTAAATATCGGCAAATTTGGTAGATTACGTTAAGTAAAAGGGTAAACTGGGCCGAGTTTGGGAGCATCGCGTCAGAGATGAGTGAGGAAACTGTAGGGATCAGACGTAAGACGCTGCGCGGGCAGGCGGACATTACAGATTTGACCGCAGTTATCGCGGAGCGGAAAGCGCAAGGGGAACAAGCCGCCCAGTCACGGAGATCTTTGTCCCAGCGTTTATTGGCTGGCGACGCCCCGCGCTATGGCGCTCATCCAGCTGACGCCGTGTTGCGCGCGCTCGACACCAAGGTCGAAGCCGATGCGAGACAGGAAGCGGACGCAGAGATTGATGCCCTCGCGAGCGAGATCAAGCTTGTTTCCGCTGAGGAGACCGGCCGCAGTGTTTTGGAAATGGTCGGCCGCACACCTTTGCCGCCCCATGTTCTGCCTCAAGCGGCAGCGATTTTGCCCACACCCGAAGAGGTGGAAGATGTCACCGCTGGCGATGATTGGACGTGGCTGGAAGATGTCGCCTTGGTCGCGATTGCCGAGAATGGTGGCGAGCCAATCATTGCGGCAAAGCCTGACGAAAGGCCTGTGGTCGAGGCAGCAGCTGCTGCGCATTTGTCCGACGTCATCAATTCAGACGATATCGACCCCGAATTCGACGAAGCCTTACCAGATCCGGAACCGATCCGTCTGTTTGAGCGACAGCCGAGGAAAAATCGTCAGCCAGAGATCATCGAGGACACAGCTAAACCCAAGGCAAAAGCGCGGGTCCCTGTGCCCATACCGATGCAAGCTCCGGTGCAGAGAACATTTTTCGGTCTTCATCCGGGCTCGGCTTTCGAGGAGCGGAATAAGCGCGAAGGGCTGCCATTATGGCTGCATCTCGGCCTCCCACTTGCTGCGGTTTCGGCGGCGGCGCTCGCAATTGGCATTTACAATCTGACAAAGCCAAACGCATCGGCCGACGCGGCGATCGATCGAACACCGGTGGACGTATCATCGACGGCATCCGCCAGGCCTTCGGCACCGGTCGCCGAAATCAGTGAGGTCAGGGAAGAGGCGGCCATACCGTCGGCTAATGCCGATGCTATCGCAGACCCCGTCCGTCCCACCAGAGTGGCTGACGCGGCCCCGTCAATTGCGCCAGAGCCGTTGCTTGATGCGACAATTGCGGATGATGGACGGGTGACCACACGTGTCCAGCCGGCCAGACCAGGGAATGTGGCTCCGGCACCCAGCGCCAAGCCAGACAGCGTGCCGGCATTGATCGTGACGGCACCTGTGCCGAGCGTGAAGCCCGACATACAAATTCGCGTGGCAGATGTCGCTGGTCAGACCCGGGCTGCGCGCCGGCCCAATCGGCAATCGGCAGGGATCATTCCTGTGCGGGCATTTTTGGGCCCCGCTGAGGCGGGGTCAGCCGCATCCGAACTGATCGAGATTGCAAATTTGTCCAGTGAGGTGTCTCTCACCGCCACGGATGCCCAGTTGCTTGCCGGCGATCTGGAGAAGGCCTTTGACGACGAAATCGATGGCCGGTCGATCAGCTTGAGATCAACGCCAGGCGACTGGTATCGTATAACCTTCGAATCTTCCCACCAAGATATAAGGGAATATGCTTTCAAGCGCTCACGACGCGTGGCACCGATTCCCGGCAATATCGTGTTGGAGCGTGGTTGGTATGCGGCCACAACAGAAACCCAATTCCGCGCAGAACCGTCCGTTCAAGGCGACCTGATCGGGGCCATAATCCCGCCGGGTACATTGCTCGAGCGAATGGGGACCGTCACGGATGCCTATGGCGACCGCTGGTATCTGATCCGATCAAACGGCGTCGCTATAGGGTATCTGTCACCGGCAGATCTTATCATCGCAGAGCTCTACGAAGGTGAGCTAAATGCGCCGCTGGCTATCGGCTCGGCAGATGCCGCGATCAAGGAGACAAGCCGGGCCTATACCCAATGCCGCACGGCGACGATGGGCCCCGAAGGTGGCTATTGGCAGGTCGTCGCATCCTGCCGAAACCCCGACGGTCATTGGGTCCACCCCGCGTCAGGATATGTGCCGCAAGATACACTGATTGCGAACGGTGGCGACGCGGCCATTCTCGTTGCCGGGGCACAGCTTCCTGTGCAGGCCGCCGGCCCGATAGATCGGCCCGAAGTGCGCGATCACCTCAATGAGGCTTTGCCGTATTGGCCAGAGGGAACGCCAGCGCGCCGCACCTTGCCTGATGGCGAAAGCGTCACATTCACCTTTGGGGAGCGATTTCAGACCCCACGAAAAGTCAATCTGGTGCGCGTGGATGAGGTCGGTCCTATCAACCGGCCTGTGAAGGTAGATACACGCTGGCTGCATGTGCCAAATGGCGCGCGCCTTTTATCAAGCCCAGATTATGATACCGCAATGAGCGTCGGGGAGCTTGAGGCAGGCCGAGCTGTCGAGACACTCATTCGGTCCTCGGAAGGGGGAGAGGATTGGATACTCGTGGGGCGCGACGGCGTCGGGCTTGGCTGGGTGCCGGAGGGGCAGCTTGCGTCCCTAACCGGTTCAGATCCGTTTACAGCGATAGATACGAGGCCTGGATCCGCCGTGACCGTAGACGAGGTGATCGCAGAGGTGCCGTGCCGGACGGTCGACTATGCCGCTGGAAGCTTTGTCGCTTGCCAGCAGACCGACGGCACTTGGAATGTTGAGACCGTGGAGACTAATCTTATCGCCGCGACAGTCGCTACAACCATCGCCGCGACCTATTGATCGCTAGGCTGCGGGCCGGCTCGATGGGCAACGATACGGTGTCACCATGATCGCAAGACAGGCTGCCGCAATGGTGGCGATTGCAGGCGTGCGCAGCGGATAGTCCACGATGCTGTGAAGTACTATAACCATGATCGATATCGCCGCAGCGTGCTTGATCCATACCTCATCGCTGGGGAGTAGTGATCGGTTTCGCGCGGCGGTTACAATCCATAATATAAGAGCGCCGCAGAGCACCATAAGGCCAGGAGCACCACTCTCGATTATTATTTGAATATAATCATTATGGGCGTGATTTATGTATTTTGAAGTTACGAGACTCGGGTCTTCGTAAGGCGCGTAGACGCGGCGAAAACTGCCAAGCCCGCTGCCGACCATAGCATGGTCGCCCATAAGTTCGGACGAGCGCGTCCATATCTGGTACCGCGAAATCTCCGAGGCCTGAACTGATGTCCGATTGGGGCCATCTGGCGTGGGGGTGGCCGCTGCGAAGGTGATGGCTGCCGCCGCCACGCCAGCAAGAATGATGCCCCCAGCAAAGCGCCTCCATGGGGCGTCTCCGCGTGCGACCAAGGCGGCAGATAGAAGGAGCACGGGCCCAAGGAGTATGTACCCAGCAATTGATCCAACCGCTAAAATGCCGAGCAAATTCGCAAATCCGAGCGTTGCGGTGAGGACGATCTTGGTATCGTCGCGGTCACCATATCGAACATCCCGTCTAAGGCGTGCGGCAATGGTCGCCACAAACGGCAGACCCATAAGGCAAAGGGTTGCCTGGTGATTGGGATTTGAAAAGATCCCCACCGGAAGCTGATCATTTGTATGCTGATAGAAATAGAGAGAGGAATCCGGCCCGCTGAAAACTTGCGCAAGTCCGACGCCAGCGCTTAGCGCCCCTAGAGTCGGTATTGTCCATTGCACATAAGGGGCGGTGCGGGACCATCCGAGCCGACAGATCCAGACAAAGGCAGCGGCGGGCGGAAGCCCTCCCATCAGGGCGAGGAGGGTCCGCTCCGGCGTCATGCTGATAGGGAAGGTCGCCGACGTCCCAAGCAGGTCTGCGCCATCTTTTACAATTTCCCGACCACCGAGAAATGACCACACATCACCCGGCAGCGGGACAAGCTGAAGAACCGTCCAACTCGAAAAGATCATCAGCAGGAGGACAAACCCCGACTGAGAGGCGTTCAAAGGATGAAGCCTGTTGGAGAAGACCGCAATTGCCAGGAGGCCAAGAGCGATCAGTTGCAATACGAGATGCGCAAACACATCGGGGTGGCTGGCACCGCCGAGGAGCACCGCGAGCCCGAGATAGCCGCTCGCTGTGAATCGTGTAAGCGATGCGAATGCGTGTTGCCGATATGGCACTTTGGCTGTTCGCCCAATCAGTATGCTTATCAGCTTTCGGTGATCATGGCGTAGTCGATCGTCGCCCTCAGCGTGCGCGGAAATGCGCCGGCGATGCCCTGAAGCCGAAGGGTTTGAAACGCGCAGTTCGCCCTCGGGACGGCAAACGTGAACGCGAACACATCACCCGAGGCCTTGAGCGCCATAATGTCGACATTGCCGATCTGGGCCCCGTCATCAACACAGCGTATTTGCCATGAGAGATGACCGCCATGTCTGTGGCTCTCACCGTGAATGGTGGATGAGAAGTTATAGGTGCCGGGGCTCAAGGCGAGAGTTTGCCAAGCGATGATCGGCTGCCCGCGCCCGTAAAAGGAAATAAAAAGACCGGGCGTCTCGTCGAGATCAGCATAGCGCTCATCTATCGACCAATTGAAGGGTTGCGGTGCGCGCAAACCATGAAAATGATCATCAAATGGGGTTGTGATGTCGTCAAGCTCATCACCATCCAAATACATAATGTATGATGCAAAAGCGGTTTCCCACGCACCGCGCTTGCTCAATTGCAAAAGATATAAATGTTGGGTCTCGGGATAATAAGCGTAGAGGCGACCAAGAAATGACTGGTCTTCGATTTTCGACGATAAGATCTCGAGAAGCTGGGGTCCCCATTTTGGTCGATCTTTGAGAATGGTCTCAATCATTGGCCATGTGTCTTTGTTCTGCGCCAAATTGGCGATCGCACCGAGATGTATGTCTCGTCCCTGGCGATCGATCGCCATGAGCATGCGTAACTGTTCAAGCGCGAACTCATACTCCCCGCGCGTCGCGGCGTTGTTTGCAAGATGCAACCGCGCAACCTCATTCCGAGGGCGGAGGTCTATCAGATGTCGCGCATAGGCATCTGCCTTGATGACATGGTTCGAGCGGGTGGCGTTCAGCATGCGCACAAGAAAAGGTATTGGTGACAGGGGAGCAGTTTGGAATAGGTCTTCATCCCGGCCTTTGATATTTATATTAGAAGGCGCACTTTGAGCATCAAGAATGTTCTTGATCTCTTGGTTCAGGTGCGTTTCCTTATAAATATACTGGCTTACGCTGTTCGCCGCGCCAGATAATTGCATTATGCGCGACCCAACACAAATAAATCCGACCGCAAGCAAAACGCTGAAGAGCATTTTCAAGCTGTAGCGCGTTAAGCGGGCCATGTGCCCTTATTGCGGATTTCGCTCTGGCCGGGGGCGGTTGGATTATCGGACGTCATTCCGATCTTTTGAGACGAAGCACTGGCACCGGAGATCATCTGTGCCGTGTGCGAATGACGGGGACCATGACTATAATCGGCGTATGGATAATCACGCCCAAACGCTTTGGCATCAAATTTCGCCAGCACAGCCCCAAACAGATTGGTTCGGCTCTCATGCATCCGGCCGATGCTTCGAAGGATAGCGGGTCGCCGGACTCGCCCAGCCTCAACAACGATAATCGCGCCTCGGCAAAGTGATCCGAGCAAGGGCGCATCGGTGAAACTGAGAACGGGCGGTGCGTCGACAATAACGAGATCGAACATCTCTTCTAGCTCAGCGATAATATCGAACAGGCGTGGGCTCGACAATAATTCTGCGGGATTTGGCGGGATGATACCGCTCGGCAGAAGATGCAGGCCTTGAACGCTCGCGGGTACGATATGATCGGACACAGGTTCATCACCGGCCAGTAGCCCAGAGAGTCCAATCGCGGGATCTGCATCGGCATTGAAAGATGGTTTCCGCATGTCTGCATCAATGATCAGAACTGTCTGCCCGATTTTCGCGAACGCTATAGCAAGCGACAGCACGGTGGACGTTTTACCTTCGCCGGGTTGTGTGCTTGTCACGACGAGGCTCTTCGGAGCCCCGTCTGGTGTCGCAAATGAAAGCGCCGTGCGCGCGGCATAAACAGCTTCGGAGATGCCAGATTTTGGATCGTCTAGAGCGTTGATGACAACATCGCCCTTACCCCTCTTGGCCACCCTTGGGATGACGCCGATCGTCGCCAAACCGAGTTTCAGCTTCACGTCTTCAGTGGTCCTGATTGTGTCGTCAATATAATTGAGCCCGAATGCGAGCGCGATGCCCGCACCAAGGCTGAGGATGACGGCAATCACGAACGTGCGCGGAACATTCGGTTGAAATGGGCGACGAGGCACCAATGCACGATCTATGATCGCAATCTGACTGGACCCGACTCCGCTGGCAACGCTGATTTCCTTGAGACGCTGCAGCAAACCTTCATACTGGGTTCGGTTCGTGTCCACTTCGCGCTGCAAAATCGTATAGTCAATACGCCGATCCCGAAGATCCTGAAGCTCCTCCTTCAGCTCGGCGACACGGTCCAAGAGCGATTGCTCCCTGGCAACGGCTGACCGATACTCTCCCTCTAAGCCCCGCAGAATGGCCTGCTCGGTATTCAAGATCTCCTGCGACTTTGCATCTATACGAACTTGTAGGTTCTGCACGGCCGGGAAGCCCGGTTTGAATGTGCCGAGCATCTCTTGATATTCGCTGGCTAGGGCGGATTGCTCTTCGCGCAGGCGTCGCAGGTCATCATTCTCGAGAAAATACAAGGCGTTTGGATTGTCTGAAGCTTCACGATAGCGTTGCTCCGCATTAATGCGGTCGCTTTCTGCCTGCGTCACTTCATCATTGAGTGAGAGCAGGGAATTGGCACCGAGCGTGGTGGACGCCCCATTCGACGTTTCGAGCTCCAAGATATCTTGCTCATTGGCATATTGCGCGAGACGGCGCTCAGAATCTTCCAAGGCTAGCCGGGTCGTTTGCAGACGCTCTTCGAGAAATTGTCGAGCATAGGCTGTTGTGTTGTAACGGCGCTCCAAGCTGGATTCGATAAAGGTCTCAACAAGCGTGTTGGCAATTCGGGCTGTCTCCCGTGGATAAGGGCTCCTATATTCAACCCTCACGATCCGGCTGCGACCTTCCGGAGAGACAGTGAGATGCTCAACAATCGTTTCGGCGGCCTCATTTAAACGTTCCGCTCGTGTGAGCGATGGATCAGCGTAGCGCTCGTCAGACGGTAGATTCAGAATTTCAGCCACACGCTCGGCAAGCGAACGACTTCGTAGAAGCTCATATTGCGTTGCGAGATATTCCGCGTCTGCAACAATGGCCGGCTCCAATGAAGCCCCTTCTAATATTTGAGTTTCCGTCTTCTGAATTTCGATCTTTGCGGCGGAGCGATAAAACGGTGTTTGAGCGAGGCTTAGCGCCGCCGCCGCCATAAGCCCAAGAATGAGAACTGACAGGATCAGCCACTTTCGCTGGAAGACGATGCGTATGCTCTCCCAGAAGTCAAATCCGCCATCCGCAGGAGTATAGTCTTCGTCATGCCGCCCATCGAAGAAATCAATGTCGCGGTGAGGGTGTGGAATGACAGCGCCCCGCTCACCATAGGCATCACTGCTCTTGAGGAACCTGTTCTGGTTCATTTGATGATCCTATGGCCATTCATTGATCGGCGCGCTGGGTTGAGCATATCTAGATGGCCAAAAATAACGCCAGTGTCGTCAGAGTGCGGATTATGTTTCCATACTCAGTGCGAATAGCCGAACCATCCATGACCACAATGTCATTGCCATAGACGATCGGATCCTCCGCCTCGCCCCGCCGGATTGCCGTCAAATCGAAGGCTGCCGCCATGCGCTGCCCATTTATTTCTCGAAAGATGACCACACGCTTTGGGTTTGCGTTTTCATCCGGCCCGCCGGCGATAGCAACCGCCTGCAGCAAATGCATCTTGCCCTCAACGGGGTACTGACCGGGCGCTTCGACCGCACCATCCACTGTGATCCGCCGCATGGCCGAGTCTTCAATGAGAACGGTGACATCGGCATTCTGCAAATACGACTCTTCAAGGGCATCTTCCAAAACGCTGGCAAACTCGTTTTGCGTCAATCCGGTAGCCGATATCTCTCCGATCAACGGCATCTTTATCTCGCCGTCTTCGTCAACCACATAATCGCCCTGCAGTGCCGGAACACCGTAAACCGAAATCGCAAGCCTGTCCTGGGGCGCAATACGCAAATCCTCGACCTGATGAACCTGGAGGGTCGTATCAGGGGGCGACAGAGGCTGAGCCAGCGCATATGGGATCGTTGACTGTCCGCCACTTGAACAGGCGGCTAATATGGGCAGTGCGAGCACTAAAAATATATAACGCATGTCCCAAATGGCCTCCCTGGACAGCAGTATCTTCCAAGGCTTGAATGGCTTCAAACACCGTCTCGTTGTAATGGGCGAATATAGTCTTTGAACTGAGATCAATTGAGAATCAAATTGGTTCGAAGTGTGTTTGTCAGCCCAGGCCGGCGAAAATGTCTTACTGGAAGCGGAACGCATCAGACCGGGGGGCACCAGCTCGCAATTGCCTTTTAGGTCGGTAAGGGACCCGCGTCCGTGTCATATTGCGGCGATGTCCAAGCACGAGGTAGAGGACCGAAATACCGATAGCATAGGCTGTATAGATTGGGAGCAGGCCGAGGATGCCATTCACGATGAATTCAGTCGGGGAGATGGCCGCCAGCTCGAAGGTTATAAGAACCAAGGGTACTCTTAGAAAGTCCTCGGTTTCCATTATTCTCAAGGAACGCCACGACAACATGGCGAATAGCACGCCGATCAAGGGACACCCAACAAACACTCCGAGCCAGCCAAAGTTCCAATAGAGGTCGCCATAAATGGAGAGGCCAAGGAAGGTCTGAATATTCAGTCCGGTGACCGTTTCGAAAAACGCTTTACCGGGGGATACGAGAATTGGCTTCTCGGCCCATATCGCACGCGGGATAAAATACATCCATGCGGTCGAGAGCGTGTCACCGGGGCTGCCACTGTCATAGGCATTGATGGCAAACGATTGGACGCGCGCATAGTTTAACCGGGTCCACCAACCTTGTCGCGCGTCTTCAATGGGAACCGCTTGTTTCGGGGTAGCAATATAATCGAAAAGAATCTCTGTCCGCGTGCCATAATCTGCATCTGTGATGGTCTGAGTTCTTTCGAACACGACAGCGCGGCCATGGTGGACCCATTCCTGGCTCGCGGCGAAGATAATGCCGACCAGCGCTAAGCGGACGATGAGGCGTCTAATGTTTTTGTTACCAGCATAAAAGCCAATGACCGGAAACAACAGCGCGATCAAAATTTCAGTTTTCGCGAAAGACAGGACCGTCAAGAAAACATGAGCGGGCCAAAGCAGCAAAAAAGCCGGAATAAACCCTTTTCGTCCGCGACCGATCAAAATCGCAAGCAGTCCAAACCCGACATCAACAATCGCGCCGAGGGATGTGAGCACACCGGCGATCACGACATCTATCATCCCCCATTGTGCCGGCATAAGGAGAAGGTGACGGAATAAGCCGCCGGCCGCAATCAAGGCGAAAGCGACCATGGTCGGGTCGATGGGGCTTCGCTGCAACGGGCCGCTACGGCGATGCGGTGCAGTGCCACCAAATGACCAACGCGTCCGATGTGTCACCATGTGGATCCACATTCCGAACATGACGCAGGCAACGCCGACAGTCGACACGAGATGACTTCGTAAGAGCTCATGAGGGCGCATGCCGATAATGCTGTAATTGAGATAGTCGATCGTCGCGTCGTTTCCGAAGACTTCCACAAGTGGACCGAACCCGAAAAATACGGCGGACTGAACAGGAACAAGAAAGACCGGTGACCAAATTGTTGCCTGTCGCGATCGGATGCAGCGATAAGCGGTGTGCAAAAGGATCGAGATGAAGATGCACGGAAAAGCCGCATTGGCGTATCGAATGGTCTCTGCGTCCGGAAAGATGCCTCGAACACATTGGTATCCCGCAACAAGAGCCAACAGCATGAAAAGCGCCTGGCCGTAAATTCCGCGAAGAGTGTGACGACGCGAATGTCGAAGGCGTCGGGCGTCGCCATATGTCATGCCGCGCGCTCTTCTTTGTCGCCCAGCGCGGACGGCACCCTTAAAGGCACCCAGGACTTCAGCCGGAAGATCCTATACAGGGTGACCGCACATGCCACCTGCAAACCAATGATTGTTATGAGCGTCGCGGTCGCGGCACCCATTCCGCCATATGTTGGAATGAGCACCATATTCAACAGCACGTTCGCTCCACCTGATGCGACGACGATAGCCGCCACGTGCCGCTCTTGATGCAGCATGTTGAGCGCGATCATTGCTGGGCCCATCGCGCACACCACTACATGTCCAAAGCTCAACAGGATGAGGAGGTTATAACTGGTCTGAAAGTCCGGACCAAAGAAAAGCCTGATCATCGGAGGACCAATGAAGACAAGCCCAATCATCACCGTGAGCGCTCCAAGACAGGACGCCCCGCAGACAGATGATAGTGTCTTCTGCAAGTCGGACATGTTCGGTGTTTTGCCAGCAGCAGCAATCCTAGGTGCGACAATCGTGTTGAGAATCGTCTGGGGCACGATCACCAAAGCGGCGATCTGTACGGCAAGTCCATAGACCGCGACGTCTCCGGGAGATTTGAGCACGCCCAGCATAACCATATCGAGTTTGCCGTTTATAGTTGTGGCCGCGACCGTCAGAAAAAGAGGCCATAGGCCGGAAAACCAGACGGCACTCTCATAAGTTGCTTTCGCACGTATTGGAGTGGCGGTTCCAAAATCGCAGTGTCGCCAGGCCGCAAGAACCGCCCAGAAAAATGCCACCAGAATTGCAACAATATGTAGTCCGATCGCAGCAGCGGGCGTGAGCTGCCCCAGCAGCGCGAACGTGACCACTGCCGCAAGGAGTGTGACGGGTCGAATGACGCCGTCCGGCAGAGACGACCAGACCGGGCGGCGGAAGCCGTTCAGAATGGCGCTTGCCCAAGACATGAGCCCTGTTCCCAGGACAAAAAGAACGATGCAGATAGAATAGGTCGTCGACAGGTGCGGTCCACCGAACGGCGATCGAGCAATGAGAGCTGCGCCCAGTCCCACGGCGATCAAAGCCGCTGCGCCAAGCACTATTGCCAATCCCCAGCGGACGATGCCAATGATATGGGCATATTGAGCCGCGTCCGCATAGATCGCGATTTGACGCGTCAACAATGCGGGTAGCCCCATCATCGAAGGCATAGCGAGCATTTGCGCAGTGGCGAGAATAAACAGATATGTCCCGTATCCAGTTGCCCCAAGGCTCCCGGCAAGCACGACAGCCAGGACAAAGCCCGCGAGAATATTAATGCCCCGAGCCACGGCCATAGCAGCGCTCTTTGCAAGCAGTGTATCCCCGCTCAAACGCCAGTTTATAGCATTTAGAAACACGACAAGTTTCGCGATGCTTTAGTCCATCATCACGTGGCCAGAGTCCCTGCTACCAGGGGGGTTGATGGTGAGCAGAATAATGATTCCTTGCAGTGTTCTATAGGGCAGGCGGTGAGCATACCTCATCCAATCTATCCCCGCCTTCGGGTGTCAGAGTTAGAGTGAGCAGCTGAAAATTGATCCGATAGGACAAGATCATGGATGCGACCCACTCTCTTTCGCTGCCTTATATTCTGCCTGCTCAAGCGCAGAAACATGTCACCCATAATGAAGCACTTCGGCGGCTCGATGCCCTGGTGCAAATCAGCGTGCTTGACCGAAATCGTACTGACCCTCCAGCCGCGCCCGCCGCCGGTCAGCGTCATATTATTGCGTCGGGTGCGGCAGGTGATTGGACGGACCAGGACAACAGTATCGCTGCTTGGCAGGACGACGCCTGGGCGTTTTTTCAACCGAATCCCGGATGGCTGGTCTGGCAGGAAGACATAGATGCGCTTTTGGTTTGGACAGGAGCGGCCTGGATCGAAGCGTCGAGTTCCAATACAGGCTCCGGATCGGGAGGCGCGAGCATTAATCCTGCCGATTTTGTCGGCGTGAACACGACAGCCGACACGACCAATCGACTGGCTGTAAAATCCGATGCGGTTCTGTTCTCCCATGACGATGTGACCCCTGGTTCAGGTGACATTCGCCATGTGCTCAATAAAGCAAGTCCGTCGGAATCCGCATCTATCGTCTTTCAGACCGGATATTCCGGGCGCGCCGAGTTCGGTTTGACGCAAGATGACAATTGGCATGTCAGAGTCTCCGCGGATGGATCAACTTGGCAGGATGCGATCATCATAGATGCAGCGTCCGCCCATACCGGAATTGGAACCAACGTTCCCTTGGGGCCTTTGCATGTGGCTGGTCATGATGGCGGCGTCGTTATTGAGAATCTCCACGATGTGGGGGCACCATGGACGATCGCGACCGGTCGCCCGGGGATCTTTGAAGACCATTTGATCATCGCTGCCGGAGCCAATATCGGCGACTTCTCCACGCATCAGTTGCGGCTGAGAAAAGATGGGGCTCCTACTTTTACGCATGGGATCGCTGTCGCCGACGGGGAGCGCGTGGAAAGTAATACCAGTGGTGGGACGGCTTATTATGTTCCCTATAACGGCAGTGTTGGGGAGCTGTCTTTCAGAGGGCCAGACAATTTAGGTGAGGCCACTTTCCGAATATATGGGTTCGTCCACGATGGTGGGTTTGCGCGGCTTGACGTAGCAGCCTTCAAGGCATTGGCGACCGGTGCGAGACTGGGCATCAATACCCTATCACCATCGACTACACTTCACGTCGATGGCCCGGTGCGCGTAGGACGGTATACCATGGCGAGCTTGCCGGACGCCGCCTCCAACGGAGAGGGGAGTATAATTTATGTCTCCGATGATGCAGGCGGACCCTCGCTGGCGTTTTCGGATGGAACCGTATGGCGTCGCGCCGCAGATGGGTCCGCTCTGACCTAAACATAATTGAACGGCCGTTTGATGGCTGAACGCTCTTCAGAATTTCTGACCCTTCACACATGGCTGGGACCGCATGACTTGGTCGCCCTGAGGACGTTATATCTCTCCAAAACAGATCTAACGCGATCGTCGACGGCATAGCCGGAGGTTAAACACCGTGTGCGACCGGCAGCCGCGATGATCTTCCGTTCTCTCGGATGGCTGAGATAGTATCTGATTTTTGTCGCGAGATCGCCAGGGCCGTCAAAGAAAACACATTCTTTACCATCCTCGAAATATTCCATCGCTTCATCTGTACGCTCGTGGAGCATAAATCCGCCTGCCGCTGGAATCTCGAAGGTTCGAGCTGTTATTTGATCGCCGCGCGACGCCCCTTTTTGGATTTCACTCAACAGGCCGATATTGATTCGGCTGGCGGCGATGGCTTTCGCATACTCATCCCCATAGATGCGGTGTCCGGTGAAAATGCCGGCAGTTAGGCCTCGATTCTTCCATCTCTCTGACCCAAATATGCTCATATCTATGGACGGGTCGATAGAGATGACCTGTTCCAAAATGGCCTGCTTTTTAGGGGACCAGTCGCCGATGAACGAGGCGTCGCATCCATACTGGCAGTGATCGCGATCGGACAGTGGGAGAGGGCGGTGTGTTTCCGGATCGTAGGCATGGGGCAGAAAAGATGCATCTCTGACATCAAGCTGCTCGGCCATGTCCGACAGGCCAAATGTCTTTGTTGTGAAAACCCAGTCATACGCTTTGAGCGCGCGCGGCAGATAAGGCCCATGGGTGTGAAAACTAACGTCGGGATAGAATTGAATGGCGATCGCGCCGTCATCTTGGATACGCCGGATCGTCTCTTCGAAGAGATAAGCTCCCTTGAAAACAAATAGGAGATCCGGCTGGAAACTTGAGGCACGCTCCAACAAAGCGCGGTTGTAATCCCGCACGGTGAGGGGTCTAAGGGCACGATTGAGCGCTCGCAGCCCCAATCCTCTCCAGCTTGGGACATAATCGCGTTCAGATACGACGTGAACAGAGTGCCCGGCCCGACGGAACGCGCGAATGAAGGCATAGTCATTTGCGCCTTGCCACACATACGACACAGCCAGAATGCGCAGCGATACGCCGCCTTCATTATCCCTCTGGGGGCTGATCGTCTCCAGTTTCTTTGAGTGAGGGCCGTGGGTTAGGCGCACTGGTCTAAGGTTCGGGCAAGACGCGTTTGAAATGCACTGAAGCGGTAATGATTGAGCCAGCGCTGATGACCTGCTCGCCCAAGACGCTGCGCCTGGCGCGTCTCGCGCAGAAGATGAATGAGCCGAGACGGAAGCTCCTCCCGGCGTGTCAAATCCACATTATATCCGGTTTGGCCATCAAGGTTTACCTCTTGGCCAGCGTCATGGATTGACGCGATGACCGGCACGCCGTGGCGCATAGCCTCGGCATAAACAATCCCAAACCCCTCTTGCTGGCTGGGAAGTGCGAAAACATGCGCGCGCTGCCATAGATGTGTAAGTTGATGGTCTGGAACAAAGCCGAGGACGTGAATGGACGCGCTATCGGGGGATCGCGCGGCAGCCTCCTTCACAAGGCCAAGCCCATCTCCTCCGCCTGCGATTAGAAGCGTTGCATCCGGCACCGCGCTGACGACGTCCGGCCAACATCGGATGACGTCATCGTGCCCCTTGCGCATCTGTTCCTTGTCCAGCCGGCCAACCATCAACACGGTAGGCCGTCCATCGAAGGATGCTTGATGGGGCACGGTGTCATGCTCAGTGGCGAGAGGAACCACATGAACATTCTCCAATGGGCGATGCGCTCCATCGAAGCGGTCCAGCGTATGGCGTGAGTTCGCCAGCACAAAATCCGCTTTCCGCAGCGCGCGTTCGCGATCGGGGTGCAACCCTTGCCAAACTTCCAAACCATGAATCCAGACGCCATAAGGTTTTCGCCATCCTGGCAGCCGCGGATGAGCGCGGGCCATGCCTACGGAGTCATAGAGAAACGTATCGCATTGGCGCTCTGCTTGATAACAAAGCCCAATATATTTCAGGCGGCTTCCCTTAGCGGCTTTGGTTCTGATATTGCCGATATGATGAGGCTGAGCGTCCAGAAAACTCAATGCCTCAGCCCGGACGCCTTCTTCAGCCATGGATTTTGCAGTCATGCGGGCGACGCGGCCAATGCCGCCCCGCCCGGGTTCGAGCACTGTATTGCCGAGACACCATGTCTGATCTCGCCATCCCATTGAGTCTAAGAGCCAGCAGCGACCACATGGTCGAACATGGTGCGGTGATCCTCGACGGCTCGGCTCTTATGATAGGTCCGTTCAGCAAGTTTGCGGGCCCCGATCCGTAATTGCAAATGCGTGTTTGCATCCATGGCGGCCATCGCCTCAATCTTGACTGCGAAGGACGTCGGGTCACCAAGAGGAAGATCCCAACCTGCAGCCGCCGCCGCTAAATCCCGCCAAGGCGTTTTATCGCTGAGCAAGGCGGGAAGGCCGCTCATAAACGCTTCGTCGATGGCATGTCCAAAGTTCTCGCCGTGCGTAGGCAAGAAAAACAAATCATATGAGGCAAGCGTCTTCGGCACATGCTCGTGCGAAATTGATCCTTTCCACGCGACACGAATGTGATTGGGAAGGTCAGTGGCCAAACACTGACACTGCCGGGCATATGCAGCGTCGCTCGCAGGTCCATATATGTCGAACTCAACTGGCACAGTCACATGGCGCAAGCAGTGAAGAGCAAAATCCAGATTCTTCTTTCGATCAATTCGGCTCAAGAAAACAATGCGGAGCGGCGCGTGTGGATCCCGGCGACGCGTGGCAAAGTCCGGCTTTGGTAAGAGCCGCCGACAATTCTTGGCCACAAACACGCCCTGACATGGCAGATCGAGGTCCCCGATCTGATTTTTCTCCAGGTCACTCGTTGCATGTAGCCATACATGATCCAGCAAGCGAAAAGACCTCACCAGGGAGATATATGTTCGTTTGCGGACGGCTTTGAATGACAAGGCACCCGGAGCAAGTTCGCCATGGGGCGACAGGATAATGGGTCGTTTCGGGATCAGCCCAAACTTGCGCTTCCAGAGTATTGGCAGCGTGAAGTCTCGATCAAAGAAGCTGTTGAGGTGCAAGATGCTGTCATGTGACTCTCGAGTGATTGCCTTGCGAGCTTTTGAGCGTCCATCTTTGCTGAACCAGAAATATCGAACCTGCTTTTCGTAGGTCCAGGTGTCGGCTGGGAGGGGATGTAGCTCGCTTGGTCGAATACTCTGATCGCCAACAAAGCTGAATTCAAAATCACTCTTTAGACGATCGAGCAAAGCGCGTAAGCTTTGAATTGGCCCACTTGCAGGTTGCGCTCTTCCAGACGCGCCAAAGGCGACCGTAATGCGTGCCTTTCCGGCCTTTGATGGGCGGTTATGCCGGCGAAGCATCCCGCCCGCGACCTCCAAATCGTCAGCCATAGACGTTCGATGCGTCAAACCGGCCATGGGCGGTCGGGAACCAGTTCAAAGCGCGCTTGTGAACAAGGACATAATTCGACCAAAAAAAGCGTTCGAGTTCGAAATGCCATGAATCGAAGAGACTGACGTGCTGAGGATCCAAGCGCCCGAGCGTATAGTCTGTGCCGTCGATGATGTCGAAAACATCGCGAAGGAACCTCCGGGCCAAAACCCAACGATGATTATATTCGAACTGAAATATATCTATGCGGCCAGCTTTTAGAGTATTCGCCGCGCCCTCAATAATATGGGCATCGTGACCTTCAGCATCGCATTTTACAAGATGGATGTGATCGATCGTCTGTTCGGCACAGTATTGATCCAACGTGTTCAAGAGCACAGGCTCTGCGCGCTTCGGACGGCAAGTGTCTCGCTCAAAATGCAGCGAGTTTGTGCCGGCACCCTCTGCAAAGATACCGATATCAATCCTCCCCGGATGATCGGAGAGCCCGAACGCGTTCAGTTTTACGCAATCTTGACCCGGTTCTTGCCGGAGCGCTTCAGTGAACATACTTGCCGTCGCCAGCACCGGCTCGAATGCATGAATTCTCAGATGATTGGGGTGGCGACGCGTGTCCGGCGTTCCGGCTAATAACCTCCTCGTCCAGTCTGCCTGGTTCGCGCCAATATCAAATGCCACCATCATTGTATCTGTAGGTACATTCGCCACCACAGAGCGTTGGAGAAATGCTTCACCGTTCTGAACCATCGCAGGAGAGGCCTGTTCGCCCCGGGCGTCACAGTAGAGCCTGCGGCCGATGCGCCATTTCAGTCGCCTTATCAAGACACCTCAGACTCCTGATACAAGGGCCCCGTTTCGACCCCAACAGATTGTCCGGTTCGCAAGGCCTCTTCGATAGCAAAAGTGGTCTCGGTGACAGCGGCAAGCTCGTTATAGGGGATGGGAGGGTGTCCCGCTGACCGGATAGCGGAAAGGAAGTCGGCAATGAGGGCCGCCTGACCTTTATCTTGAGCTTTCTTGACCCTTGAGACCTTTCCGCCAAAGCAGATGGTGAGGTGCGTAAAGTCCGTAAGCTGTACAATTTTCCCCTGTGCGAAGATCTCAATATATTCTTTCGGAACGGCGGGGTCGCCAAGCGAGGAATAAATGATCGTGCCAATGGAGCCATCGGCGAATCGAATGAGTGCAGACAAGGCATCGTCATACCCTCGCGCAGCGACGGCTTGCACGTCCACGGGTAAGGCCCCGCAGAGGGCAACCAGCGTATCCACGAAGTGACACACTTCGCCGATGATCCGACCACCGCCTTCGTCTCGCTTAATCCAATGATCGCTCGAAAGACGGCCCGCATTCACCCGATACGTCATCACCAATGGCCCGGACCGTTGTCGCAGGACAGCATATGCCCGTCTTGTGAGGGGCGCGAACCGTCTGTTAAAACCAACAGCCAACAGCCCGGGTGCGCTGCTCGCTGCGGCCATAACCGCATCGAGGTCTTCGATCTTCAAGGCAAGTGGCTTCTCACAGAAGACATGTTTTCCGGCTTCCAGGGCCGATATCGCAAGGTCTGCGTGACTGTCATGGCGGGTCGCGATAAAGACCACATCTGTGCGGTCGGATTTGATAATGGCCTTTGCGTCAGTCGCGATTGTCTCGAATTCATATTTTTCGCCGGCATGGTTGGCGCTGATCCCCGTAGCCGTCGCGACACCTGCCAGATTTATCTGCTGGTGCTTTCGAACCTCCGGTAGCAAAACGCTCTTCGCATAGTTTCCCATGCCCAGAAAGCTAACACCAATCTCACCTTCGATCGGTATTGCAGAGCGGTGCGAGGGCGTGTGGTTTGTCGACGTCTGCTCTTGGTCTCGATAGGTCAGCACCATGGCGAGATGAGGGTCGCCACGTGCCATGAGTGCGTAGGCCTCTTCGCCTTCTTCGATTGGAAAGCGATGGGTTATTAAAGGGCGAGGCGTGACTTGGCCGTCCGCGATCAGTTGAAGAAAGGCGGACATATTGCGCTGCTCTGTCCAGCGAACATAGGCAAGCGGATAGTCGTGACCCAACAATTCATAATCCGGATCGTAGCGGCCCGGCCCGTAGGACATGGAGAGTCTGAGATCGAGCTCTCGCTTGTAGAACGGCTCCCGGTCGATCTCCATGCCGACCATCCCGACGACAACGATCCGTCCTTTTAGGCGACTGATCTCAGCAGCCTGGTTGAGCGGGGCGTTCGAGGGTGTGGAGGCTGTGATGATGACGGCGTCGGCACCATGTCCACCGCTCATCTCCGTCGCCGCATCTTGAAGTCCCTGGCTTATTGCAAGGTCGGCTCCCATTGCTTCAGCCAATTTCACGCGGTCTGTATCGGGATCAAACCCAAGCACTTTGCAGCCATTTGCCTTCAGGAGCTGGACCGTCAGCAAACCAATCAGTCCAAGCCCAATAACGGCGACACACTCACCCAAAGTCGGGGACGCTTGACGGACGCCTTGTAGGGCGATCGCACCCAGTGTGACGAAACTCGCATCTTCGTCGCTGACTGTATCAGGGATGCGCGCGGTCAGGGTCTTGGGAACCGAGTTGAACGCGGCATGGTTGGCGAGGCCAGCACCGGCGCAAGCGACCCGGTCACCAATGGCATATTCAGAAACGCCGTTACCCAACTCAATAACCGTCCCGGCGAGGCTATATCCAAGTGGAATAGGGGTATCGAGTTTGGCGAACACTTTCTCAACGGTCGGACGAAGGCCGTCAGTCTGGACCTTGCGCAGCGTTTGCCGGACTAGATCGGGCCGCGCCATTGCTTTACCGGCAAGTGACGTCTTGGCGAGGTCCATAAGCTGTTTTTCCGTCCCCGACGAGATAAGGGACACGCGCGTAGCAACCAGCAGATTGCCGCGGCTGGCCCGGGGCGTGGGCACATTGACCACCCGCAACTTGCCGGTCCTGTAATTTTGCTCAACCTGTTTCACGTCGTTTGATCTGTGTGGGGAGATTACCGGAGGACACGAAACGTGACGTCGGAGGTCAACTCTGTGCTTGGCAATTCGATCTGCAGGCGCGTTGTGGTCCGCTCCATACCCATATCGGGCCACCAAACGGCGGGCAGACATTTGATGTCCCTGGAGGCCTCGACGCCGATACGGACGCCGCGGCTGACAAGTTCCAATTCTGCACCATCACCAGATGCGGAAACATCAGGATGCAAAAGGAAGTTCACCTTGGCTCGGGCCCGTCTCCCCGGTGTGATCGCGTCGGTGATATTGACCCTATCGGGCGTGACTAAGAATCTTCGCGCATGCATTGGCCGACCGGGCAAGGTCGTAAAGCCATCATGACACCCTTCTAAAAGGAGCCCGCCATCCGTCTCTTCGAAATACCGGCAATCTACAGTCGGCCGCCTGCCACATCTGAATGCTCCGAAGAACGCAGCCTGATCCGAACCGTCGATACAGAGTGTGTTGTGATAGCTGGCACTTCGTGACTGCGTCCGGCGCACACCATCGACATATTCATAAACGCCCTGATCGACGACAATGCGCTGGCCACCGACGCTCCACTCGAAACTCAGAATGTCTCCGTGTCCGTGAGCAGGAAGGTCGTCGGGCCCAATCACACCGCAATCGCCAACAAAATATGTGGTGCCACTACGCATGCCAAAATACCCGGCATCCGGGTAGGAGAAGACGCGCTTTGACACTGGTCGTTGAAATCCCAAGGCTGCATATGCTGCGAGGCAGTCGCTTGGGGAGTACGCCATTGATAGTCCTGCATCATTGAATTGAGCAACGTGCCCGTCGGGGTGTGCGAGGTCAGCGACAAGCTGAGCCATGCGGTGAAGCGCACTGTCCAGAGCGCCGTCAAGCGGGTCTTCGCCCAGCGCCTGCTTGCACTCGAGCAGATCCGCAAAGACCTGGCAGTGATATGATGGCGATCGCTCGAAGTGCATCCCGTCCACCAGTATCTGCGTCGATAATTCTCGCCGAAGCAGCGCGATACCCTTTTGTTTCCAACGCCCGGCAGATGTCCCGCAAAAGTAATGGCCCGCCCAAATCAGAGCTTTAATATTCTTGATGAGATGATTGCCGCCGAGATCAGTCTCGAGATTGTTTTCAAGAAATTCCACCTGCTGCACGGCGCTACGCTCAACCATGGAAACAAGATCCGCCGGCAGCCGGTCGCCCCGCCGTGCCAAGTCCTGCAGCCAGACCACAACGCGGAGAGACAAGGCATAGCTGTTCCAGCTATCGCGCCATGCGCCGCAGCCACACATTCCATTCTTGGTGATCCAATCGGAGACCAGCCTGGCCCAGAGGGAGTCCTGAACGCCCTCAAGATACTCCATATAGTGGAGATTCATTCGCCATAGCTGATTTTGGGGTCCCGGACCGGGCGCGCCCCAATCCAGATCATCCAGATCCAGTTCAACGGGGTGATTGAGAAGCGTGAGTTGCAGCTTTCCGTCCGGCGCAATGCGCAGTGCCTGTTTTGAGCGTGGTGCAAACAGGGGATATGGCCTTGGGCTGACACATATTGCGGGCAGATTGGGCTTTGCTCGTATGGGGACCTGATCACGAATGCGTCGCCTTAAATTCAGCTCCATACGACGAAGAAGTTTTGTGATGGGGATATGGCGCGCAAAGTCCCAGGTGCGACGGGTCCGTGAGAAGAGGGACTGATTCATACGCTTCAGTAAGCTCGACGCCCTTGGTCGATGCGTGACGGGGTGCTGTTGAGGTGCTCTGCAGTCAGAATATCAAGATACCGTTCCGCCAATATCCGGCGGTTGAAATAGGCGCACACATGGGCGCGGCCGCGTGCTCCACACCGTTTCGCCAGAGCGGGATCTTCAGACAGCCGCTTGACCCCTTTTGCCAGAGCATCTGCGTCGCCAGGTGTGATCGCGATGCCCGCACCTGACACATCGAGCAACGCCTTGGCTTCCCCCTCGACGCCCAGCACGATGGGGCATTCCATGGCCATGGCTTCAAACATCTTTGAAGGGAGAACTTTCTTGAACGTATCGGACCGCTTCAGCACGATCAGGCTGGCATCGGTGGCGGACCAGATCCCTGGCATCTCCGCCTTGGGCAATTGACCGACAATGCGGATATTATCGAGCTGCATCTTTTGGGCGGTCTTGATCAGTCGATGACGCTCGGCTCCGTCACCCACCAGGAGAAATCCAATTTGAGGATTATCTCTTAATCTATCAGCCGCCTGAAGGACGGTGTCGAGACCGTGGGCCAGGCCGTGCGTGCCGACATAAGAGGCAACGAACCGGCCTTGCAGATCAAAGCGCGCTTTGACGTCCGCAGATGTATTGGACGTTCTAAAGAGGCTGGGGTGCACGCCATTCTTGACCACAGAGATGGGCTTGGCCGTTTTCAGTCGCTCGGCGATATGGGGAACAAAAGCGTCGGTGACCGACACGATATGGTCCGCCTGATTATAGGCGAATGTCTCAATGTCCTCTAACCGTCGGACGACAAAACCGCGCGGCATAGCACCCACACTGACAATACTCTCAGGCCAAAGGTCGCGCACATCCAAGACCCAGGGCGCACGGTATATCCATTTGGCGACCATGCCCGTAAGTCCGCAGAAAAACTGAGGGGAGGTCGATAGGATGATATCAGGGCGCTTTATCCATGGCAGAACCGACAGCGCAGAGATCATATAAGACAGATAATTCGCGATTCTTCTGGCGAAGCCTGCATTCGCCGCGAGATAGGTCCAGACGCGCACGATGCGAACGCCGTCGACCGTTTCACTCTGATAGACTCTGTTTTGATAACCCGAATACACCTTGCCGCGGGGGTGATTGGGGACGCATGTGATGACCGTTACCTCGTGGCCTGCATCCGCCCAAACCTTGCAGTTTTCCGACATCCGCGAGGCCGGTGCGTTGACCTCTGGCGGATAGTAATGGCTGAAGACAAGAATATGCATTCAGTTTAGCTGACGCATTAGGGGGTCAGCCTGTACTAGCTCGCACCTGGTTGAAGTTGCCACGCACCAACCGTATCGATCACAATCCGCTCATATATATTTCGGCGGTCAATTCCGCGGAAGTGTTTGTGTGCCACAAGCACCACAATTATGTCGGCATCAGCGAGCGCAGTATTGAGATCAACCAATTCGGTGCAGTCGATCCCCGCCAGCTTGCGTGGCAGCTTATGAAGATTGGGCTCGACAATTAGGACGCGCGACAAGCCTTGTTCTGCGATTTGTGTTGCCACGTCCAGCGCTGGACTTTCACGCAGATCATCAACATCCGGCTTATAGGTAACGCCAAGACAAGCCACGACGGGGTCTTTGAAGCGCTCTATTTGTTTTGCGACTTTGTCGAGAACATGTTGTGGCTTGTTATCGTTCACACGTCGAGCGGTGTGCATAAGCTCCGCCAGATTCGAATTGGCCGAGATCAGAAACCACGGATCTACAGCAATACAGTGTCCGCCAACGCCCGGGCCAGGATTAAGGACATTTACGCGTGGGTGTTTATTGGCAAGTCGAATAGCGTCCCACGTATCGACATTTAGTTTCTCGAACAGAACTGAGACCTCGTTAGCGAGAGCTATGTTCACATCCCGATAGGCATTCTCCAAGAGCTTGACGGCCTCAGCACATCTGCTCTTCGTCACGAAGATCTCGCCACTGACAAATATCTCGTAGAAAGCGCGAGCCTTCTCGGCGCATGCGGGGGTCACGCCACCAACAATGCGATCATTCTGAATAAGCTCGAAGAGCATTCGACCAGGAAGAATACGCTCGGGGCAGTAAGCGACATGGATGTCGGTCATGTCAGCCCCCTCGCGCGGCAGCTTTAAGTCAGTCCGTTCTTCAGCAATCCAGCCACAAACGCGTTCGCTCGCGCCGACCGGACAGGTCGATTCAATGACGATGAGATCGCCGCATGTCAGCACGGGCGCGATACTGCGTGCTGCGGCTTCGACATAAGAAAGATCAGCCGTTCGATCGGGTTTTATAGGGGTTGGAACAGCAATGACGAAAACATCTGCCGGCTCTGGTTTTCGAACCACTCTGAGTGTCTCGGTTTGGACGGTCGATCTCAGAAGTATATCTAGATCTGGCTCGGAAAAATGGGCTTTGCCAGCTCCAATGCACGCGGCGACCCGTTCATTTGTATCGACGCCAATCACATCAATGCCTCGGCTTGCAATTGTCGCCGCAATGGGCAGGCCAATATACCCCAGGCCTATCACCGAAACGCGGTCTGGCCTGTCAGCCACTGAGCAGTTCCGAGGCAATTCTCTCGCTCGCGAGACCATCCCCAAAAGGGCTGACCGCCTCGGCCATTGATTTGTAAGCTTGAGGGTTGTCCAGCAGCTCCAAAGCATACGCAACGATGGCGCCTCGGTTCGAGCCCACCAGTTTTGCGGCCCCGGAATCTATCGCCTCTTGCCGCTCAGTCACCTCACGTGTCACCAGAATGGGTTTGCCAAAAGCAGGCGCTTCCTCCTGGACGCCGCCGCTATCGGTAATAATGAAATCGCAGCGCTCCATGAGATGGACCATCGCGATATAGGCAACAGGCTCAATAAGGTGCACACCCGCTACATTGGAGAGAATATCTCGAACAGGGGCTTGAACATTCCCGTTGAGGTGAACGGGATAAACAAGTTCGGCATTGCTGTTCTCGGCAATGTCGCGAATGGCAAGGCAGATCTCTTCGAATGGTTGACCGAAACTCTCTCTCCGGTGCCCGGTGACCAGAATAAGACGCTTGTTGTCATCCAAGAACGAAAACCGATCCGCAAGGGCACATTTCAATCCCTCGTCTCTGTCGATCTTGTTTCGAACCCAATACAGCGCATCGATCACCGTATTTCCAGTCATCGAGATTTTCGCCTCGTCTCGCCCCTCGGCCAGCAAAGCACTCCGTGCTCGTTCGGTCGGCGCAAACAGATAATGGGCAAATGCATCTATGACGGTGCGGTTCATTTCTTCCGGCCAGGGGCGCGACAGGTCGCAGGTCCGAAGGCCGGCTTCCACATGCCCAACAGGCGTCTGACAATAAAAGGCGGCGAGCGCAGCCGACATCGCAGTCGTTGTGTCTCCATGAACCAGAACGACATCAGGTCCATGTTCCCGAATGACGTCACCCATAAGGGTCAGGACGCGCGTTGTCACATCGAACAAGTCTTGTCCCCGACGCATAATATTCAGATCTATGTCGGGTTGAATATCGAAGACATCCAAAACCTGGTCCAGCATCTCACGATGTTGCGCCGTGACGCAGACCTTTTGCTCTATGTCATCATTCGAGGCCAGTGCTTTCACAACCGGTGCCATCTTTATGGCTTCCGGCCGCGTACCGAAGACAGTTAGAACTTTCATGGTCTGGATTGAAACGGCCAGGGGCCGCGCTAGGCGTTCACCAAATCATTTTGGCGCAGCAAATCGTCAAAATAAGCGATGGTCTTTTTAAGCCCGGTCTCGAGCTGAACGCTCGGGCTCCAATTAAGCGTGCTTTGGGCGAGGCCAATATTCGGGCACCGCTGACGCGGATCATCTTCTGGCAGGTCTGCGTGAACAAGGTTCGACTTGGAACCGGTAAGGCGTATAACTGCCTCTGCCAGACCGCGAATGGTGAATTCATCTGGATTGCCAAGATTCATTGGGCCCGTCACATCGTCTCTGCTGTCCATCAGGCGAATAAGGCCATCCACCAGATCGTCGACATAACAGAAACTGCGGGTCTGTTCGCCGTCGCCATAGAGCGTGATGTCTTCGCCCTTCAATGCCTGAACAATGAAATTGGAGACGACCCGCCCATCTTTTGGATGCATGCGCGGCCCATATGTATTGAATATACGGGCAACTTTGATTCCGAGGCCGTGTTGTCGATGGTAGTCGAAGAACAGGGTCTCTGCACACCGCTTGCCTTCATCATAGCAAGACCTCGGCCCAATCGGATTGACATTCCCCCAATAGTCTTCCGTTTGCGGATGAACATCCGGATCGCCGTAAACCTCAGACGTCGACGCTTGGAGGATCTTTGCCTTGGTGCGCTTAGCAAGGCCGAGCATGTTTATAGCACCGTGAACGCTTGTCTTAGTCGTTTGTACGGGATCGAACTGATAATGGATTGGACTG